>JAIETE010000124.1 GCA_019745505.1 Candidatus Obscuribacterales bacterium | reverse complement strand
TCGATGAAATTACAAGTGAGTTGCGCCGGAATATCCTGAATGTTGGGAATTTTGTAGGTCGTAGGTGAGTACGAAAGAAGTGCTCCCTTGTCTGAATATTTCAATTCTTCATTGGTCACCCAACCCATTCCCTGCACAAATCCGCCCACAATCTGACCACGATTAATGCCGGGATTAATCGATTTGCCAATATCCATAAGAATGTCAACGCGCTCGACTTTCATCTGCCCAGTGAATCGGTCGATGCAAACTTCCGCCACAGCGCATCCGCAGGTAAAGTACAAGAAAGGCGAACCCTGTCCCTTTGTCCAATCGAAACCAATGCCTTGAGTCGCATAATAGCCACGCTCGCCAAGGCTGACGCGCTCGCGATAGGACATCGCCACCAGCTCCTGCCACTTCAATTTATTGTGCGGTCGGCGCTCGTCGTAAATATGTCCATCTGCAAAAACGATTCTGTCAGGAAATGCTCCGATTCCAATTTCCGTTTTGTCAAAATGCCTGGCGGCGACTTCCGCCATCGAGCTTCTGATTTTCCGGCAGGCGTTGACCGCCGCGCTTCCATTCAAATCAGTCGCTGAAGAGGCAGCAGTGGCGGACGTATTGTTATTCTTCTCAGTGGATGTCGTCATCACGATCACCCAATCAGGGTCAATCGAAAATTCGTCGGCAACGAGCATTTTTATGTTTGTATTGACGCCTTGACCCATTTCAGTAGCGCCGGTCGACACCTGAATCGTGCCGTCGAGATAGACATTGACCAGAGCATTGGCTTGATTGAGCATCGTGTTTGTGAATGAAATCCCAAACTTCACCGGAGTCAGGGCCAGTCCTTTGAGATGGGTTCGCGACTCGGTATTGAACTTATCGATCAGCTGGCGACGATTTCTGTAATCCGAGCTTGCCACAATCTCGTCGAAGAGCTGAGGCAAAGTGTTGTATTTGAGCAACTGTCCATAATGCGTAGTGTTTCGTTCATCTACTCCGTACAAATTAGCCAGGCGCACATCAAGCGGATCTTTGCCCAGATAGGCGGCGATGTCCTGCATGATGCTTTCGATTGTCGCCACTCCTTGCGGTCCACCAAAACCTCGAAATGCGGTGGTCGGCGGATAGTTGGTCTTACAAATCTGACCGACGACATCAGCGTTTTCTATGAAATAAGCATTATCGATGTGCGTAATAGCACGCCCAAGAACAGCGGTCGATAGATCGGCAGCCGCACCGCCATCTGCATAAAGATGAGCTTTCAGTGCCGTGATTCGACCGTTATCGTCAAAGGCAACCTGAAAGTTGTTCTGGAAAGGGTGACGCTTTCCTGTGAATTTCATGTCGTCATCTTTGGTGTAGATGATTCGCGCCGGACGTTTGGTCTTCAGTGCCACCAGAGCCGCCATTCCAGCCGGGTGTGTAGCTTGCGACTCCTTGCCGCCGAAGCCGCCTCCCATTCGCTTGGTCACTACGACAACTTGATTTTGCCTCAATCCCAATACCTTAGCTAGCACTTGCTGAATTTCACTGGGATGCTGCGTCGAAGAATGAACAACCAACTGATCGTATTCTCCCGGCACGACCAGCGCCGCTTGCGATTCGAGATAGAAGTGTTCTTGCCCCCCGATTACACAAGTCCCTTCCAGCTTGTGCTTTGATTCTCTGATACCGCGCTCCGCGTCTCCGCGCGCTATTCGGTATGTTTTATCCAAAAACTCCTGCTTTGATATTGCCGCATCTATACTCAAGATCGGCTCAAGCTCTTCTACTTCAAGCTTTACTGCCCGCTTGGCTCTGGCTAACGCTTTGCGAGTTTCGGCTGCAATTACAACGATCGGCTCCCCGATGAAAGACGAGTGATCTTCGCAGAGCAAGACTTCGTCCTGAATAATCGGACCGAATTTGTTGATGCCTGGAAGATCCTTGTATGTGTAGCAGGCGACCACGCCTTTGATCTTCAGGGCAGCGCTGTAATCGACAGTCTTGATATGGCCGCAGGCGACAGGACTGCCGACAAAGTCGACCAATAATTCGTTCTTCGCAAACGGCATGTCATCGATATAGACTGATTCGCCGCTAACATGACCAACGGCTGAATCATGCGGAATGTCTTTTCCGACTACGGACATACTAGCTCCTTCTCGTCAGCGGTCTCGAAGTAGAACTTTTCCATTATGTTGGCTGCCAATTGCAAGCGGTAATCTTTCGAACCACGCACGTCGCTTATCGGGGTGATTTCCTTCATCGCCACTTCACCGGCCTGACGGAATGTGTCCAGCGAGAAAGGCTTGCCGTTGAGAAACTCTTCCGTCTTTGGCAGTTTTAAAACTACCGCCGCCACACCGCCGTATGCCACCTGCGCATTGGCGATTTTGTCTCCATTGCGCTCCAGGCTAATGGCAGCGGTGAAGCTGGAAATATCGAGATGTTCGCGCTTCGACACTTTGTACAGTTTCAATTTTGCCGCCTTGGCGGGCATTGGAATGTGGATGCGAACGATGACTTCATCTTCAGTCAAGACCATTTTGCGATAACCGCTGTAAAGCTGATTGACCTTAATGCGGCGTTCACCCTTGAGCCCCGCGACTTCCACTTCCGCGCCGGAGACAAACAAGAATGGCAACGAATCGGCAATCGGAGAGCCATTGGCAATATTGCCTGCTAAAGTTCCGGCGTATCTGATTTGGGGCGAGCCGAAAATCCAGAGGATATGGTGAAACTCAGGCAAAGAGTCTTGGAAAAACTCTTCCAGCCTGCGCAAAGTAACCCGCGCGCCAATCTCAACCGTATTGCCATTTGTTCTTAATTCATCCAGCCCGCCGACATGAGTCAGAACCATTATCTTTTGCGGCTCGATGCGTCCTTTGTTTAGATTGACACAAACATCAGTGCCACCAGATACGATGACAGCACCGGAATTCTTGTTCTTATATTCGACAGCTGATTTAATATCCGTCGGCTTGAAAAACTCCGCCTCTTCACTCTTAACCAAAACCGGCTCGTCATGGTGCTTTTTAAATACATTCACCAGAGCTTGAGGAGGATAGAGATTTTCCAGTCGCTTGTATTCTTTTTCGTCAACGCTCATCGCCGCTTTGATGATCGCTTCATACCCGGTGCACCGACACAAATTGCCGGTGAGCGCGTCGCTGACTTCCTGCCTGGTAATGGCGCACGATTTTTCTTTCTTTTCGCATTGCTCGAAAAGCGAGCACATCGCCACGATGAATCCCGGCGTGCAATATCCGCACTGCGCACCATGGCAGTCGACCATTGATTGCTGGATTCTATTCAGGTCTCCGTCTACTTTCAAACCTTCGACGGTAACGATGTGGGTGCAATCCAATTGGTAAAGGTATTGAATGCAGGCATTCACAGGAATGTATTCAACTGCGCTTCGGTCCGCGCTCAGACGCCCCAGAAAAACAGTGCAGGCTCCGCAGTCGCCCTCGGCGCAGACTACCTTCGTGCCGCACTTGCCCAGCGCATAACGCAGGTAATCGGACAACGAAACGAAGGCTTCCTCGCCGCTTATACGGTGCTCGACACCGTTGACGTACAAAAGGATAAAGTCTCGCATTCAGCTCCCCCGCCAAATCACCGACCACCCGTCGTCGCCAAGCCCCAGGCAACGCACATATCTTCTGGATATGATAACCCGAGAATGCCCGTATTTAAGCGCCAAGCCCAGCAATTTCGACTTTGCCGGGCTTGAAATTCCATTGCGAAGCTTGCGAATGCGCGGCGCTCTTAGAGTCAGCGCCCTGCTTACTTGGCTTGGTCCTGTTTGACCGCTGCCAGCCCCTCGGAAAAAGGCTGGGCTTCGTCATAAATCGGCTCGATCGCCAGTTTGCCTTTGGTATTGAGATAACCCCAGCGTCCGCCCGCCAACTTGACGGCCGCCAGTCCTTCCTTGAAAGGCGTTGCCTTGTCATACTGCATTTTTGCGATTACTTCGCCTTTGTTGTTGACGTATCCCCAATGCAAGTCCTGGCGGACCATGGCTATTCCTTCGGTGAAATTTTCAACCTGATCGTATTCGGTCGGGATAACGATGTTGCCCTTGTTATCAGCAAAGCCTTGTTTGCCCCTGTTTGAAGTGATCGCCAGGCCGTCGTGAAACAGAGAAGGCAGTTCGGTTTCATCCTTGTAGATAATCACACCGTCACGGTCGAGCAGGCCCGTTTTGCCTTTCTCGTCTCGGACTTCGGAGATGCCGTTCTTAAACGGCGTGACACTCCCATACTGCTGCTTGATAACAATCTCACCCTTGTCGTTAACAAACCCCCACGGATTCCATTTCGGCTCCCACTGCAACTGAATCGCGCCGCGTCCCTCGGTCATGGGCTTAACGTTCATCGAGTTGGCGGGCATTATGGTCTCGCCTTCCTTGCCGACATAGCCCCACTGCTTGTTTAAGCGCACGGGAGCCGTTCCGTCCGAAAAAGGCATGGTGTTCTCATATTGCGGCTGCACGCATACCCGACCATTCAAGTCGATAAAGCCCCATTTATCCCCGACCTGAATTGCGGCTCGCCCCTCTGAGAACGACTCCACAGTGTTGTACTGAGGAGAGATGACAAATTGCCCCTTCTTGTCGATGAAGCCCCAACGCCCACCCTTGAGCACTCCTGCTCGATCCTGGCTGAATGGCATAGCGGCCTCGAACTGGGGCGGAATAACCACGTTTCCGGTATTGTCGATATAGCCCCAACCAGCGGAAGCTGCTTGCTGTGGTGCTGTCGTCTGCCCGCAGCCAGTCAGTGCAGCAAGCGACATCAACGTCCCGGCAATCAGCCCGAGCGACAATTGCATAGTAACGGCTAACTTTTTCATTCTCGATACACCCTGTTGCGAGACACCTGGTCTCCGACTTACTTGAAATACTTACTGTAAACGCTTGTCTTTGGGTTCGGTCCCTCTTGACTGAAAATTGATCTCAGATATACCAATGACAACTCATATTAGCCCTTATCAAAGCAACTAGCTTTGATAAACACCTAACAGTTTACTACACGTTATCGGATTGCTCAGATGATTGGCTGTATGCACGGCCGCCGCCCCGGCGGTTCTTAGCGGCGCAAAACCATGTCTTGTCTTCGTCTATGAAACTTTTACCAATCTGCAACTGGCATTGCGCCACTCCAGAATGCCGCCATCAAGGCTAAACGCCCGGTAGCCGCGAGTTTGCAGATACGCCGCATAGCGCGCGGTCTTTTCACCGACAGGGCAAACCAGAAGCAAAGGACGATCTTTAGGAAATGGATCGGCTGCGTCGATCATAGTCTCAAACAGTTCCCAGGGAATGTTTATCGCATCGGGAATCGTCGTCATCTTGTAGGCGAGATTGCCGCGTACATCGATAATGAGCGGTTTTTCGTCATCAATCCAGGCTTGCGCCTTGTCCACCTTGACTGCGAATCTCTCTTTGCTGGCGCTTGGATCAAACTCGAAAGCGCGCAAGGAGCCGGCTTTCATATTCAATCCAAACAATTGAGGACGACGCTCGCGAATGTAATCGGTGTACCACTCCACGCGATCGCATGCTATGAAGACTGCATTCTTACGCTCCGAAAGTTCTTCATCGACTTTCTTGAGATAGCGAATCGCACCGAGATAGCTAGCGCCGCTCGTCGGTCCGCACAAAAGCCCGGCCCCCCGAATCAAGTCCATCATCGCGTCCACCGACTCTCCCGAGTCTACATAGACGAAGTCGTTGTAATTCTCTTTGACAAACAGACCCGACTCCCACATTTGATCGAGACTGCGAATGCCAGGGATGAAATCGTTCTTGCTGGCGCAAACGCCTACCGAAACGAGATTCGGATTGCCCTCGTCTCGAATGCGCCTAGCCGCACCCAGAGTCGATCCGCTGGTGCCCAAGCCACCAAAGAAGAAGTCCACCTGCTTTAGATCATCAGCGATTTCTTTGCCGGTTGTCTGATAGTGAACATCGGGATTCTTGGGATTCGTAAACTGGGATGGGAAATAGTTTTTCTCGGGATTGTCTTTCACCATTTTCGCAATCAAAAATTGCGGGTCATTAGGATCGTTGGGATCGAAACATTCACTGCCGCCAAGCACTTCTTCGATTTCAGCACCGAGCATCCTGACAATATCCTTGACCCCGTCAACTTTCGCTAGATAGGTGATCAAACGCGTCTTCACGCCATGCATATTCGCAATTACTTGCAGTGCCTTGGCTGTGTTGCCGCTGGAATTTTCGTAGATGGTTTTGCCTTTGGCCTGAATCTCTTCAATGTCGTCTTTGATTATGCCCCAGGCAATGCGGTCTTTTACCGACCCAAATGGATTCATCATCTCCATTTTCGCGTACAGATCGATATTTTTCAGTCCATGAACTTGCCGCGGAATTTTGAGAAGCGGCGTATTGCCGATCAAATCCGTAATCTGTTCGTATTTCATGGCTTGATACCCTCCTCGATCGCCAGTGGATTGTACAGCTCATCGAGAAACCAGCGAAACACGCCTTTCTCAGCTTCGACGACCGCAACTTTCCTGGCAATCGATTGCTCCAAAACATGGGTCTCTGCAAAATCCATTTGATATGCCGCAGTGTTGATGAACGCAACAACATCTCCCGTTTGCGGAACAAAATCGGGGAATGTCTTGTGATACTGAATCATGTCATGCGTCAAACACAAATTACCTACATACATGACCCCTTTGTCAGCAGGCTTTCTATCGGCGTTTCGATAAATCACAACCGGATCGGTCATCAACTTCAATTGAGTAGAATTGAGATTTGTGCGATTCATGTCCAGAACAGAGAGCTGTTGACCGAGAATCGACAGCTTATCGAAATTGACATGCGAAAGAGTGATGCCGCATTGATCCAAGAGCGCCCGACCGGGCTCTATATACAGCTCGAACATATTGTCCGAAACTATTCTAGCCGTCGAATATCCATCAAAGGCAGGAAGGGGCGTATCGATAACAGAGGCAAAATCTTCATGCCCGTCGTTCTTGTGATAGTGCTCCATAAAATTGGGTGCACCCTTCAATACGCCGTCTTCGCGATGATATCCCAAGCCCGAATCGTTCCACGTCAGAGAGTCGCGATTGCCGAGCACCGATGATTTCAACTCTTCAACGTATGTATTCCACTGGTCTTGATCGGCTGCATATCGAATTCGATAACCGCCGCCGATATCGATCGCGCGAGGGCTCAAACCCAGCTCCATACACCTGAAAGTAAGCTGCAGACAAGCTTCGATTGCCGGAGGACGCCGAATGTAATCCCCGGCGTTGAAGTGAAAAGAGAACCCATGAAAATCGATCTTGTCTTTGTTTTCGACAAGAAAATCGATAATCGACGGCGCGTCTTTTACCGGTATTCCAAAAGCACTGTCCTGCGCAGTGAATTTCACTCTGCCGGGCTCAAAACCTTCGAGGCGCACCAGCACACGTGGTTTCGTCCCCCGCGGCGAATATTCGCTCATCTGAGCGATTTGCTTCAATTCGGTGAAATTGTCTACATTAATAAGAACATTCTGCTGAATGGCAAGAGAGAGATAGTCGATATTCTTTGGTCCGGTCGCCTCGATTCGCTCCGGATGAAAACCACTGGATAAAGCGCTCTTCAGTTCTCCGGCAGAGGAGACATCCAAGCCGACTTTCGTGGTGGACGCTTGCCGCTTCAGCGCCTGCGACTTATTCGGCTTCGACGTATAGTAAATCGTCCCTTGCAACTGACGTTCTTTATAGACCCGCTCAAAACGCTCGATCGTCTCTTCGATGTGCCGCGGAAAAATGACATTGAGCGGCGAGCCGAGTCCATCCACCAGCGAAATCACCAGCCTTTCATCCTGGAGAAACCGCTGGATTGCCGGGTGCATAGCCGCCGTCACCCTGGGGCGTGCCCGGTTGACGGCCATTTCATTCGAGCCGGAAGCCGCGCTGGCAGCCAATTGCATATCATCAGCCAAACACTGATCGGGTTTGGCCTTTACTGTCTCATCTCTCGTTTCCACCTTGCTCATGAAACAGCACCCGCAAAGCGAGGAAGATATTGAAAGTCCGGATCTATTTGATCGGCGACATCGCCATAGCCGAGTTGAACCCACTGCTTATCGTTCAACTTCAAATGCAGTTTGTGCAGCATCTCGAGACGGTGCGCGGGACTTATCGACGGCATCTGTGCTTGATTTTCAATCATGCGCATGATCTGCGTAAGGGCCGGATCGAGAAGCTCCCCTCCCACGATCTCGCCGCGTTGACGCGCCTTCTTCAGCTTCGGCATGGACGGCACCGAGACGAGCAATTTCTTATCAACAATCTTGCTGATGAACTCAATGTCGTCGCCGTCCTCTACTTTATTGCCGACCAAATGAATAAGCTGGTCTACACCCGACTGACGGGCCAGATCGAGATAGAGCTTGCACACTTCGGTCGACTCGGGCGTCGGCTCCGCTATCAATACAATCGCGTCAAACTGCAGATGCATCGAATAAGCAAAGGCATCAGTGCCGGCGACCATATCGCAGACTATTGTGAAGTCCGGCGAAGTGACTGTGTGCGAGAGAATATTCTCCGCAACGAACAAGTGCGAGTGATAGCAAGTCTGCCCGATACCGTCTTTGTCGTAAGAACCGACAGTAAGCAAATTCACAACAGGCGACTGCGAAACGGCAACGGCAAAAGGCTTCAATCCTGGTTCATCAGCCGAGCGCACGAGATTGGAACCGGCACCGGGCGGGGTGGTCGGCAAAAACTTAGAGACCTCACTGATTCGCTTGTTGTCTCCTCTGAGAAACGAACGAATCGCCTGTGCCACGTCAGGGCTCGCCATCAGCGTCTTTTCATCGACTTTGACTCCGAGCAACCCGGCCAGATTCATATTCAAATCAGCATCGATCGCCAGCACATTGCGCTTGCGCACCTGTTGCAGGTAGCGAATAAATAGTGACGAAAGCGTACTCTTGCCCGACCCGCCTTTACCAACGAACGCGATCTTCATCTACGCGACTCCTTGAAGTTCTCTTATGTCTTCCACAGCTTCGATTATCAAATCTGCAGCCCTGCGAATTTCCTGATGTGTTGTAAAACGACCGAAAGAGATGCGCAGACTTTCGCGAGCGGCTTGCTCACTACCGGTAGTGGCACGCACAACATGGGAAAGCTTTGCACCGGCGCTGCTGCAAGCCGCTCCCACACCGAATGCGAGATCGGGCAGCGCCATGATCAAACTCTCCGTCTCAATACCTTTGAAGCGAATGTTGAGAATGCCGGGCACATTCCATTCAGGATGAGAATGTCCGTAGATAACTGGCTTCAGGCAACTGATTCGATTCAGAAAGGACCAACGCAAACCGCGCAGATGGCGGCTATCATCCTCCAGAAGCGAACAAGCCTTGCCAAACCCAACGCAAAGAGCCGTCGGCAAAGTACCGGATCGCAAACCGGATTCCTGCCCGCCGCCCTTGCTGACGGCGGAGAGAAGCTGCCGCTTGTCGCTGCGCACAAACAGAGCGCCGATTCCCTGTGGACCATAAACTTTATGCGCGGATAAGCTGGCGAAGTCCACTCGGTTGGAGACATCAAAGTCCGTTTTTCCAAGCGCTTGCGCGGCATCGCAGTGCAAGAGAATGTCACGCCCTTGCAGCATCTCACTGATTTCTTCAACCGGCTGAATCACTCCCACTTCGTTGTTTACCGCCTGCACGCAAACCAGACCGGTATCCGGACGCAGAGCGCGCTCAATCATATCGGCTTCAATCATTCCGCACGGCTTGACACCCAGAATAGTCAGCTCAAATCCTTGTGCTTCCAATTCGCGCAAAGGCTCAAGCACACTTGCATGCTCGACGGCGGAAGTTATCAGATGAGTCTTACCTTCGGACTTCAGATAAGAGGCGATACCCTTGATCGCCAAATTATTGGCTTCGGTAGCTCCGGAAGTGAAGACAATCTCGCCGGGTTGAGCACTGATGGATTCAGCGACCCCGCATCTCGCGGTCTCGACGCTATTGTGAGCAGCCGCGCCGAAAACATGGTGACGCGCATGAGGGTTGCCTATATGTCCCTGAGCCATGACCCCGTACATCGCATCGAGTACGCGACGGTCTACTGCAGTAGTGGCTGCATTGTCCAGATAGATGCAATTGGCGGCAAATGCCTGCTTGGTCAGATTGTCCATGTTCTCAAGACTAACACGAAAATGAAAACGGTTATCGTTTTGCTTTGGTTCTTTAAGCAGGTATCCCCCACCGGGGGATAACGGGCGCCAGCCCGGTTCCGCGTGCTTCAGGAAGCACAGTATCCGGCCTGAAAGCCCATCATAAATGGATTAAGAGAGAAGCTTTATCTAATAAGGAGATCAGATCGCCGTAAAACTCAGTCTTCGGCAAGCATTTTCAGTTCGCCCAGTTCATCGTCAATCGCCTTCTCTTGTTGCATGAGCGCACTGCATTACACTTCCTGCGTTTGTACAACATGAGGACCTCATAGACAGGCAACTTATCTTCTGCCGTCGCGCCCATCCTTAACAAAACCTTGTAATTGATTGGTTTTGCGCCTAAAAAGCAACCGGCGGTCGGTTGTAGAAGCATCAGTGACAAACAACTCCCAGACGCGATAGAGTGGAATCATGAAAACATCAAGACTATTCTCCAATATTCTCATTGCCGCCACTGCCGCGATGATTGTACTGCCGCCGGTCTACGCGCAAAGCGATCCGCCGCCTTTCAAGTCTCCTTTGAAGACCATTGATGGCGATGACGACGACTGGTTTATGGAAGAAACCACTCCCAAACAGCCGAAGCGACCGGCAAAAATTACGCCCGGACAAGCTGCTAATGTCGGCGTGCCTCTCACTGAAGACGGGCGCATCGTTCCCCTGAAAAACGACAGCGCCCCGGTGATGACTCAGGGCTCGCAATTGGAAATTTCCAACGAGTATGTGATTCAACCAGGCGGATACTACCCCGGTGTGGCACAGCCGTATGTGGGCGGCATCAATCCATATTTCACACCAGGGATGGTGCCATATGGCGGTTATAGTCCGGGCGGCATCAATATAAATCTCGGCAGAGCAGGCGGAATCAACCTTGGGGGTGGATATCCGATGTATCCGACCACATACGGATACAACAGAAGCACAATCACACCGCTATACGGCATGCCGAACAGCTCTGTCATGATCAATCCCATGGTGCCGCTCAACAATGGCTTCATAGGGGCACCGGGATTCGTTCCGGGCTACGGATACGGCAATGCCGGCATGTACAATCCGGGGATGAATATCGGTGTGCCCGGAGTGGGCGGGATCGGACTGCCAGGTATCTCATTGCCCGGCCGCCGCTTCTAGAATATTGCCAGACCTGCAATCACACATCAAAAAAACTCGCGTCCTTGCTTAGAACGCGAGTTTTGAATTCTCTGGCTGAATCAGGCGAAACAATTCCTGCAGCCGGCTTTATCCGTCTGCGGTTATTTTCTCAATCAGCTCTTTCAGCACACTATCAGCCTTTTCGTTTTCAATCTGGCAGGTGCCGGCCTTTTCATGACCACCGCCGTTGTACTTGAGGCAAAGCTCACCAACATTTGTTTTCGATGTACGGTTGACGATCGAATGTCCAATCGCAAAGACTGTGTTTTGCTGCTTTAAGCCCCACATCTCGTGAATCGAAATATTGATTTCAGGATACATGGCATAAATCATGAAGCGATTGCCGGCGTGAATCGGATCCTCGTTCTTCAAGTGCAGAACGATCAAATTCTTGTGGATTTTGGCAACTCTCTTGACCTGTTCTTTGAATTTCTCGGCTTGCTCGTTGTAGAGCTCAACGCGTTCGACCACATCAGGCATCTTCATGATTTCGTCGATGTCGTGATCTTTGCAGTAGTCGATGAGGTCCATCATCAAGTTGTAGTTCGAAATGCGAAATTCTCTAAAGCGACCCAGGCCTGTGCGCGGGTCCATCAAATAGTTCAGCAAAACCCATCCCTTAGGATTGAGAATTTCTTCCTTTGTGAACTGCGCCGCATCAGCCTTATCGACTTCCATCATCATGTCATTCCAGCGCGCCGGAAATGTCTTGGCTCCGCCGAAATGGTCGTAGACGACACGTGCCGCAGACATCGCATCCGGATCGATAATGTGATTGTCTTTCTGATCCTTATTACGAATGGTTTCGCTCAAATGGTGGTCGAATGACAGATGAACCCCATCGACGTACGGCAAATTGGTAGTTATATCGCGAGAGGTTATGTCGACTTTCCCGTCCTGCATGTCCTTGGGGTGCACGAACTTGATATCGTCAATCATGTCCAGATGCTTCAACAGAACGGCACATACCAGTCCATCAAAGTCGCTTCGGGTCACCAACCTGTATTTAGTGCCTTCTTTGACCGTTGTCATCGCCTTCTCACCTCATAGCTGCATCTGAATCTAAAAACGGGCCATTGGGCTCCTAGTTCAAATGCCCCTATTTTCCGGCGGATAAACGGTGCTGGACACTACCCGGAATAGTAACGCCACGCTGACAAGTTTCGGCATGAAGCCACAGAATGGTCGCCTGCACCGGACTCAGTGGGGCGGAGGAGCTGCGCACCATATATAGTACCAACATCCGGTCCCTGACGGGCCGGCCGCAGGCAGGATTCAATAAAGAGCACGGCGACCAAAGCTTAGAGATTTTCAACCATCATTTCATGCGAATCCTGACACCGCCCGGCCCGCCGAGGCGAAGCAGGACGAAAGGTTTAAACGAAAAAAACTTGCCAATCAAAACCCGCTTGTTGCCTGCAACTCAGTCACTCGAATGCGGAAAATCCCACTGCAAACGTTCCTATTTTTGAAAGGTAAGACTCAAATCAGAAAGTAAAACCCAAGCTCTGTGGGCAATTCCAGGCTTCCTTTCATTAACTTCCTCATATTGACATTGGATCACAGAAGACTATACTCGGCATATAAGGGAAACTCCTTCGCAAACCTACTTCCGCGCTCATTGTTAGCAGATGTGGCATATCTGCACGCAATTTTTGAGTGCACTTCATCCTCCAGATAACTAACTTGCCGTATAAGGTTGCCCACCCCCTGGGCAACTGGAGAAAGACTGCATGCAAGAAGAGAAAGCTGTGATACCCATCCTCACGGGAATCGTCCTCGCTATGATTGCCTCGCATATCATGCCATTGGACCACCCAACCGCAAATGTGGCTGAGTTTGCGCTATTGTTCTCGAGCGTCGCCTTTATTCTGGGCGGCATATTTATGTATTGCTCGATGACCGCACAAAGCTCCAAATCCATCGCCAAACAGATTCTGGAATTGGAAGAAGTCACAGACTGAGCGAAATCAAGACGCAAGTAGTTCTTTCATTCAGAGCGCAAGCCGAGCGGCAGGAAATCCGCTCACTAAGAATGGGACGAAATTCTGCGCATACCGGTTTTTGAATTCGAAAGTCCGGACGCCTCGGTAGGCAGCCGCACCCAGAAAGTGCTGCCCTTTCTGTCTCTGCTGTTCACTCCGATAATTCCACTGTGCAATTCGGTTATAGACTTGGCTATCGCCAATCCCAATCCGGTGCTGTTCATCACCGGCTGAGATCCATTCTCAACTTGCTTGAATCGCTCAAACACAACTGATTGGAACTCTTCTGGAATTCCTGGTCCCTCATCGCTAACACTCAATTTTAGAAAGCCCGAGCCCTCTTCTTCTGCCGACAGTAATACAGTCGAGCCCGGCGGAGAGAACTTCACTGCATTGGAAAGCAAATTGACAAAGACCTGAATCAATCTTTTCCTGTCACCCTCGACAATCATGTCCGGAATACTTTGCGTCTCCAGGGTTATGCCTTTTGATTCAGCCATGCCGGAGACGCCGGCAATCGAATCACTGAAAAGCTCATCAATGAAAAACTCCTCTATATCGAGTTTCATATTGCCCGAACCCATCTTCTCCAGATCGAGCAGATCGTTGATCAGATGGACCAGCCTGCGTACACTTCCTTCCGCCTTCTGAATTTTCTGGCGTCCGTCGTCGTTTATCTGTCCATAGGTGCCGTCTTTCAGCAATCCAAGCGTGAATTGCAGCGACGTCAGCGGAGCTCGCAGATCGTGGCTGATCATCGTGACAAATTCGTGCTTCAATTTTTCCACTTCACGAAACTGCTTTTCAGCCTCTACTAATTCATCCGCCATTTGATGAAATCGGCGATCGACGACTTCTATCTCATCTTGACCGTGACCCATAATCGGATTCAGCTCGACCTTCTTCTCGAGCCGGGCGATATTGTCGATCATGATTCTCAGCCTTCTGCCGATTACCTTACCGAAAAACTCCAGGCAGCCCACGGCAAAAATGATATTGAGAACCACTCCGCACCACATCAATGTGATGAGGCGCCGACGCCTGACCTTCCCTTCCAGGTAACGATTCTTCTGTTCTGTCTCGTATACCTTCAATAAGGCTTCGTGCTCAGGTTCTATCTCGTGCGCCATCCTGAGCAACCTGACCAGTTCATCCGATTTTATGTTCTTTTTGCCCTCTTGCAGACTCTCGAGAAATGAACTGGAGACCTGCTTGACCTCGCTGACATACTTATCGAACCGATTGACGATTTCACCTTCCGCCGGATCACCTTTCACACTTGCCTTTAGAGCCGCCACCTCCTGCAACAAGGACTCTTGCGCTTTTTCAATCTTTCTTCTATCTGCCGGATTATCACCGGAATACTCAATACTGGCCATCGACGTAACGGCATCGTCGAGAAAGCGGTGCAGCTTAGCTATGTGAGCAATAATCTCGGTGGCTCGCCTCTCCATGCTCAAACTCAGTTCGCTGTTGTTATTGACGAAAATGAGCAAGGAGATAAAAGACAGCTCGAACACGAACAGAGTCGCTACAAGCAACGCCCCTTTCTGCACCAGTGTCATTCTCTTCAGCATGCCAAAGATCTCGGAAGTGTATGCCCAGAAGGGCCAACCAGCAAATTGTAGCCAGAATTGCTGGCGCCGGCCAAAATTGGTGAGACAAAGCGCAAAGGGGCCGCACCCAGCAGCCCTTTTGCTCGCTCTAACGACTTTCGCCATCGGTGTCTTGCCGCCGTCTTAGGGTACCGGAGGTATGCAGATTCCGAAGTCACAGACGACGGTGTTGCGTTCTATCGACAACTCTCCCAGGCAACCGTTGTATCCCGATCCCGGCGTCCAATCCTCTTTACCCGTCTCGAAAGTACCGAAGAAGATCGGAACAGGAATGGCTCCTGGATCCGGATTGAGAATCGGGAAGGTGAAATTCGGCAGGAAAGCCGCGAATTCCGTACCATACTGGGTCGCTTTACCGTCTGCGCCGGTATTGAGATTGAAAACAAAGTCGACCAGTTGATTGAGAGCACCGGGATACGGCAGAGCGATTAGCGTATCTTTGACCCGGAAGATTATGTAGTCGTCAACGCCCGGAAGAGTAGGGCACAACCAGAGCGCTTGTTCGAGTTCCTTCTGGGTGCAGTCTTGTTTGATTTCACGGCAGCGTTGCAACAACGAACTGTCGATTTTGCCGTAGTCTCCGAAGGGCGCGGGAAGCGAATAAATCGCTTTATACAAAGAGGGCGGAAGATATTCCATGCCCAGGCCTACCAGCGGTTCCAATGTGCCCAGGCCGGCTCCAACGGGCTTCTCAAAACCTACTTCCGGAAAGGAGTTATAGCCGTCCTCACTGAAGCTGAGGTTGAACTGCTTCCAGGCAGTATTTTTCAGGTGAACCTTGATAAATCCCTGAGGAATTTCCAGCGGGAAGGCGCGCTGTGGATTGCACTGAACAAAAGCCACCGAGCGCGTTCCTGTCTGATTGGCATTCGCCGAAGTGCCCTCGACTGAAAATGCATTAGGCACAGGATTTGGGTTTTGTGGAAACGGCTTGGCGCTGAGGGTATTCGAGTCGAATGTGTAAGAGTCGATGAGACGATTTCTTTCGCCGCTCTTGAACGGAACGAAGTTGTAAGAATAGCCGAGAACTGAAATTGGCTCATATCCGGGAATATAGGACTTTCCATCCTTTCCTTTTACAAATTTGAACGGACTGGCGCCCGGCAGCTGCTCGGGCGTGACCGAGATGTTTGATGCCTCTCCGCGGTCTGTCAATGCCGTTCTCCATTGAGCGCCGGGAACAGCGTTAATGACGGCGTTTGCACCGAGAATGGTGGCATGATTTTGTTGGGAAATCTGATTGAACAGCGGATAGAGATTTGCTTGATTAGTCAGCTTTTTCGCCAGGCGATCGCTGAGATCTTTCGCCATATCAAATGTATGACCGGCATTTACTCTTGCTTGAAAGAGCAATTCGCCCTTTTTGTACATGTCCTCCACGTTGAGCCCGACCAGCAGCGCTTGTCCCCAGGCTCGATTGATGTTGGCCAGAGACAAATCTCTGTTGGAGTCCGCCACATCGAGGAACAATTTCTGGTCTTCTTTCAATTCCGACTTGCTCAATTTCAGCGATTTGGCGCAAAACACGTCTTTTCCTACACCCAGCGCACCGGACTCTACGCCCCGCCTCGTCTCGGCCGACGCGCCGATCAGGCGCATGATTTGAAAACATCCGAAAATGACGGCAATCAAAACAAGAGACATGGCGATAATGATTGCACCACTGGAACCTCGGTCTCCTCTAGAGTATGCAGATCTCGATCTTGCACTTCTGTGTAATCTACTTCTAGCGCTTAACATGGTTTTTACTCCGCAAATAGTGTTTTAGAAATTTGATGGCTTCCGATTGGACGTGAAACCGCCTCAGACAGCGGGCTTCTCTAACGTCGTGATATTGATGGTGGTATCAGGCTCGGCATCGCTGCGGCCGGTCACGCAAACATTGCATGTGTATTTGCCGGACTCCGCTCTGAATACATAAACTCCGGGTCTATTGACCTTAGGCCCTTCGGTATTGAGCTTGAAGCCCGAGGAAGTCAGCCGGCTTTCATACCAGGCTGCGACCAAATTGGGGCGGTCCTTGGTGCGCAACATCATCTGATGAACGCTCTGCAAACCCTTAATGCCTTGAGGCATTCTCGGCATGATGAAGACAGTCTCCGTTCCCGAAAAAATCGGCGCCGGGAAGCTGGTCGGAGCCATCGACACCTTCTGCCAGAAATTCACCGGATTCGGCTGCCGGAGCGCTTGTGACTGTTGCTGGTAATACTGCAACAGTTGAGATCTAATCGACTCGACCTCAGGAGGTACCGTCGTCGAGCCGGAAGCGCCGGCGGCAGATGTGAAAGTAGTGGTCAGAAAAGAGATGCCTATAAGACCGAGCGATGCGTTGCGCAGCTGCTTTCTCGGTGTTTTGAGTGTAATTGACATAATCTGCTCCTTATGAATCTTCTTTGTTTTCTCTTCCAGAACCGGTCTCTGAGATCCAATCTATTCGCGGTGCATGTCAGAGAAGAAACAGATTTGTTTCAAAAATGAATCACGCACTCTTTGCAAGAATCCGCCCGACTAAAGAGTTACGGAGGATGAAAAAATAGGGACAAGGGCGTGGGCTTTGAGTTTTACGACGGAAAGCTCAGGCAGCGGCGCCGGCAACTTAACGTCCGCAAGTGCCTTCACGTCGACCGACCTGTCCGGAATGAAGTCAAAGCCAACCATCTGCAGATTGGAAACCATTGCATTAGGTCTTACGATTTTGAAGCGGAAGTCTGCAGCTTCCTCTGCAATTGACTGACTGGAATGACTGGCCGCTGCACGCGCTGCATCTTTGGCAACGTGCACACTCTGCAAATAACCTATCAACACTGCTGTTACATCCAGGCTCAGGTACAGAAGTGGAAACAAAACAGCGATCGCTATAGTAACAACTTCAAGTAATGCCGAGCCTCTGCATCTTCCGTAGTGACTGGAGGGTCGCCGAAATCTAGAAATTTGTTTTTGCTTAGACATTTTCGTATCTCCAATGGTGCTGTCCATGCAGCCATACTATTTGCAAGGCTTATCAGACAAGAATCAGGTTGGTTTCAGTTTTGTTTCATGGACCGTCGAGCTATTTCTTGGCGATTGATGGGTATTCGCAGAAAGATTGATTGGCCAAGGTCAGCGTCATTGGAGCTCCTACTCCGGCAATGTCCTTGAGTAGCGGCACATTGATAAAGGGGCGACACTTCACGGTGGTGGTGACGGTGACATATATGTCTCTGGATTTATCGCCAAAGTCCGGCGACTCCACATAATTCACTTTGGTCACAGGATCTTCGACGGGGTTGACAAATCGCCCCAATCCGCTCGACTCCCAGCGTTTCATCACCGTTACCAGAGGGCTGGTTTTCGACTCAGCGGCGGTCTGGGAAACTTTGCATGCTTCGCTGGTCTCCAGGTCGTTCAACTCGTAACAAGAAAAATAGTCGACGCCAAGGAAAATCAAGGCAAAGGATGGCATGAAAAAGCCAACGATCCCGAGAAATAAAGCAGGACCAAATTCGGCAATACAATGCCCGTTCTGTGCTCGTTTCCTTCTACTCAAAACAGCATTTTTCATGATCCTTCTCCTTACGCTGTATGTCTCAGTTTGCTAAAAACTTGAAAAGGAAACACCAAATGCAGCCAACTCCAGCGATCGCTCTTCTTGGTGGTCTCGGGGGCCATACTGGCGGCTCGAATAAGGTCGAAATTCAGACGATTTTCTTCGACCGCCGCCGTTTCGTTGCAGGCTTCTTGCTGCAGCCCCATCGACTTCGCCAGAGAGCAGCGCTCCTCATTCAACCTTCTAAGTTCGAGTGCAGCATTCTCACCAAAGTCTTGAGCAGTCAAAGGTGAGAATGTTTGCCGCTGCCGCGAGGAATTAGTACGGCGCAAATTCACTTCATCGATATTCGAAATCCAGTGATGCATGAGGTTTTTCCTGGCATCGTTATGACCGAGGTGTGCGGCTTGATCGACTCCAAGATAGATATTCTGTTTTCTGTTTATATTGAGGTCCATAATCTTTATCTCCGATAAATTGGTGGGCGCGGTCTATACAGCTACAATGCGCGCCGGCCGTATCGGATTGTTTTCGTAAATGTTTCAATTTAGTTTCAGCGCCAAAAAGCTCACAAACGAAAAGCGACAATGCCAAGCGTCGTTGTAAATGAGCCTGCGATTTGAAACTGTAACTATGCTCTGAAGATTGGGCAGAAAAGACTTCAGGAAAGACTGATATTCGTGTCCGAATAGCCGACTGCGACTCAACGCGTTATTGACCGAATGTTCACTTCTTCTATAATGGGCGATGATTTAGACAACCTTGAAGTCTTTACGGACCACGCGGCGACGAAGCATTGAATAAATAGATGGCAAAAATCCTCCTAGTGGAAGATGACTATGAAATAGCCTCTCTGGTTGTGGACTGCCTGAAGGCGCAGAACTACCTTGTCGATCACCTTGTAAATGGCAGCGAAGCGCTCGATAGACTGAAATTCTTCGAATACGATTTGATTATTCTCGACTGGAAACTTCCAGGAACGGAAGGCGTGGAGGTTTGCAATCAGTTCCGAGCGCGCGGCGGAAAGACTCCTTGCATGATCCTCACTGGAATGCGCGAACTGGAAAACAAAGAACAGGGGCTGGATGCCGGTGCAGACGACTATTTGACAAAACCATTCCAACCACGTGAGCTGACTGCGAGAATACGAGCTCTATTGCGCAGGCCGGCAATGGCCGAAACGCACATGCTGGTAGCAAGAGATCTGGAACTCGACACTATCACGCACATAGTTACTAAAGCAGGGCAAGAAGTTCAATTGCTTCCCAAGGAGTTTGCCCTTTTAGAATTCCTTATGCGCCATCCCAGGCAGGTCTTCAGCGCAGAGGCGCTGATTGACAGGGTCTGGAGCAGCGACTCGGAAGCGACTGGCACGGCCGTTCGTATCAATGTAAACAGGCTGAGGCGCAAAATAGATAGCAGCGACCAGGAGTCGTGCATCCGCACTATTCACGGCGTCGGCTATAGATTTGATCCTTAACTTCGCAGAGCGTCCGCTATAGATTCGATCTGCAACTTCCCAAAGCGCCGGCCGCACGCACAGTTTCGAAAACAGCCTCTTCAGAGCGATTACTGCCCAGTAAATTGATAAGGATTCGTGCCGATAAGCTCATTGAGTTTTTGCATCATCTCTGCCTCAACACGCTGCTGAGCTTCCTGAGCCTTTTTAGCGGCATCGGCGCTGGCTTGCTTTTCACGCTCGATTCGTGCAGCACGCTCGGCTTGCAGACCTTCGACCATCTTCGGAATATTTGTCCTCGTAGGCGAAGCATCTAGGCCTTCGGATGTCCTGTTTGTCAGCTGTTGACCTTCCAGACGAGCGTTCTGCCCTAAATTCAGGTTGCCTGAATCACTTACGTCAAAGCCCTCGACAAATGGAAAGCCATTGGGTGCCTTGATCTGATGCCCGTGCTCACGCAAGATACGCTCCGCAGCAGGTCCATCAACATTCGCCACGACCGCCTTTCCGGCGAGCTCTTTGGAAGTTGGACCCATCGCCTGGTTGTCCATGGCAATGCACGGGGTGCAGCTTTGCAGTCCGTATTTGACGACAAGAGGTACACCCTTGGCTTTGGCGTCGGCGATTGCCGCCTCAAGAGCATCTCTAGTAGCCGCTTCCAGTGCGGCACTGTCGCCTGATTCGTACATCTTCTTCTTGTCGGCTTCCGGCACGCCGTACTGATTTTCACTCAACCAATACTTGCTCTTCTCGCCTGTCACCGGCGCTTTGCCGAGGTTTGCAATCGCCTGATCGCTATAGCCCATAGCTTTCAACTCTTGCTTTGCCGCGTCGCTAGCGAAGTAGCCAGGCACTTTGGCGTTGGCATCATTGATTTGCCTGTGCGCTTCCAGAACGCTTGCTTCCTGCTGCTTGAGCGATTCCGGATCGCCTTTGCCGTTCAATGCAACAGCATCCGCGTATAGTTTTTGCGCATACTCTTTTCTCGTCCGCGCCGGTGCTTCACGCATCGCCTGCAGCTTCTTCTGCTGTGCAAGCAGCTCCGGCAACTGTTTTGCTCCAGCCTCACCGGCTTTCTGAGCTTCGGCAATGGCGGCGTTGACCTTTTCCAGGTCGGAAGAAACCGCTTGCTGATTGATTTTGTCGGCTTCGGCAATGGCTGCCTGCTGCGGATTTTTAGGAACCGCCGGGGTATCCGAAGGCTGCGGCTGTGGTTTTACTTCCGGCTGTCCTTCCGGGATTTTGAATTGCCCCTTGAACTTCTCGGTGTACATCTTGCCGTACTTCTGCTGCTCATCCAGGCTGGTAGTATCGCTGCCCCAATGAGTGCTTATGAGCTGGTCGCCCATGGGCTTGCCGCCTTCGCCCGGCTTGACGCTGTATTGCGCCATGAAGCTCAAGTCATCATTATTGGTATTCTTCTGCACCCAATCTCGCAATCCGGCATACTTCGGGTCGTCCTTGATCTTGTCGGTATCAAGGAAAACTATCTGCATGTTTGGATTTTTCGCTTTCAACGCCTCCAAATTCTTGAGCGTGTCCTGCGTGTCCTTCTTATTAATGGAACCGACCACAAAGGTCACACCGGTGCCGTTCTTAGCCGCAGCATCGTATGCACCCTGGAAATTGTCGGCGTCCCAATTTGTGACGCGCTTTACCGCTGCATCAAAGTCAGCTTTCTCATTGCCTTTCTGCCACTGATTATCCTTAGGAGTAATCGTGCGCCCACTATCGACAATCTCGAATCCCGGATTGACATACGGGTTGTTCGGATCGCGCCCCGGCTGCGGGTAGCGGTCGCCAGGACCGGGAACCACATGGGGACTGTATCTTCGATTGCCATTGTCTACCTCCGGTAGACAATCAGACCTGCGGCCTGGTGACGGGACGCCTCAACCCATGATGTAGATTCCTTTTGCCTGGTAAATCGAAATATGCGCGGGTCCGAGGACCTTACATAAATGGTCCGGCGAATTGTTTGCAATTTTGTTGCAGAGCTACTCGTGATCCTACGAAATGGGTGCTGCTCCGATGTTTTCTCTCATCGCTTACCTCAGTCAAATAGTCAGTCGCATTCTCGTGGAAATTTGACCAGTACAGGATTGCGAAAGAATTGTAAAAAGAATACCTCTTGCTAGTCGCCACTTGTCGTACCCCGTCCATGCATGAATTTATGCAAAAATGGGGATGACGATGGATTTGCAATGACACTCGATTCCACACAACAGTTTTTGTTGGCTACAACGGGAGTAGCGCTGAGCGCCCTCATCTTTAAGCATGTGCAGCGCAAAATTGATCGCCAGCCCTGCCATCAGCAAGAAGATCAGCAATTGATGCAGCAGTATTGTGAGCTATTGGGCGTGGAAAGAACTGCAACGATAGGTGAGGTCAGAAAGGCTTACTACGAAAAGGCAAAAGCACTGCGCGCAGAGAAGAAGCAAGCAGCCGCTAAAGGTCTTCTGACGGAGTTAAGAATCGCCTATGAAATGCTCGCTCTCGGTGCGCGCTATGGCACGCCTTACAGCGAATGGTCTGGGAAAGGAAAGCCCAACGACAAATGAAGAACATTACAAAGAATTATTATGAGACACTGGAGTCAAACCATCACCGCGGTCGAAAAGGAGCTGAGATGAAAACGATTATTGCAGCCGTAATCCTCACGTTAGTGGTGACAAATGCTGGCGTAGCACAAGCAAAAAATTATCCAAAAGCCAAAGTCAGCTTCGATGACTATAAGGGTCTTGTTGCGGAGGTCGAACCTCATCGAGCAAGTCGCCTGGTCGACCTTGATACTTTTCTGAAAATGAGCAAAGACCCTGGAACTATCATCCTCGATACACGCTCGGATCTTCGCTTCGATCGAATCCATCTGAAAGGTGCAAAACACCTTAGTTTCACAGACTTCACTCAAGAAAATTTGCGCAAATTGATTCCATCTCCTGATACGAAAATACTTATTTACTGCAACAATAATTTCGAAGGTGACCAGAGGGATTTTGCTACAAAGCAGATGCAACCGGAGCCAAGACCGGGCGATAAGGTGACAAGCCAGGTTGCTCCAAAGAAGAAGCCAATAATGCTGGCACTCAACATTCCAACTTACATAAATCTCTATGGCTATGGCTACCACAATGTCTACGAGTTAGATGAGCTCGTTAAGGTCAAAGACCCACGGATCGCATTCGACGGCTCGGTTGTGGAAGCTAATCTCGCCGCGCAAGCGGACGCCGCCAAGGTCTGTCCACTGCACAGGACACGTGATTTTCGAGCGGTTCTTGAAGAAGTCGATAAAAACACTACCGAGTTATCGAGCTTGCGCAATCCAAAACACCGTGTTTGGACTTCTGGCTATAAGACGGCCACACCAGAGGAAAGAGTTCGCTTTGCCCTCCACTATCAGAATTTTCTGGAATTCGAAGGCGAAAAAGGTCAGATTGCTGATTTATACATAGCGCCGGTACCCGCATATGATGCGCGCGTTTCTTTTGGATTGAGCTGGTGGCAACGGGAAGTCGCCAACAGTGGTAGACCGCCTGTCGATGCAAGCTGGGTTCACGACGCTCTGGTCGATGCCGGCAACTCAATCGCTCTTACCTGTGAAAAGATGAAGGCGATGGAGGCTTTCAAAATGAAGAAAAATAGGCAGGAACTCGATGGCGTCGACAACAAGAAGATAGAACTAAGCGTTAAACATAATGGCAATTAGAATTACGCAAAATCGCAAAGTGCGAGCACGATGTGATCTAGCTTATCGTCTGTGTGTGCCGAATCCTTTGATTTTTCGCCTTATTTGCACCGTAACTGCATACTTCTGTTTCTTGGCTGTCCCAGCGATTGCCGCTGATGAAGAAACGAAAAATGTGAAAGCAAAAGATTTGCACGTCTGTGGGATATCGCCCGAAGTATTAGAGGAGCGTTCTTTTGAAGATGCTTCTTCAAAAATCTACAGTGTTTCAACGAATCCTGAAGGAAAAAAGTGTTTGCAGGAAGATTGTTCCTTCGTTTGCTCGCTGATAAGCATCAGCAAAGGCACGTGTGAAACGCTATTCTGGGTCCATCATTGGCACACCTCCATGGTCATGAAGACCTTGGGAGTTGGTCTTGAATGTCTCACCCATCATAGACACACAGGGATTTCAGCTCGGAGTTATCTATCAGACATTGCTAGCAATGCGGTTTTAATTTTCTTTCTTGATGACGCATAGTCCTTATTGTCACCAGCTCGGAACTCCTGAACCACAGCAGCTGATTGACGATCAATTGCCTTTAAGGCAAGAGACTTGAGGGCACTATCCAGATAACCATCAACCATGAATTGGCAGAATGAAATTGCGATTACTGCGTCATCGTACATATTGGCAAGTTGGTGATCTTTTCCTATTGCAATCTCAACGGATCCTGTCGCAACTTTTTTTATTGATCTATCGCTGTATCCCCATTCTCTTAAAATCGCTTGGAGAATCTCCTTCATTGACGCATTGGGATTAGACTTTCTCCAATCCCAGATTTCTTCTAAGCAGTCAGCACCTGAATCACCACCAACTGGTCCAAAATCGTCATAGGTCCAGAAAAATGGCTCGTTAAGAAGAGACTTTGCGTTAGGATGGGCTTCAAGAAAGTATCTCGAAGTCATGCGATCTTCAGATTGCAGCAGTGTGGAAGTCCTAAGTTGTGAATTGAGTGTCGACTGTGCTAGTGACAAAAAGGATTTCGCGTCTTGATGATCCTTGTCAATTTCATTAGCCCTGCTCAGATCGGCGATTGCAGCCTCCAAGCTTTTCAGATCGAAATGCACCCTTCCTCGCCAATAATAAGCCTCAGCGCACTGAGGATTAACGATCAGTGCATTAGTTAAGGAGTTGAGAGCCTCTGAATATAGCGAACGCTTGCTTTGGCAGATACCCAAACCAAGCTTTGTCCGACATTGATCAAACCCTAAATCGTCAGCCTTCTCATAGTCCTTCAATGCTTGTTCGTAACGTCTGAGGGCTTTCCAAGCATCAGCTCGCAGAGCATAGGCTTCGCCAGATTGAGGATCTAGACTGATGGCCAAGTTCAATTCCTGTATCGCCTGTTCTTCCAACTCGGCTTTCAGCAATTGAATTGATTTCTGTAGGTGTTTCGATAAATCCATATTTATAATCAGATTTAGAGTAGAAAACGGTTGCGGAAAAAATTGGTAGCACCATATTAGCTACGCAAACACTTGCAACAATAGCAGCAAACGGCTGATAGCACGCATTCTGATTCATTCGAAAGAGTCCCTCACGGGGCTCTTTTCTCTTCGTGATCATCTTGCTCCATTCTTATCGGAGGAAAGTGGTAGGCGCGGTTTGGAATCACACCGCATGCATGTTCTGTTCGTGGAACCTGAAAAACAACCGATGCAATCGTTCACTCGGCAAAAATCAAAGCAATCATTTCCTCTCCCAGCAGCAAATTTTCATCTTGAGCGGGCAATCCAACTAGTGCGGCGATTTTTTTAAATCTCGCATCCTCCGGCGAATACTCAAAAAACATGCGCTCTTGCGTCGAACCGTTTGCAGCGAGCGGCACTTCTATCACCAAAGTTCCATCGTCCGAAAGCCAGAGCAATCCAGTGTTTCTCAAAGTGTCTGGTCGGTTAGATTCAGTCATACTCTTAAATCCGCCCTATTGAAAAGACTTCAATTTTTCTTCAAGCAATTTTCTTGAATTTGGAAAAGCTTTAACCAACATCTTTTCCAGAGACGGTACTGAACCACCACCAAGCAACAGCCCGAGCATTTCTGCAACTACCTCGCTACGCCCTTCGCTTGAGCCAAGTTTGGCTGCCCCATCGGGTGTTTGATGAAAGTAATCAAGCCGTTCAATATCCTTCTTGCGCATTTTGCTGAGGTGCTGCGCTACATCTTTCTCGTAGGCTGCTATAAATTCCGGACTGTCCGCAAATTGCCTCAAGGCATCATCTACAGCATGACCGAATTCGTGGCGCAGTACTCCCTCCGGACGATCAGTCTTTATCCAGTTATCGGGGCCGTGTACTTTGGCATTGAGTCTGTACTGCTCTGCCACCAGCACTTCCATTCTGTTCGGGTTATGCAATCCTTCAAGTCGGCTCCACGACGCATCAGTGTAGTTGTGTCCTCTGGGCTTAGCGCCCTTGAGACTTCTATCCAAATCATTCAAAGTTTCGCCCACTCGAATTATGGAGCCCTTAGAAAAAACAAAGTTGCGCAAACTCTCTGGTATTGCCAGATATGCCCGCTCGAAACGAGCAAGAATTTGAGGATCGATATTGCCTTCGACTCGGAAAGCAGCACTTGATGCGCGTAAATCCGTGGTTCCGTCATGGCGATAAATCAAATCTTGCGTCTGGCCGCGGCGAACGATCTCACCTTTCTCATTGATGCTGTAATAGCTTCTTTGGAGTGCAAGATCGGTCTCCTGACCAGCCTTTGGATGTCCCTTCGGATAGTATTCATTCCAACCGTTTTCTCCCAACTCGGCAACTTTGCCATCGGCAAATTTAACTCTCGAAAGTCTTCCATCTACGGTCTGAACTTCAATCCCGTTTGGCAATTGCTCTCGTAGAGCCGCAGGGCGAGCTTCCAATCGGTGACCGTACGGCTCTTGCGGGCTGGCCAACCAAATCTCCTCTCCTTCACTGAGGTAGTGTTTTCTGCCTGGCTTAAGTTTGACCTCTTCTCTGACTCCACCGTTGTTTCGAACTATAAAAGTACCATTCGTAGATTGCAGATCTTGAACATAAACACCATTCTGATCGATTCCTACCTCGGCATGCTTACCGGAAACCTTGGGATTCTTTATGTCTTGACTGAGGAAATTTCGACCGAAAGCAATCGAATCGCCCTGGTGAATAAGCTCCCCATGATGGGCAAAATTAACACCCGCATAGGTTCTTCGTGCACCGGCAAAAATCGGCTTGTCTTCAATGATTGCGGGCTTCGTAACGTCTTCGCTGGCGCGAACGACGAAGTCCTCAGCGCGTCTTGGAGATTCTTCATGCCTCGGTGTCCTTCTGAGCTCTCCTTGGCGATCAGCTCGTCCTGATTGCAACTTTCTATCAGAAACTTCCGGCAGCTCGATCTGGCGAATCTCCAACCTGTCACCATGATCGATGATCAGCTGCCTGTATCTTTTGTTGTCCGGGGCGGGCGAAGGACTTATTTGTTCGGCAGGCAACTTAGCACCCAGTGAGACCTGTGCACCACCCCGCTGAGGATGACCTAACCACACCGTTGCATCAGCCGGAACATAAACCTTGAATCCGGATTGAATCTCGGTAATGACTTCCTTACCTGCTACATTGCGAACAAAGAATGTGCCGTGCGCTGATTCATTTACGACAAAAACTCCATTCTCATCTAAACCGATCTTCGCATGCCTAACATCAACTACCGGGCTTTCGATCGGGTGGCCGCCATCATTGAATTTTCCGACAAGGGCTTCATCCCCATTTATCCGTACACGCTGCCCCTGCGGTTCAATGGACTCGGCGCGAATAAGTCCTTTCAGCTCGTCTTTGGCGGCAGGTGCTGCTGCTCTTGATACATCAATTGCTTCCTTGCCCAGAATGTTCTTATAGAGTGAATAGAGAGCAGCACGGTTAGTGAGATCTCCAGGTTTTGCAGCGACTTGGTTCTCGGTCACATAGACGCCACGTGCATCGACACTTGAATTCTCCAGACGCAAGGCGAGACGCCCGGCATCATCATAAACAAGAGACCCGCTGCGAATTCCAGCCCCTTTTTCAATCTGCCTCAACTGTTCGCCGGACAATTTTACGCCATCACCGGCAGTAGCAAGTCCCAGCTTATTTCTCACCGCCTGCTCGAACTGATTATCAAGAATAGCTACCGGCGTATGCAATCCGTCGACCGTTGCATGACCGGCATTCCAGATGTCGCGGGCGACGCCGATTCTGTTTGATTGCGAGCGCAGCACATCTCCCAGACGGCTGCCCACGGGTTGCTCCAGCCCCAACCCGTGCTGAACGAGGATGGCGTCCAACCTGTTTCTGACCAAATCAAGGTCGGCATTGTTAGCAGGATAGATCGTAAAGGCCTTATTCTTGTTTGCTCCGTCGGCAAGCCGCCCGGTGCGTTCAGCGGCAGCCTGATCAGGATTCAGAAGCTTGTACGTTTTTACTTTTGATGCCAGTACGGGATCTTTCTCAAGATAAGGAAGCAAAACGGCCTGAATTTTTTCGAAGTCTGCCGCATCCTTAACATTGATGTGCAGCTTCAAATCGCCCAGATCTCTAGCGTCGACGCCCTTTCTGGGAGAGAACCAAACTCCTTCCTTGAGCAGTTTGACTTCAGCTCCGCCGGCGCGTACCAACAACTCATGAGGCGCACTTCCTTTCAAAACCTCACGAGGAGGAACTCCATCGAAAAGTTTCGGCAAAGGCACATCTGCTACTGGTGCTTGCAGTCTCAACCGCTCCGTGGAGGCTAGTCGGCGAGGAGCATCTGCATCTACTCTGGTAGACACCGGCAATGTCTCTGCAACATTGCGGGGGCCACGGGCGTCGGCGATAGGTTTGCCTG
Source organism: Candidatus Obscuribacterales bacterium (assembly GCA_019745505.1). Taxonomy (GTDB): domain Bacteria; phylum Cyanobacteriota; class Vampirovibrionia; order Obscuribacterales; family Obscuribacteraceae; genus QKMZ01. The sequence continues at coordinate 20,915 of JAIETE010000124.1, read as the reverse complement.
GAAATATTTCCGTGTATTCGGACGGAGAAAGATCAATTATTTTTGCACCAGGAACTTCGGGCTCGCGTATGGCCGGCAGTCCACCATCTCCTCGACGCAGACCTTTCAATGCCCGGAAGCTCTCAATTGTTCCACGAGCACCGGTTCCGATAAACAGGCTGTTGACGCCGCCTGTCAGTGCGCGCGAAACATCGAGATGCCCATCCTTCAGCTGCCTTGCCAGTTCACCTGAAACATCACCAAGATACGCGGCGGTTCCGTCCAGAGCGGAAGTTCTGCCCAATCTGCCAGCCTTGAGCAATGTTCCTTTCAAACCTTCGGCAGATACTTCGCGCACGCCTCTGCTCAAATTATCGATCAAGCCTTTAGCAAGAAGTTCTTGGGTTTCTTTGCTCAAACCCTGAATACCACCTACCAACGCGCGAACAGCATCATCTTTGACACCGCCGGCGGTGCAGCCTTTTTGAATTAGCTCCGCGAGTCCTTTCTCCAGCTGTTCTTTAACAGCCGGCGAAGCTCCCTTCAAAGCCCCAGCCAGTGCAGGTTCTGCAAATGCCTTTTCCACCGTCTTTGATGCTACTCGACCGCCCAGACCACTGAGAACAGTTAGAGCCTCTCCACCCACCAGGTTGGCGCCGGTCAAAGCCGTAAATTTCACAATGTCACCGGCCAGGTGTTCATAATTGCCGGTCAACTGCGCTTTGAGAAGCGCGCCAGTAAGACCACCGCCCGCGCTCAATGCGGCCAGGCGTGCGGTCAACATCAACGCCGACAAGCTGGCACCGCCGGTGAAGGGGGTTGCTGCGATTGCCGCGGCAGTGATCGCGCCCTCGACGATCAGATCAGCCAGTTCTTCTTTCGTGCCTTCAAAATTCTTCAGGCTGGCAGCCAGATCTTTGATGCGCTTGTCGAGCACATCCGGAGGAATTTGCCCCTTGTATTGGCGGTCAGCCAGGGCCAGATCGCTCAAATTTCTGTAGATCGTCGAATCATACTTGAGAGCTTGACCTCCAAGCCAAGTGGAAGAGGTATTCGTCAATGCTTCTCTGGAGCGAATTAGCGACTGCTCGCCGGTGAGCTGATTTTCCGTAGCCAAAAGAGTAATCGTAGGCTTATTTGCCTCATCCACTTTCTTCAAAAGGTCTTCTTGCAGATTACCGGCAAAAGCGCTGTTGTAGTTGCGCACAGTTTCGATGCGCTGCTTTGCCGGCGCAGCTTTGAGGAAATCTATAGCAGCGTCTTGCTTTTCAAGCCCGAGAACGACCGCTCTCATGGTGTCTTCAGGCTTCACTTCGCCTTGCTTGAGAATCTTGTCCGCCAGCACACGGCTCTCCGGCGACAGCCCCTTGAGCAATGCCTCCCTGTCCTTTTGGCCTTCCGGACCGGCGAGATGCTTCAAGCCCTGCGGAGTAGCTTCAAGGATACCGGCCTTGAAACTTTCGGCGCCACCACCGTAAATACGTTGCAATTGATCGGCTGGCACCATGCCCGTCTTCAGCAGCGGTTCCACCACGGTGGAGAATCGTCTCGATCCGCCTATCGCCAGTTCCAGAGCCTTTCTCTGTGATTCGCTCGCAAGCAGTTCTCTGGCGACGCTGCCATCTTTATCTTGGCGCAGAGTATCTTTCAATACATCAATGACTGCCTTTTGTCTTTCGAATCCCTGTACATCAAGATTGGCGACCTTTTCCAATGCGTTGACTACAGTAGATTCCGCTTTGTTCAGGGGCTTTCCATTCGCGTAGCTGTCCAGGAGCATCTGCGTAGCCATTCGGCTCATGGGATTAATCGTGTTGCCAACCAGCCCGCGAATTTCCTTTTGGTATTCGGGATCGCTCTTGATTCTCTCCCGTTCTGCCGGAGTTGCACCTTTTAACGCCGCAATTGCGGACTGCTGATCTTTGGCGTCGCCCAACGACTCCTTCAGATCTCTTTTCACATTGGTCTGCACTGCTTCATTGCGGATAGTGCGGAAGATGTCGAGACTGCGGGACTCTTCCGGCTTCAATCCTTTCAAATACTCAGTTAGGTTGCGGTCGCGAGTTCCCGCCGATTGATCAGGTGCAGCTAAAATTCTGTCCACGTTGCGTTGCCGTTCTCGTCCTTCCAAAAAACCTTTGACGAGAGCTTCTTGTGGATTTTTCTCAGCGCTTAGATTTCGATACGCAACTATCTGCTGCTGCTCTTGCTTCGTAAGTTTGGACGCATCTACGGTTTTTTCTCTAACAGCCTGGTCAAGCCGGTAACCTTCTACTACCTTTTGCAAATTCTCGGGTGACATGCCTTTGAACGCAGGCACTTTATCACGCAGGTCTTGAAGCGTTTTTGCATCGACTGGAGTACCGCGCGGCGTATCCTTGATGCGATCCGCTATTTGTCCAAGTTCAATCCCGTAGGCTACTTTCTTGTCCAGCAGAGCATCGAGGCGAGCCCGGTTGGTTTCTCGATTAATACCCAGACCCAGTGCCCTTCTTCCGTCGTCCAAAGCAGCAGACTGCGGGCGCCCATCAACCAGACGAGCACCATTGAAAAGCGCATTCAATTGTTCTGGTGTTGCACCTTCAATCGCTTTGAAAAGATCACTGGTATGCTGCCAGTTGCTTGCACCTAATTCCGCCAGCCTGCCGTTAGAAAGCGCACCATTCGGACCAGCAACGATTTGCGCATCAAAATTCTGCGCTTTTCTATCAGAGCCGAACACATAGGCTGATTTGAATGTTTTTTGAACCTCTGTGTAAAACTCGAGAGCTTGGCGCTCTGCCTCATTCTTGGGCTCTCGTTTGGTTTTGGGATCGGCAAGCTCGCGACCATCGAGATAGAGCTGTCGCAGCTTCGGATCTTCGGAGATTCGCTTTACTGCTCCAGTCAGAGATGATTCGGTATTGCTGAAAAAACCGATTGCTTTCTTGAACTGAGTAAGAGGACTTTCCTCGCCACTCTTAGCCAGATCAGTGAGTTCTCTTCTTTCAATCTCCGAGAAAACCTTCTCAGTGCTGTTCTTATGACCGGGACGCTTCTCGTTGATCTTATCCAAACCGCCATTGTCGAAGAAATACTTGCGTCCTTCTTCTGTCATTGCTTCCTTGCTGGCCACTTCGCGGAAATTTCTCAAATCGCGAGTTTGCAATGCCATGTTGAGAAGATTTGCTTGCTCATCAGGTTTGCGTGCATCCACGCCTTTCTTCGAAGCCAGATCAATAACAGCCTTAGTAAACTTGTCTTCGCCGTTGTACCAACTATTTCCTGTGTAGCTAAGGTTTTTCCCCGGTCCTTTTTCGTAGAGCTCGGACAATCCACCCTGACCGTACAGTTTGCCCAGTGAAGTATCGAGTTGTTTGCGCTGCTCTTCCGTAAGCCCCAGCAGTGTCGTGCGGGTATTTGCCTGGATAGCCGCAAAACTGCGATTGTTGTCGCTACCGGCCCAGCGTGCTTCCAATGCGTCAACGCGCAGTTTGATCGCTCTGTCTTCACCGGGCTGACCGGTACGATTGAGATGTCCTTCAACTTCAGCCCAGCGATGAGCATGACGTTCCAGCCCACCGGTCATCTTGCTGAATCTGTCTTTGATTGCATCGCCGAGAGCATTCGGATTATTCTTGTCGAATCCGGCTTTCAGCTTCTGAATTTCAGCAGGAGTCAGATCGCTGAGCTGCCGCCGCAAAGCATCAGCATTTTCGGGTGTCATCGGCGTGCTCGGCTCAAGAGCTTTCTTGATATCGGTCAAACGTTGCTCGATATCTGTTTTGCGCTCGAGCGGTTTTTCTTTGCTGGTTTCTTGACCTTGCTGCGGCTGCGCATCGCCTCTGCCGCGTTCTTTCAGCTCCTTCTGCGAGTAAAACTCGATTTTATCGCCCTGCTTGAAGGAAGTTACGCCCCGCTCAGCAAATTCTCGATCTCTGATTCTCTCAGCTGCTTTCCTCATTTCTTGCGGTGTGAGATTGATCTTGCCCTCGCTCTGCAGTTGCTGCAAAGCTTGATACGGTCCCCAACCAGCCTTGAGGGGCGGCAGCGTAATGCCTTCACCGGGCAATTTTTCCGTACCGGCTTCCGGTGTCTTGGCCGGTTGCGCAGCCTTTTCGGCACTGATCTTCGCTTCCAGCGCTTTCTGAGCGGTCTGGAATTTCTCGCCTGTCATCGGCTTGCCGGCGGCATCGAAAAACTTCGACTCCGCCCGACCGTCTTTTCCAGTACTTATCTCTTCTCTTCGACCATCAGCGTATTCTTTCACTCGCAGCTGACCGTTCTTGTCAGCAGTCAGATTTTCTCTGGTCAGACCATCGGCACGACCTCTAAATTCAGCCGCCATGGTGAGTTTTTCGCCTTCCCTGACGGACTTGAAGGATAAAATTCCTTCTCTGTTTTTAGTTGGATCATACTGCCGTTCGATTACCTGTTTTTGAGCGCCAAGAAACAGCTTCTCGGTTTCTAGACCATCTTTGCGGCCCCGGAAGGTTTTCTCTGTTTCAAGCACGCCGTTTCTTTGTGCAACAGCCGCTTCTTTGAGATTGTCGGTTCGCAATCTGTCGTTGTAGGAGTAAAACGCGCGCCCATCTGCAAGTGTGCCTTGATTCAGAAGGTGGTCGTTGCGATTCGGGATGCCCATGTCGGCAGCGCGGAAGACTCCCTTCATCTGGCGAGCGGCAATTTCACCTTGAGAGAGCGGAGTGGCTTGTCTATCGGCATGCATTTCTCTTGCATAAGAAAGGAAATAGTCAGCCGTGCCGACCTCACCGGGCTTCTGCATTCCACCATTCAGCCAGGCAAAATCACCCTTTTGAACGGCCTCCTGAAGAGGATCCTTAGAGGGCTTATTGGAAATCTCGTTAAGAGCGACAGTGGCGGCGGCTGTTTCAACGCTTACAGGCTCTGCGCGCTCTACAGGCTCTTGCTGCTGCTTGGCTGGAGGTGTTTCTATTTCCGGCATCAGACTCTTTTGATACTAGTAAACCAGTGCCGCCATTTGCATGGCGTCGGCTGCATTTAATTGGGTTCGAGGGCTTGTGTAAGAGACTAACAATGAAAAATATCGACGGTGTAACAAACCCGGAAAACCGCCCCCAATCAGACGTTGGGCAGGCAAACAACCATTGGCTAAGGGCCGCGGCGGAAACACTCTGGAGAAAGCAGTCTGATAGGATCAAAGCATGCGCACTGTCCAAATCTTGGTAATTTTCCTAGGCTTTTGTTTGGGTACGCTGGTTTTGATATCAGCGTTCATGCTTTCAATCGAACCCGTACTTTTTTCGGGAAATGTCGTGGTTTCAGGAGGCTCTGCCTGCAGTCCACTCAATTCACCGATGGGTAGAATTCTAGTCCTGCTATCCATTCTGATATTTTTACTTACGGCATTGGCTACTGTATTGCTCGGGCAAAAGAAAAAATCTCAGAGCTGAACGAGCGTTAGTTGCTTTGCCGCCATGCTCCCTTCCAAATCAAGCAAGAATGCTTTTCGCTCAAGTCCGCCACCATATCCGGTGAGTTTGCCGCTGGCACCAATAACTCGATGACAAGGAACAATTATCGAAATCGGATTTTGCCCGTTAGCCAAACCAACAGCGCGGCTGGCCTTCGGATTACCGATACGATGGGCGAGTTCTCCGTATGAGATCACTCGACCGAAAGGAATCTTTGTCAGCTCATGCCAAACTCTCATCTGAAACTCAGTGCCTGTCGGTCGGATGGGAACAGTAAAACTTTCGAGTGAACGGTTGAAATAAGCACTCAGCTCACGTTTTGCCAGCAAGAACAGCTCATCATCATCATTACGAACCCACGACTCATCTGCAACGGGAACTCCCTTGTGCATTTCCATGTACAGACCCGTGAGCGAATTTCCGTCGGAAGTCAGCGTGAGCGGATCAATCGGGCTGTCCAAAACCGTGTAAAGGACCGTCATGCCTTCACCTTCGCGACTTTTTTCCGGGGTGCACTCAATACCTTCTGCTCTACTGGTCTTGCATCCAGAGAGCGCCACAAATGCATGCCTGCATAAGAGCGCCAGGGTGACCATCGCTCGGCATATGCCAAAATCTGCCTTTCTTGCGTCATGCCGAGCGCCTTTTTAATTCCCAGGTCCGAGCCTAGAAACGCGTCGGGCCAAGCCAGCGCGCGCATGGCAATGTATTGCGCCGTCCACTCGCCAAATCCAGGCAACTGTTTGAGCCTTCTGCAAGTTTCCTCGACGTCTTGTCCAGGCTCTAAATAGAGCGCTCCACTGGCCATTGCCTTGGAGATCGCCAGAATTGAATTGATTCTGGAGCCTGTAATACCCATCCCGCTAAGGTCATCCGGCTTCAAATCAGCAAGTGTTTCCGCAGGCGGAGCCAGCCTATTTAACTGAGGATAAGGCGTCTCAATCGCGACGCCGAATTTCCGGACAATGCGACCATGCAGGGTACTCGCCGCCTTTACACTGACCTGCTGCCCAAGGATGGCTCTCAGAGCGAGTTCAAAACCATAAAACGCACCAGGAACGCGGACGCCTTCACGTCCTTTCGAGAGTTCGCCCAAGGTGGCAGCAATGATCGAAGGATCGGCTTGCGTGTCCATCAGTCGCTTGCATCGCGCGACAACACTGAGCAAAACCGGAGCCAGAGAATTGGAAAGCTTGATCGAAAGCGTGTTCTTCTCATCATTTTGACGAATTTCCAACCAGCCGGAGTGCTTTCCAAATGAGGCTGTACGCCTATAAGCGCCATCCTGCACATATTCCACACCAGGGCAAGCACGGTAAGACAGGAAGTTCAGCAGACCTTCAAAGTCAAAAGGAGGTCGATAGCTGACTTCGCACACTATAAAGGGAGCTTCCTTGGAGTTTTGGCGCCTTCTCAGTTGAGTCGGACTCAGACAGTATCGTTCTTGAAATAGCGAATTGAATCGCCTCACACTGGAAAAGCCACTTGCAAAGGCGATTTCAGTAACAGGTAGATTGGTGTCGGTCAACAATCTTTTCGCCAGAAGCAATCTCTGCGTTTGCGCCAGCTGAACAGGTGAAACACCAAATTCAGACTCGATCACTCTGCGCAAATGCCTACCGCTAATGCCCATTTCGCGGGCAAGTTCGTCAACGCCAAGTTCAGACAAGGCACCATCTTCGATTCTGTTCAGAGCAATTGCCGCCAATCTGCTGACTGCATCGACCGAAGCATTTCCGGGAGCCAATTCCGGGCGGCAGCGCAAGCAGGGGCGATAACCGGCGTTTTCAGCGGCAGCAGCCGTTGAGTAAAACGTACAATTCTTCAGCAATGGCGTCTTAGCCGTGCAAACTGTGCGGCAATATATTTTCGTCGACTTGACCGCCACAAAGAAAGCACCGTCAAAACGCGCATCGCGCGCACGGAGGACTTCATAGCAGCTGTCTCGATTCAAAAGCATGCCAGGATCTTAACGGATTCAGTCGGCAATAACTCGCCATTTTCGGACATGGACATTTTTGTTAGCAGACCGGCAATCGCCCGCTCGGCATAAATCAAGAAAGCGCAATGCGAGCCAGCCTCTCAATGCACTGCTCGATTGCGTCTTCATTCAAATGCGCATAGTTGATTTGAAACTCGCCGCGCGGCGCTTCTCCCAGATAACAGTGCCCCGTGCTGGATATGCCGATACCCGCAGCTTTTGCCTGCAAGACAATTTCGGCATCATCTTTATCCGAAGCAATGCGAACCACCACGTTGATTCCTGCTGCGTCACCAAGCACTGTTGCAGCTGTCGAGAAGTGCTTCTTGAGCGATTCTATGACTAGCTTTCTTTTCTGCTCGTATAGATTTCGCATCTTGCGGATATGCCGCTCCAAATGCCCCAAGCGAATGAAGTCCGCCAGAACTTGCTGTTCCAAAAGCGGTGAATGACGGTCAGTAAGCCATTTCGCTCGAGTGAAAACCTCGGCAAGATCGAGTGGAACAACAAGGTAACCCAGGCGCAGCGATGGGAAAAGAACTTTCGACAGCGTGCCGATATAGATAACGGTACCGGCGTGATCGAGCCCGGCAAGCGCAGGAATGGGCCGGCCTTTGTAGCGATATTCGCTGTCGTAGTCATCTTCAACAATGTATGCGCCAACACGTCGAGCCCAGGAAATCAGCTCGAGTCGCCGCGGAACCGAAAGAACCACACCGGTCGGCGACTGGTGGGAAGGCGTCACATAGACCAATTGCGGACTAAAACCGGGCTTCGCTCTTTCGTGCTCTTTCAACGCATCAACAGAGATACCCTGCTTGTCGACTCTTATCGGCAACACATTCGCGCCCATCGCCTCGAACGATTTCTGCGCTCCGATGTATCCCGGCTCTTCTATGCAAATGTCATCACCGCGATCGATTAAGACTCGTGCGACAAGGTCGATTCCCTGCTGAGAACCGTTCACAACGATCACCTGCTCGGGCTGGCAAGCAACAGCGCGCACGCGGGAAAGATAGGACGCCAGTTGTTCTCGCAAGGGCATGAAACCGGCAGCGTTGGCAGGCGAATCAAGCAGACCAAGATTGCGTTTACGCGCGTGATGTAAGAGCAATTGATTCCACACTCGCATGGGAAACTCAGCCATTGCCGGTCGCCCAAAAGAGAGCTGGACTTCAGGTTCATCGGCAGAAAAACTCAACCATTGTCTTGAACGCAAGGCGGTGGCATACCAGGACAGCCTGTATCCCTGGATTTTGTCGGGATCCTGAGCGCCGGGATCGCTTGCGTCTTTCCGCTTACGACCGCGGCTGCGCGCCTTTACTTTGGGAGTAGACGCCTCCAGAGTGGCAGGGTCTACAGTCGGCGAGGCAGGGCGCATCAATTCTTCCGGTAAGGCGCGGGAAACGAATGTTCCAGCCCCGACGCTCGCTTCTATATATCCTTCACTCAAAAGACTGTCGAAACTCATCGTGACGGTCGCTCTGGCAATGCCAAGAGACTTGGACAGCGCTCTTGTAGATGGAAGCTTTTCGCCGGAACGCAGACGTCCCGATAGAATCGCGCCTCTTATCGAGTCATAAATCTGGCGATGGAGTGAAACGCCTGACGATTGATCCACATGTATAAGTAAGTCCAAAAATCAGTCCTCTTTTCAACCAATTTTCTGAGCAATTGCTCACGTTTAAAGGATAAGCGGCTGTTTGATTCAATCTTGCAAATCCCAGCCAGGATTACATCCTAGAATCGCAAAAGCACGAATTGATCATTTAGAATCATTCCAAGTGGACTAGTATCAAATCATAAAAGTGGCTCTTCTACAAGTCCAATCCGCCAGGTAATCTGAGGGCATCCTGAAAGGAGGCAGGTAGTTATGAAAAACGCAAACGCTAAAAAACAAATTCTTATTGCACTGGTTGCATTCCTAACGCTCCCCATGGTTGCGCTCAATTGCCAACCCGCTCAAGCGATCATCAGCGATCCGGGAGTTATCGACCAACTGCAAAAACGCAGAGCCGCTCTGCAAACTCGTGAGTTTTACTTGATGAGAGATACTGACGATCTCTTGCGCAAAAAAGAAGACATCAGACGCAACAACGACGCTGATGCTTCGTGGCAGCTCAACGAAGTCTGCCGCAAGATAGACGCCAAAGCTTGGGAATTGCAACAAGTCAGATTGGATATTAGAGACGTCACTTTCAGGCTTCTATAAGCCTTTTCAAACTTGCTTGAGACGAAAGAGAGAGGACTTCGAAGTGATTCGAGGTCCTTTCTAATTGCTGCCTCTATTTTTCAGCAATGCGCATCACGTATACATGCGGGTAGAAACCGAAGAAAGCTTCCGCTTCGGCGCGCTTCCAAATACCGTCATTCCAGTCATTCGCAAACACATAGTCACCGCCTGCCACCACGCCGCAGTGTGCATCCGGCCCATAGTTAGGATTGTTCGGCAATGTCATATAGCCGAAGATCAGATCACCAGGTCGCGACACATCTTTCAACTTCTTGAGGTCGAGGCCTTGCTCTTTCGAGTGTTTGACAGCGATTTCCGTAACGCCGCATTTGCTTTTCAGCAACTGATTGCGAACAACAACAACCGCGGCCGATCTCGCCACCGGATATCCCGCCTGTTTTAAGACATTACTGAGAGCGGCAGCACAACCCAACTTTCCATTGGGCAGTCCAAATCCTGACCACATCTTTTTTCCAACGGCAGCATTTGCTGCAACCAGAATTCTAGGATTGCCTCCAGAAATAGTTGGCGTCTTATGGCTCTCTACATTCGGCTGAGCGACCGCGCAATACAATGATGACGCGCAGGCAGATGCGAAAGCTGCCGCTAAGAAGCAGGCGATTAAGCTTTTAAGTCGCATAGCGCCGGACTACCGCGGACTCCAGCGAACAGCCGCATGGTATGTAGCAAAGGGATTGACTCGCAAGATCAATGCATTGAATCCATTGAGCAAATTGAAAAGAGAGAAAAAATTCTTCCAGAAATGAAAACGCGTTTGTTTCTTCCGCAATTTATTGATTGTAGTCTTTCCAGAGACTTTCGCTTCCAGCAAAAGGGGTGCCTTTCTCATGAAGCGCACACCGGTGTACTCGGGGTGCGAGTACATCATGCTGTCCTTGTAAGTACGATGACGTTCGCGAATATTGTGTTCTGCGAGCATGCTTTTATCGCCACCAGCAATGGTGCCGGAATTCGGCGAATTATCGTAATAGCGAACGCCGAGCTCCATACTGGGTCTAGCTCTAGTCTTTAAAGTCATCAATTTCGAAAATCCTCGGCAGCCTGTCGGAAATTCAGATTTGAAAGGAAGTAAAACGGCAGATGGCAAGATTATCCACTAATTCAGTCGCTGAGACAATCCGAACTTCTTCATAACAGGCACAAAGCACATACAACGCATATCCTCTCGCCGCCTACTATCACTAGGGACACCGACCGGCGCCGGGATGTTCCATGGTTAAGGTAATCTCAGCTGTTCGCTCAGCAAGAAAAAACGACCGACGAAATAGCCAATGACTCAACGCGGCGAGCCAAGTTCATCAGGTGGCAGCAAGGCTCCGCCCGCCGCAGCACTGGCAGCGACCCTCATTCTGCTTTTCAGCATCGGCATGCCCTGAGCGGCAACAGGCACATCCATCTTTACATGTACTGCTGATGGTATCTGCGTCACGTGAATTTGTTGTTTTTCTTCTTGCGAGATTACAGCCCGCGACTCGAACACACTATTCGCTGTCAAGCGAGGCGGAGATATCCCCGCGCCGATAGGACTGGCCAGCGGAGTCAGCTTGAAATCAAGATCATTATCAGGAGAAGGCAGCTTTGCATTTACATCACCGACAAAAGCTAGCCCAGACTTTGCAACATAGCCGTTTTGCCTGTCTTGCTTCAACAACTCATCAAATGCTTCGACGGCCGTGACATTCGCATTCACACCACGCGGCACTCCTAACTCAACGGCGGAAAGAATCGCGGGAGAAACATTCATTATTCCTACTTTCGCAGCAGACCTAGAGTTAAGTCTCTGCCTGTAATTCTTCGCTGCAAGAACCAGATCTTGACTGACCTCGTCACTCAAGATCTGGCGGCTCGAATCCACAAGCTGCGCTCCGGCTCTCGCTTCTTCAACAAGCAGCCTGGAAAAGTCTTCCAGAGCCGGATCGCTTTCGTCTTTGCTCAACGCTTCATGCGCCAATCTAGCTCCATACACCAATTCACGAGAACGCTCTACTGCAGTGTTCATCTGCCCGATGCGGTCTTTGTCATTTGTTATGTGAGCGAAGGACAATGCACATTCGTCCGCGTCAGACCTTTCTTTCTGATTGCTGAGAAATAGAAACTGACAAAAAAATCCGATCAGCAGAACAGCTAAGATGATGGTTCCGATCAGTGCCACCATCGCCAGCATGTTTCCGCGGCGCCTATGGCAGACGCGTTCGTAGAGCATATTGTTGATAGAATCTGCGTCCATTACAAAGTTGGAAGTACTCTACAATTGTAGTATAAGCAGCGCTGCGCAGGAGAGCATTCGAGTATGTCACGGGCAATGGCGAATTCAGTAAGAATATTGCTGAGCGCGGCTGCAACATTGATGGCTGTTCCCGCAGCCGTGTCGTCGCTGCCCAACTCCGAAACTACCCCCTTCAACAATGAAAAATACGAAGAAAGTGCCGACTGGAAACTAACCCTGCAGGCAAAAGAGTTCAAAGAATACCTCAAGTTCAATCGCTCGCCGCTATCACCGGTCTTGTGCGTAAAAGTCAATTCTCAGGTACGCAACGAACTGGACGGAAACTGGAAGGAAAAACGCCCATACGAGACCTTTTGGTATCACAACGGAGCGCCCTTCGGACTGCGTCGATACGAAAAGCTGAATCTCAAAGAGGATTCGCACGGAATAATCAAGATTGAATCAAGCCCCGATGCTCAGCAACAGACACGAGCGTTGGTCAATGCAGCCTTGAGGCTTTTGCCCGACATTTACCACCTGCAGGCGATACCGGTGGTACTGATGGTACCGCACGAGTTGTGCTACACAATCGAATCAGATCTGTCCTCTTCGCGTTTTTACAAAGCCAAGGTCACTACAGGAGATGCATCGGCGTTGATACTACATGTAGTATCAACCCAACCAGGCTATGACCGATATTTTTATTACTCAATTCGAAGTGGAGAAATACTCGAATAGGTGATTAACGCACTTTTAAGACGAGTGATGCACGTAGTTTCAGAGAAAAGCTCTAAATGCATTTCTAGCGAAGGCGGATCTGTGATTCCCAAAGACTCTCATTGCCGCGAGCGCTCGCCTACTTCAGTCGTGACCCCATAAGTGATGCAGTCGGACTCTCTGCGCGCTCGAGAATATGCAACGCAAACACCACAATAAGCCAATCTCCGATAATTTCAGATTATTTTGCTTCTCACAAAGGAGCTGTTGTGGATAACGAGCTGCGCATACTCAAGCCTGGTGCCTTCAATCTGGGATTTCTGGGAGTAAACAGCAACGGTGAAGAAAAGCGATTCGCAGTCAATCCCTAAGTGCAAAACCCTTAGATTATCTCACTACGAACGCGCTTTTCTGCGGCAAATAAGGCAAGCTCAATCAATTATTTTGTCAGCTCTCAAAATTGCCGGCCGCCTCCAAATACGTTGTAGTCAAACGTAAATTGCACATCGATTGAATCCGGTGAGTACTGCGGAAGATGTGCGAAAGGAGCAGAATTCCTTATGGACTGCAAAGCCGCTTGGTCCATGGAACTATCACCGGACGAACGCTGCAAGCGCAAGCTAATAAGCTCGCCGTTCGTTCCAATCGTAAACACTGCAATGGTGCTCTTGGAATTGGGCTGCCTTGGAGGCGTCCAAGCTCTGCGAATGCGGCGCTGCAGCGCTGCCATATACTCTTTAAAATCCGGCTCCACCGTCTCACGGGTCGCCACGCGTGGGTCTTCTTTTCCTTTTGCGGTGGGATCCGGATTTCCCCTTCCACCGACATCGCCAATCGGACTGGTTATTTTGGGAGAAACCACCAGCATGTCACCGGGGGCCGGGCCTGCTTTCGCCGCGATCGGCTTAGGAGCATCCCCAAGCGAACGTCCTCGACCAAAAGACGTCCGATTGGATGAGGTGTCCGCTAGAGTAGGCTTATTGCGTTCGTCACCGGTCCCTGCAAAACTGCTCGTGTCAACGGCTGGAGCAGAAGGACCTCCACCTGTTTTCAAGGCGTTAGGCGACTTTCCGCTCATCCATCCCTGACTCGAAGGTCTGACGAATCCTCCCCCGCCAATCGGCGCTGTTGCAATGGAAGGCAATTGAGCACTGGCTAAAGCAGTTTTGTTAAAAGCCAACAGCGGTGTCGCGGCAGGCGAGCCGATGGAAGTATTTGTTGGAACCGGCACCGAATTCGGATGCATGACATTGGCGGCAGCCATTGTTTTTGCAGGCATCGGCGCAGGCGGCGCCGGAGCGGCAGGCATAGGGCGCGACGGCATGAATGGAGCCGGCGCCGGTGGGTGCACCGCCGGCAGTGGCGAAGTGACAGGCGAGAGAGGTTTAGGCGCCTCCTCAGTTTTGATCGGCTGCGGCTTCGGCGCCTCCTGCTGCTGGGCTCTCATCTCCGGCTTGGGCTGTGGTTTAGCCGCCTGCGCCTGCGGCTGTTGCGACTGCGATGCGGCAGGCTTTGAAGGCGTTGCGTGCGCTTGATTGGGGCGCACCGGAATCTGCGGCTTGTGCATTCCTTCCGCCTTGTTATTGTGCAGATCGACTCGATTGACTCGCTCAGGCTTAACTTGCTCCTTTTGCGGCTGCGAAACAAACTCGATTTCAGTAACCTGAGTGCGAGTTGGAGATGGAATAAGCAAGAAAACAGACAAGAGAAGAAGCGCTCCCATCAATGCAAAATGCGCCAAATAGGAGCCGCTCGTGGCCTCTGACAGCTCTAGAAAATGCCCCTGATAGATTTCACGATTTTTCAGATTCAATGCTCTGTCATATGCGTCACGCACGGAGAATGCGATGAATGCTAGACAGAGAGCAAAAAGTAGCGTGGCACCTGGATGTCCGAGCTTGAAACTGCCAAGCTGCTTGACCAGAGAAATGTTCGCCGTGAAATGGTGTGCGCCGGCAAATTGAACGATGCCATTGCTGATGGAATCGGCGCACAAAATACTCAAAAGAATGACAAAGTTAATGGCGCCGACCTCCAGGAATAACCATCCTTTGAGCCGATCACCGTTGTAAAACTGGCCCAGCCCGGGAACCAGCGACAGCGCGCCGGCTACCGACGGCTCCAACTCCCCTCTGTCAGTGTTGGCAAAGTTGAATGTTTTCATATTTCCGTTCCTGCTAGACCGGCGTTTTTACGCCCTGAAACGCTTACCGCAACCCCAGCTGGGCACATTGGAAAAACGCGCCGACGCTGTAGCACCTTCTAACAAGTTACTGAGAAGCGGGCTCCGACGTAATATGAAAGCCGCTGAAAGGATCCCAGGGAAAAGCCTGAAACTTTGTCGGGGTTTTAGCCAAAACGCCTATTCATCAACTAAAACTCACAATTAAAGAGAACTTTTGTTGAATAATGTTCATTGAAACCAATAAGGAGCAAGACAGTGGATCTTATCTTCGAACCACTTACGCAGCTGGGTTGCATGACTTACCTGATCGGGTCGGCATCCGAAAAGCAAGCCTGGATTGTTGATCCGTCTCTCAAAGAAGCTGAGCGCTATGTAGAGTTGCTTAAGCAGCGCGGGTTAAAACTCACCGGCGTCATTGATACGCATGCCCACGCCGACCACCTCTCCGGCGGGCCAAAGCTCATGGATTTGACCGGCTGCCACTACATCATGCACTCCAGTGCAAAACCGAAAGATGTTTCGGACAGAGTGGAAGATGGCTCGGAGCTCTCATTGGGAGAAGTCAAACTAAAGTTTATCCATACCCCCGGTCACACGTCGGACTCTCTTTGCATTTTGGTCGACGATAAGTTGATAACCGGCGATACCCTCTTCCTTGATGACGGCGGAGCCGGAAGAACCGATCTGCCTGGCGGCGATCCGGCCGAACATTTCGAGAGCTTGATGAAACTTTCGAAGATGCCGGACAATTTGATAGTTTTCCCCGGACACGAGTATCGAGGCAGGCGCCCCTCCACACTGGGTGAGCAAAAACAACGAAACCCCTTCTTCAGACCGAAAACAAAAGATGCTTATGTCCAGTTCTTGCAGGAATTAAATCTGGGACCTGCAGAATGGATGAAACTCGTTCTGAAAGCCAACGTTGATTGCACACGCGATCCTAATTCTGTTGAAATTCCCCAAGGTGTGTCGGCATGCGAAGTCATGGGGACACTCAGTGATTGCGCCTCCCGTCAAGACATTCATTACATCGACGCGCAAGAAATGAAAACCAAAATGGACTCCGGCTGGAAACCATTTTTGCTCGACGTGCGTGAGACTCCTGAGCTTTACGCAGAATTGGGACATCTTCCCGGCATCAAGCATATCTCGGTCAAAGAAATTGCCCATCGCCTTGATGAAATCGAAGCGCACAAGAACGATGAGATAGTTTCGATTTGCAAGATGGGCGGCCGCGCAAAAACCGCAGCACAACTCATGTCTGAAGCAGGATTCAACAAAGTAATCGTTTTGTCCGGCGGAATGACAGCCTGGAATCAAGCAGGTTTGCCGGTCGTTCGCGACACGGTTAAAGCGTAAAGATTTGATTTTTTCAAACCTTTAACACAGCCAAGCACGCCATCTTAGAGAAGAATCGCAGCGAAACTTCTTTCAGGCCCCATGGTACGGGGAAAAATGAAATTCCTTGAGCAACTGGAGGCTTAAGGAACTTTTGGCATAGTCAACTTTGTCTCAGACCTGAGTGCTGTAAAATCAGCTCCTCACTTTAAACTGAGGGAATCCCATTGACTAAGAAACCAGAAGTCGACATAACAAATTGCGATCAAGAACAGATTCATATACCGGGGTCAGTTCAAAATTTCGGAGCCTTAGTCGCTTATCGTAAAGATGGTCATATCACCCGTGCAAGCGAAAACATTCGCGAACTTCTGGATGTAGATGCAAAAAACCTGATTGGAAAAAACGTTTCCTGTTTTCTCGACAGCGAAGAATTAAAACTCTTCGATCGGTCGAGTTCTGAGCTTCTTCGCCCGAGCATTGTTCTTACATTGAAGTCAGGCAAAAAAGTAGATGCACTGTGGCATTCAGGCTCCGACGAACAATATCTGGATTTACTGGCTCAATCATCCAACAGAGCAGATTATGCCGGTGCGGTCTCAAACCTTGGAGTGAAGCTCTCCTCTACGACTTCTGAGCAACAACTTGCTCAAATGATTGCCGATTTTGTGCGTGATATTTCAAAGTTTGATCGAGTCAAAGTTTATAAATTCGATCGCAACTGGAACGGAGCGGTCATTGCCGAATCCCGCAAGGAGAGCATTCCTTCGTACAAAGGCCTGCACTTTCCTCACACCGATATTCCGAAACAAGCACGCGAACTTTATATAAGAAATCGTGTTCGAGTAATCTCCGACGTTGAAGGTGCTCAGTCTCCTATTGTCGAAGAGCCAGAACTGGCACCACTCGATTTGAGTTTCTCATTTGTACGCAGCGTCTCTCCCATTCACCTGCAATATTTGCGCAACATGAAAGTCCGCGCATCAATGTCCATCTCTCTTTTCGAGAAAGGCAGGTTCTGGGGATTGATCGCCTGCCACCATGAATCAGCACGCAATTTCACTTTGCAGGAATTCGGTCTTTATCAAACTCTCTCGCAGTTGTGCTCCAATCGACTTTCCGATCTGCATAAACTGGCTGAAAGCGAAATCAAATTGAAATACCTATCGACGATTCAGGATATCGCTGCCAACTTGCTTGATTCACATGACCTGAAATCACTGATTCAAAAACACCCCACACTCGATGAACTGATTCACAGCACAGGAAACGTATTCATCTCAGACGGAACGATACTCAGAAAGAATGCCACACCTGACAATCCGACTTTGCATTCGCTGATTGAATGGCTCGAATGCGGACCGAATGAAGAGGTCTTCGCGTGCGACGATCTTCCTTCTCGATACGGTCACGACATTGGAGCTTATGCCTGCGGACTACTGGCGGCAAAAGTTCCCAGTCATAACAAGTCCTGGTTAATTTGGCTGAGACCAGAGATGTCCAAGACCGTCCACTGGGCGGGAGATCCGTTTAAACCATCCACGGACAGTCCCTATGGAGAAAGACTCTATCCGCGCACCTCATTTGAGCTCTGGAAAGAAACCGTCAAGGGCGTATCGGCGCCATGGCAGCAGTGGGAGATCGAAGCGGCCGGTTTTCTAGCTAAAATCTTAAGCAAATCACTGTCCAATAAAGTGGCTACTTAACTGAGAAGGTAGAAACTCTCGCCAGCTTGCCGCCCCCCAAAAATAGCGCCCCCCAGGGATACCCCCTAAATCATTCCGGAAAACACTAAAAAATTGCCACGTTTGTGCCCGCTAACCCTCGCCAGTGCTCAAAATTGTTAACTTGACATCCATTGGTACCTAAAGTACAAATATTAGGCTGGGCAGAGAAATATTTACTAGTGGCTACACCTGATATTCCAAATTTTGGAGACGGACTTAGCGAAGGCATGAAAGCCGGACAGTTTTCTGGCCGCGAAGTTTTCCAGACCGTCAATCAAAGCCTCTCTCAACCGCTCGATGTGCGGGCGGCCCATCAGTTTTTCGCACCGAGCGGTAATGCCGGATTGCCTGATTTGCAAACATTCGGCGGCGAATCCCTGAATTTCTCCAACCAAGCAATAAATTTCAATGCAGGCAGTGAGCTCGCTTTCAATGGAGCACAGAGCCTGTCTTTCGACGCCGCGCCAATGGCACAGCTGAACATAGTTCCGACAGGAGCTGAAGCTGCCGCCCTCGCACCCGGTGCAGACGCCGCCATCGCCGCCCTCACTCCGGGCGCCGAGCCGATTTCGCCGATTATCCAGCTGATCATGCGAATGCCCGGACACATTGGTTTGTTGAATTCATTCTTCGAAGCCCTCGGCGCGCTCTTCATGCCCTTGCAGGACTTCATAGGCGCCTTCAACTTCGCCGACTGGTTGAACCATGCGAATGCGGGACTGGCATCGTCGCTAGGCAAAATCGGTGAGCACATGCCGATGAGCTTATCCATGCTTCCCTCCAATGCACCTATCTTCGCCACGCTTGGTCAGCACTTCGGGACCATGGGCCTGAACACGATGGGAACGAACATGGCCGGGCAAATGTCAGGGCAGTTCACCGGTTTCGACACTCTTGCTTCTTCGAGCAATAATGCAATGTCCCAATTCCCCGATTTCGGGGACATCCCGCAGGCCGACCTCAACGTTGGAGGCCACGCTGATTTCGGTCAGCCCGGCTATCAAACGATGGATCCCAGAATCGGCAACCCACACGAGATGATTGGAGGAGGCGATAGTTTCGTCCAGGGTCAGCAAATTGCTTTCGACAACGGCGGCGGGGCGTTTAGACCTCAGCTCGGAGGTATGCAGGGAGCTCAGAGTATTCCGCAAGCTCAGATGCCACAACAGCAACCGGCTATGCAGACACAGCAGACTGCCGGGCAACAGATGGACTTGCCGCGCACCGAAACCACGGTACAACCACAAGCAGTCGAGCAACAGCCTCTTCTCCAGCAACAAGGTGACGCAGCTGCCGGACAGCAAGTCGCTCAAGGACCTGCCGAAGCCACTCCCTACACAGTCAAGCCCGGAGACAATCTGTGGGACATTGCAAAGACTCACATGGGCGATGGCACTAAATGGCCTGACATTTATAAGATGAACCAGGATGTCGTCGGTTCAAATCCAAATCTCATCCACCCGGGCGACCAACTCAATCTCGGCGATAGCAGCCATATGACGGCAAGTGCCGATTACACAGTCAAACCGGGCGACAATCTATGGAATATTTCCAAAGATCATCTTGGTGGCGGACAAAATTGGCATCATTTATATGACCGCAACACAAGTGTTATCGGAGAAAATCCCAGCTTGATTCACCCGGGCCAAAAGCTGAGCATGCCTGGCGGCGAACACCATGCAACGCTGGCTGATGCCTCCGGGGCACATGCCGCGCATCCGACCGCCCATCATGCATCGGGACACCACACGACAGCTCATCACAGTCCCGCACATCACACAAACAACCATCACACCACGGCACACCACAACAGTCCGGAGCATCACAGCCAGCCGGCTGCAGACAAGATGGCTCACGCCAAACCAGCCTCCGCTCAACCTCCGCAAGCGGTTGAGGCCTCGTCTCAGCAAGTGCCGCAACAGCTCGCCCAAACGCCCCAGGGAGGCGCTGAGCAAGGTCTCAAAGCCAGCCAGAGCATGGGTTCTCTCAAAGATCTGAAATTGACTGAATAGTTTCTAGAATTTGTCTTTCAACAATCCGGTGCCCAACCCGAGTGCAGCACCAACAGCGGTGGCAGCGGCAATTTTCTTGCCTTTGCCATGTCCTCTGCTGGCAGCCAATCCCAAACCGGCCCCGAGCAATGTACCGGTTGCCGTATCTTTCACGACCGGATGGCTATCCAATGTTTTGCTGCTTCTGACCAGTCCGACACCAACCCCGGTGCCGGCTCCGATCGCCGCACCTCTCATCGTTCCTTTGCCGGAGATGAGCCCAGTCACTGCACCCACGCCGGCTCCTACACCAGCGCCGACAGTCGCACTCTTAACTTTGGGATGGCGCTGAAAATAACCCTTCAGTCCTGTGGTTTGTTGATACTTGCTCTTTGAAGTACTGCCTTGCAAAGTCGTATCAGCCAGCGCAGGAGTCACAGGAACGACTGCAAATACTATGCCGGCTAATGCCACCACAGAAAGTGCCTTCTTTTGCGACACCAATTTATTCATGACAACCTCCCTCAATCCCCTAACGCTATTTGAAACACAATAAGACCTGTAGACATACAGGCATTAACCTATGTTCCCGACGATACGTCAAGCATCCACGAGCAAAATTTGTGCCACCACTACCAGTGGCGAGCACTTTTACGCGCAAAGCAATAATTATCCGTCGCTCAAAAAAGTCTGAGCAATAAACGATGCACTCCGAGTGAAAAAGAATGGCACGAAGTCAATCAATATATAGAGTCGACAGACAAATGGAAAACACGACCACAAATCAACAGAGCAAAAAGTGCTTACAAACCGCTCAACCATCACGCGTTAGAAACATTCCAGGCAACGAAAATTCATCCGCGCAGGAGATTTGGGAACCACGAAGCCAAGTATTGGTCTGTATGTGCGGACACAATGACTGTGAGGAATCAGACGATGAAATTTGCATCAATCTTTCTCGCTGCTGTCATGATTTTCGCATTGGCCGGACAAGCTGCGGAGGCGAGGGATCACGATGGTTGGCGAAACCACGGAAGCTGGAACCACAGAAGCTGGAACCGTAAAAACAACTGCAATCGCTGGAACAGAGGCAATCATTACG
>JAIETE010000027.1 GCA_019745505.1 Candidatus Obscuribacterales bacterium | reverse complement strand
TAGCCGACAGCGGGATTTGAACCCGCGACCTACGGTTTACGAAACCGTTGCTCTACCCCTGAGCTACGTCGGCACAGGCTATTCATTATATATGTATGTCCTCCGAAGGAAAACTGGCGGGCGTCCGGTTTGTAACGCCCGGTTAGCCTGGCTGACGGGGACGGCTCGTCCGGCGCCACTCTAAATTTGGGTTGATGTTATACCCTCTGCTTGATTGAAGTTCTTGGCAACCGGGTATATTGTTGGAGCATAATAAGGTTGGAATTTACCGCGAGCATAAGCAAGTGGTAACCGACCGCCTCTAATCCAGAAAGCTGGGGCCGGACCTGTGAAGGCTTGCTGATGGGACGAGGAAGCAGATGTAGCGTTAAGTCGTTGCGTCGAGCCCTTGTATCCACTGCAAAAAGCAGTAAAGCGGATTGAGACTGTTGTATATGCAATTGATATTGCGTGTATTGCTTTCTTGTCGCGCGTGTCCGAAGGATATCTGAAATCCCCTGATAACATCAGTGTTTTCAGAGCCTGTGCACAACTCCAGCGCTTGATTTGGCCGAGCGCACTTCCTAGTCAAGTGCGTGTCCTTCGGCTGGCCATCAGCATCCTACGTAACTATGCGTAGGATGCTTTGTGGCGTATCTGTGTTGCTATCAAGATATATGCGATCGCTAGATCTGCATGTGAAGCCAGTTTTCATCGCTTGTTCAAACGATCAGTTATGCAGTGCGATCGCTGATTTTCAATACCAGTGAAGCGAAGCGTCTCTGGAAAACCGCATGATTAAAAGAAAAACGGGGTACTTCACACCATTCGATGTGCTTGGTATATTGAAAGAGTAAACGGTGAGCGGTTAAGCGAAGTAACCGCTTTGAGCCGAGGGACACTACGGAAACGGCAGATCGGCGCCGATCGGAAACGACAGTAGGTGGTTCGCCCCGAGTGAAGGACTGACTGAATCTCGAGGAAATACTGAGCCCACAGCAATGGGCAGTCAGGCAGTAGCTTGAACACCGCAGCGGAGCAATCCATGCGGTGTTTTTGTTTGCGGTGTTTTTTGTAGGCGGACTTTGAAAAGAGATTTTGATGAGGGCGCGTGCAACGCGCCCCCACGCTTTGGTTATCGATTGAGCAGTGTTCCGAGTTCCGCCCAGCTATTCACCACTGTTACCAGCGGCAGATGCTCGCGGTTTTCCTCGACCTCTGCTTCCTGGGGTTTGAAGAGAAACAAATCACTCAAGTGTTTTAGATAGCCAAGTATCTCGAGCCGGTCGTCGACAAATGCCGTAAGACCGAGAGAATGACTTATTTCTGCTTTCTCTATCCGTTCGAGACAGAAGTGGACCTTGTCTTCTGAAATTCCAGTGATTTCGTAGAAGTTGTTGTGTTTCAACCACTTCCTGGTCTTCGATTGAACCGATGGTCCGCACTTTGACACAAGGAATACTCTGTCCTTGAATCGACCTTCGTTGAGCCTCTTGAGCTCGATGAAGGCGTCTGCCGTTGCCGGCGTCGAGAGAAAGTTTTTCGACATAAATGAAGTGTCGGCGCTTACGTTGTGATTCTCAATAATCACGCCGCCTATGTCCACGCCGAGTTTTTCTATGTTGTTCATATGTTTTTCCTTATAGATAAAGTAATACAGCTCAGATTGCACCGCAACCTGAGAAAATGAAGACGCGCTGAGCCGGCGTTGCCACTGCATATGGTGGCAAGCGCAAATGCGCGTCAATAATCGACCGGCATATCCATTGGCCGCATCAAAGCTTGTCGAATATTCGAATATATCTAAGTTCGAACTTGTGACTGTTCGAGCCTTTCACCAGTTCAATAGATAAATTGTTGAATATTCGATAGATTTTGCTTTTGTTTGTCAGCCTTAGAGTGGCTGCCAGTCAAAGACTTAGTTAATTTCAATAATACGGATGAAAAATCCAAACATATCTACTCCTGTGCCATCAAGGCATCCTTAGTTTTCTTATCTTTTATAGATCGAGTATATGTTCGGATCCGATCAATGTCAAGGAAATTGGACACACCGAAATTGCAGCCCTCCGAGGCGTTTTCGCTGTCGAAATCTCATGCACGCGAGCCACTTTCCTTGTACTTTTTCAATGTGTGCACACTAAGTGCGAATTATCCAGATCTCAGTTGCTGCACGTATCTGAGAGATATCTGTTGGGAGTGCAAAGCATGAATGTTACTTTGAAAGTAAAGCGTCTTCCTCACTGCAAGAATCTGCCCGCTTACGCGACGAGCGGTTCTGCCGGTATGGATTTGACTGCAGCCATCGATCAACCCATGACGGTTGAGCCCAACAAGCGCGCTCAGATTCCCACTGGCATTCAAGTTGAGATTCCTGAAGGTTTTGAAGGTCAGGTGCGTCCCCGTTCCGGACTGGCTCACAAAGCCGGTATTAGTTTGACCAACTGCGTCGGCACAATCGACAGCGACTATCGTGGCGAAGTATGCGTGCTCATCATCAATCATGGCGAGCAAGCCTATACTTTCCAGCCTGGCGAAAAGATCGCTCAGTTGCTTATCACTCCGGTTCCTCGCGTCGATATCGTTGAAGTCGAAGAGCTTGCTGTGAGTGAAGAACGTGGCGCGGGAGGCTTTGGCTCGACGGGAAAGATGATTCAAGCCGCCGGCGCTAGGGCTTAAAGACCACTGATTGCCTGAAACAGGCACTGAAGGTTTAAAAAAATGGCGCGTGCAACGCGCCGCCACAGTGCTTCGCAAGAAAAATGGCGCGTGCAACGCGCCGCCACAAGTTGCCGCCACAAGTTGCCGCCACAAGTTGCAGCCACAAGTTGCTGCCACAACTTGCTGCCACAACTTGCCGCCACAAGGCGCTGCCCACAATATTGCAACGTAACAAAGGGCTCGGGATAACCGAGTCCTTACGTTATATGGGGGATCTGGGAGCCTTTGGCCAGGTAAAATACCCCTTAACTCGTACTTATTTCCCCTCGAAATGCCTGTAATCGGAGGCTTGGTGACGGCGTCAGATACTTCAAAACCCATCAAAGTGGCGGTCGCCGGCATCAGCGGGCGTATGGGAAAAGCCTTTGTACAGGCGTTTTTCAACGATCCTGTCATAAGAATCGTGGGTGCCTGGGGGCGCGAAAACGCCGAATATGTCGGACTTGACATAGGGCAGGTCGCCGAAGTGGCTGGAGGGGCGAGGGCTGGTATACTTGTCAGCAGCGGATTTATCGAGTGTGTCGCCGCTTGTTCGCCGGATGTCATTCTGGACGTAACCCAGGCCGAAGCTGCCTGGAGGACGGCAACATCAGCGATCGGCAAGGGCATTCGCCCGGTCATCGGTACTTCCGGACTGAGCCAAACGCACCTCAAGGAGCTGGCTATCCTGGCTGAGAAGAACAACGTTGGAACCATGGTAGTGCCGAACTTTTCAGTCGGCGCTGTTTTGATGATGGAATTCGCGCGGCAGGCCGGTCGTTTCATTCCCAATGTCGAAGTCGTTGAGATGCATCATACTCAGAAGATCGACGCTCCATCCGGCACTGCGATGCATACGGCTAACAAGCTCGCCGAGAGCCGCAGCCATTACAACGCGAAGCGTGTTGAGGAGAAGGAGCTGATGACCGGCGCTAGAGGCGCTGTCCATGCCAGTGGCGTGAGAGTGCATTCGTTGAGACTGCCGGGCATGATTTCACACCAGGAAGTGCTGTTCGGGTCGGAAGGCGAGTTGCTTTCAATACGGCATGACAGCTTCAATACGAAGTGTTTTATTGAGGGAGAGCGCATGGCGATTCAACACGTCATGACTCAGAAGAAGCTCGTTGTCGGGCTTGACCAGATTCTATTTGCTAGAACCTAAGCAGAAAAGGTTCAACTCTGAACCAAACAAACGGAGGAATGAGAAGTGACAGGCAATTCGAAGCGACCAGTGAATGTTGCGATTCTAGGAGCTACCGGACGCGTTGGTTCGGAGCTGCTTAAGGTATTGGCAGAACGCAAATTTCCAGTCGGCGAGCTGAAACTTCTTGCCAGCGCCCGCTCTAAAGACATGACCATTGAGTATTGCGGCAAGCAATATCCAATCATCGAACCATCTGCTGAAGCGTTCAAAGACGTAGATATCGTTCTTGCTTCGGCCGGCGCGGATCGCAGTTTGGAATTCGCACCACTGGCAGTGCAAGCTGGTGCTATCGTTATCGACAATACCAGCGCCTATCGCATGGACAAAGATGTTCCTCTCGTTGTGCCTGAAGTCAACGGCGAAACAATCAAGCAGCACAAAGGCATTATCGCCAATCCCAATTGCTCGACGGCGCAATTGGTCCCTGTGCTCAAGGTATTGCATGAGCTTGGTGGTTTGAAGCGCGTTATTGTTTCTACCTACCAATCCGTGAGTGGCGCCGGTAAGGAAGCAATGGATGAGCTGGAGCAGCAAACCAAAGCTATCGTCAATGACCAGGAATACCCGCCGCAAGTATTGCAGAAGCAAATTGCCTTCAATTTGATTCCACACATCGATAAGTTTCTCGATAACGGCTATACGAAAGAAGAGTGGAAGGTGATCGAAGAGACTCGCAAGATTTTGAACTTGCCGGAATTGCCGGTGACTTGCACGGCAGTGCGCGTTCCTGTGGTAATAAGCCACAGTGAAGCCGTCACTGTCGACCTCGAAAGGGAAGTCAGCCCCGCTCAAGCGCGCGAGGCTCTGGCAAATGACCCGATTATCGAAGTCTGGGATGATCCTTCGAAAAACATTTATCCGACGCCGCTCGAGGCTGCAGGACAAGACCCTGTATATGTAGGTCGCATTCGCCGCGATGCATCGACCGAAAAGGGGCTCAGCCTCTGGGTCGTCGCTGACAACCTGCGCATTGGAGCAGCCCTGAATGCGGTTCGCATTGCTGAATACCTGGTCGAGCACAAGCTGCTCAAGCAAGCGGTTGCAAGTTAATGCGGAAGCGGGCGGCATAATTGCCGCCCGTTGAAGTGAAGCCATCGTCTAAATTCGGAGGGGAGAGAAGAAAGTGATAGGCACAGACGCACCACTGTTCGGCAGAGTCATCACCGCGATGATTACTCCCTTTGATGACTCTGACAAAATAGACTTCAAGGCAGTGGAGAAGTTGGTCAATCACCTTATCCAGACTGGCACGAGCGCAATCGTTGTTTCCGGCACTACGGGCGAAAGTCCTACGCTCGACTCGCACGAGAAGAAGGATTTGCTCAAGGCTGTCCTAGATGTCACAGACAAGCGCGCCAAAGTGATTATGGGCACTGGCTCGAATGACACACGCAAGTCCGTCGAAGCATCGAAAGAAGCTGAGAAGCTTGGCGCGCACGGTTTGCTCGTTGTCGCTCCGTATTACAATAAGCCGAACCAAGCGGGTCTGCTTGCACACTTTGGCGAAGTCGCGAGCAACACCAGCTTGCCGATTCTCGTTTACAACATTCCGGGACGCACAGGCATCAACATCACCAGCGAAACCACTGTAAAGCTTGCTGAAAAGCACAAGAATATCCACGCACTGAAAGACTCTACAGGCAGTGTCGATCAGGCTGGCGAAATTGCCGGCGATGCCAGGAAGGATTTTCGCATTTACTCGGGCGATGACTATTTGACTTTGCCATTCCTTTCAGTCGGCGCCGCTGGTGTTGTGAGCGTTGCCAGTCACGTCGTCGGTGCGCCAATTAAGGAGATGTGCGATGCGTTTTTTGATGGCAAGCTCGATAGGGCGCGCGAATTACACTACAAATATTTGCCGCTCTTCAAAGGTTTGTTTGCCGCACCAAATCCTACGTGCGTAAAGTATGCGCTCAGCAAAATGGGTATTTGCAAGGAAAACTTGCGGTTGCCGCTTGTTCCGCTCGATGTTCAACAGAAAGCGGTACTCGATAAACTACTGGAACAGTCGGCGCCATCCGTGTCTGCTGTTTAATTTGTCCGCTGTTCACCACTGCTCAATTGCTCTAAATAACTCCTGTCCAACCACTAAATAACTCCTGTCCAACCACTAAATAGCTCCTGTTCAACCACTAAATAACTCCTGTTCAACCGCATTTGAGCCTGTCCGCTTCCCAGACCGAGACTAAACAAAGGTATTAATTCGATGGCAAATCCGATCAATTCGTTAGAAGAAGACGAAGCGCCGAAGTCAAGCAAATCGAAGCTGGATACCAACTCCAATACAATCAAAATTATTCCGCTCGGCGGACTCGGTGAGATTGGCAAAAACACCATGGCTATCATGTGCGGCAGCGACATCATGCTTGTCGATGCCGGACTTGCTTTTCCGACGGAAGAGCAGTTGGGTGTGGATCTGGTTTTACCTGATATTACTTTCTTGCGTGAAAATCAGGACAAGATTCGTGGACTTGCGATTACGCATGGTCACGAGGATCACATCGGTGGAATTCCTTTCATTCTGCGTGACGTGACCATACCTGTTATATACGGACCGGCTCTGGCTCTTGGTTTGCTTGAAGGAAAGTTGAAAGAGAACGGTCTGGAAGAAACTACCGTTTTGCGGAAAGTCAAACCTCGCCAGCAAGTGAAGATAGGCTGCTTTCAGGTTGAATTCATTCGCTGCACACATTCGATTGCCGATTCGTTCAGTCTGATCATTAGAACACCTGTCGGAACACTTGTTCATACGGGCGATTTCAAATTCGACTTTACTCCTGTGGATGGAGAACAGTTCGACATAGCCAGCCTCTCACGCGCGGGCGATGAGGGTGTGTTGCTTCTGATGTCGGATAGCACCAACACCGAGAGAGACGGTTACAGTCCGTCCGAGCGCACGGTCTGGGCGAAGCTCAATGAAGTGTTTTCGACGGCACCGCATCGCATCATTGTTACGACTTTTGCAAGCAATGTGCACCGTATCCGTCAGGTTTTGCAGGCAGCGATCAAATATGAGCGCAAAGTGGCGATTCTTGGCCGTTCCATGCTCAACCTGGCAGGCATCGCGCGCGAACTGGGCTATATGACCTTTCCTGATGGTCTGCTTGTTCCGGTCGATCAACTTAAGCAGTTGTCTCTGGACCAAGTTGTGATACTCACAACCGGCAGTCAGGGCGAGCCGCTCTCTGCTCTTAGCCGCATTGCCAATAACGAGCACAAACAAATCAAAATCATTCCGGGAGATACGGTAGTTGTTTCAGCAACACCGATTCCAGGCAACGAACGTTCGGTGGCAAACACCATTAACGCGCTTTTCTTGCGCGGCGCAAATGTCGTATATGGTCGAGATGCAGGTATTCACGTGAGTGGGCACGCATGCCGCGAAGAACAGAAACTGATGATCAATCTGTGCAAACCCAAATTCTTCATGCCATTGCATGGTGAGTTTCGAATGCTGGTCCGGCATGCGGAGCTGGCGGTCGAGTGCAATGTCGATCCGGAAAACACTTTCGTCTTGGAAAACGGCGAAGTGCTTGAAGTCTCGAAAGACAAAGCCACAGTAACCGGCAGAGTCGATTCCGGAGTGATTTTGATCGACTCTTCGCGCGCATTCGAAATTGACGAAAGCATCGTCGATCAGCGCCGCCACATCGCCGAAGATGGACTGGTTATCGTGGCAATGTCTGTTGATCATTCATTGAAGTTGGTTGCCGGTCCGGACGTTTCACTGCGCGGTTTGATTCTGCCTAAAGGAGTTCCGGCCGAAGAGTTTGTGCTTAAAGTGCAAGAGGAGTCGAAGCGACTTTTGGAAGAGGTTGTTGCTAATCAGCAAATTCCAAAAGAGGCATTGAAGCACCAACTGGCAATGGGGCTTGCTGATTACTTTGAAGAGAATGTCAAAGCCAGCCCTTTGGTTCAGATTATCTTGAATGAAGTCTCCAACTCGAAATCCCGCTCGCGGCAATCGACGACTTCAAGAGCTGATACCAGTACTTAGTTCGATTAATACGAACGGTATGCTCGTCTGCTGGGGCTTACTTCTACTTCTACGAAGCCGCTGCTAGAACTGGCAGCCGGAGCTTTATGGGCGACCGGAATTCGCTTGGGTTTCTTTTTCTTCTTCTTCGGTGGTGCTGCAGGCTTCGCTGATTCTACGTTTGCCGTCACAGGAGCCGGTTCAGCCTTTTTCTCCTGGTTGTTCTGATTGAAAGATGGGAATCCGAACCAACCGCCAGTTGAGTGTTCTTCTTTCTTCGGCGCGGGAGGTGCTTTCGCAGCAGTAACCGGCGGTTTTGCAGGCTCCGGTTTTGCCGGCTCCGGCTTCGCAGGCGCAGCTGCAGGTGTCGGAGCAGTCGCCGTCTTCGCTGCCGGCTCGGGATTGGATGGAGCCGTTGCTGTCTCGCCTTTGGTTTCGTCGCTGGATGTATCTGTTGCAGTAGGCGTCTGCACCGCTGTATCAGTGGCGTTTGGTGCAGGTTCGCTGGTTCCTGTCGTGGAAGCTGACGAGTCCGGCGTTGTCGGAGTTGTCTCGGCTGTCTGAGATGTCTGCTGGGAATTTGTATCCGCGCCTGGAGTAGGAGTCGAGGCGGACTGAGGATTTGCCGTCGGAGAATTGGACTGATTGACGTTGGTCAACAACCATGTCGCGATTCCAATGCCGGCGAAAATGAATACTGTCACTGCGACACCAGCGATGAGCATTCCCGGTCCGCCCTTTTTCGCAGGTCTTTCACCGATTGCAGCGCCGTCGTCTTCACTAACATCTTTATCGACAAAGGTAGGCAAACGACCGCGCTTCTTCGAGCCTTTTGGCGGCGCCGGACGACCATCCGAGGTGACGGAAATGCCGGATGAATCTGCCGCAGGAGATTCATTGCCCATGCCGGCTTGCATGCTTGCCGGTATGCCTGCAGGCATGGTCGCTGATATGCCAGGATCATTTATAGGTGAGACATCAGCAAAAATCTTCCCGAAGTCGACCGGAGAAGATGAAGTCGCATTTGTCCAAGGCACCGCTCCCGGTGCATCCACGTCCGGTGACGGACTGCCGGGCAAGACTGGCGAAATGCGCGAGCTGGAAATCATTGACATATTTGGTGGCGGCGATTCCCCCGTCCCTACCGGTGTGATGCCTGGCGGTGCCTGCCCAAATACAGGACCTGACTGGGGTGCCCAGGCAGACGAGCCGAATGATGCCGCAGCTGCGGATTGATCTGCGCTTCCGGAGCCCGGTGGTGTTACGGGTGGTGATGAGGGTGAACCGGCCGGTGTTGAGGTTGAACCAGGTGGTCCGCTTTGAAAACTGCCTGGTGATCCTGGCATTGCCCCTGGTGCAAAAGAAGTTCCCGTTGCGTTCGACTGTGTTTCCATCGGCATTGCCGGTGCAACACCCGGCGCGCCGAATGACGCAGAACCCGTATCCGCTTCCGGCGATTTTCCTGGACCATCTGCTGACTTGGGCTTGAAATCATCGGGATTTTGAACCCACGGAGCAAGTTCTTGTTTTACATTCCAGTCGGGAGGAACAGGTTGTTCAGGTCTTTCCGGTACTACCGCTTGCTTTGCATTCCATTCAGGCGCAACTTCCGCTGATTTTGCCGCCGGAGCTTGAGGCGATGCCGGTGCAGGCGGTGCAGGCTGCCCTGGCGCAGGAACAGGTTTTGGTGGTTGTGCCGGTGCATTTGGCGGCATGCCGGGCTTCGCGCTGAATGGTTTGGCCGCAGGCATCAAACTTTGCGACATATCCGGCGCCGGCCAAGTCGACGCAGGAAGGGTATCGTGGTCGTCGTTTGATGCTTCACCTTGACGATTTTGCCGACGATCTACTACAGGCACAATCTTCGGTCCTGGTTCAGGAACAGTTGATTGCACTGCCGGCGCCGGCATTGACTTGAAGTCCAGCTTCGTTGTCTCTTCGCGTGGTGCCTTGGACATCTCCTGCTCTAGAGCAGGTGTAATCTCAATTGATTTTGCTTCATCACCCAGGCTGTCGCCGAGTGTTTTGGCAATTGCCTGTATGTAAGCCACATCCATTTTCGTCAGAGACGCACGCGGATTTGGTTTTGGAATTTTCGCCAATGCTTCTGGCGAGAGGGGATGAGAGTTGATATCAACCGCGACATAACCCTTGGGCGGTGGTGTTTGGTCTGCGCCCATCGGCACGGGTGCCTGGGACGACGACTCACCTTTGGGTAGTGATGCTGAGTCGTCGAAAGCGGGTTTTGGCTGTCTTTCTTGCAGAGTCGTCGTGCCGTCGAAATGTTTTTCTGTTGCGGATGGCGCGACTTGTCCAGCGGCAGGTGAAGGGCTGCCGGCAGGCGGAACTCCTTGCTGTCCTCCCGCGTTAGGCTGCTGCGCTCCAGCCTGCGCTTGATCCTGAGGCTGCGCATGACCTTGAGTCTGCGGCTGTCCTTGCGCCGGTGCTTGCGCCGGTGCTTGCCCTTGAGGCGGCACTGCCTGTGGTGGCATAGGCTGCAGCGAAACCGGTTGTGCTATTGTCGGCTGCGCTGGTTTTGCCGGAGGTTTCGGCGCAACATTTTTTGCCCACTGCGCAATTTCTGCATCGTCGCTGTTCGGCGACCAAACCTTTATGGCATTGTGGAAGTCTTTCATCGTCTGATAACGATCTTCGGGATCTTTTGCCAGTGCTTTCGCCAAGATCTGATGCGCGACCTGGTCATCCTTAAGCGAAGGCAGAATGTCGCCGATTTTCGGCGGCTCTTGCGAAACGTGCATGTTGCGCAGTTCTTCGAGCGAAGACGCTTTGAAAGGCAACTGCCCTGTGAGCCCCTGGAACATTACGACAGCCAGTGAATATATATCGGAGCGTGCATCCAGCTCTTTGCCTTTCCATCTCTCCGGACTTATGTAGGCGGGGCTGCCACAAAGTGTGCCAGAAAGGGTCAGCCTTTCCAGGTCTCCCTGCAGCAACGCAAAGCCGAAGTCCAGCAGTCGGACCCTTTCATCGGTCTTCTCGCGTGGCAAAAGAATGATGTTGTCCGGCTTGATGTCGCGGTGCAGGACTCCACTCTGGTGAGCGTGAGCCAGCCCGGCGGAAGCCTGAAAGATTATCGCCCGCATCAATTTGGGTGGAATGGCACCACGCTCGTTGAGAAGCTCCTCGAGCGTATGACCGTCCAGGAAGTCCATTACGAGGAAAGGTTGTCCATTTGTATGAACGAAGCAATCGTAGACCGAAACGATGTTGGGGTGGCGCAGTTTGCTGAGTGCGACCGCTTCCTTCTCGAAGCGTTTGATGATGGTCTGGTCTTCGACAAGATTGGACTGCAATGTCTTCATTGCCACAGAGCGGTCCATAAATAGGTGTTGGCCCTTGTATACGATGCTGAATCTTCCGGCGCCCACCAGTTCGGTAATTCGGTAGCGCTCGGCGAGTATTTTGCCGATTAGCGGATCGTTTGTCGTTGGCGTAAATGTCATGTCAGCCTGTAGCAGCGGGTTGCGTCGCTAGGATCCCATCGTACAAAAGGTGCTTCGAAAAATCTGTGCCTTAGTAAAACTGTCTGATATTAGATCCAGGTATCTATTAAGGCCTTATATCTGCCCTTTCCAATGGCGATATACCACCCGCGCCGCCGAAACTCGCAATTTTGACCCCGTTTGCCCGGCAAAATCCCATTTAGGCAAGCATATTCAGCTTTTCAGTCCAATAAAAACGGATATCTCGCGGATATTCAGAGCATACAAAGAAGACTTCCCTCCCCGAGGAAATCTGGGAGGGAAGAACTTGTTTGTGGTGGATTAGGTAAGGAGGAAACACTGCACCTGATGGGCTTTCCATCATTTGCACTGTCCATCAATGATAGCAGCGGACTTAGAGGGCAGCTGTTAAAAAACTTGAAGAGCTGCGAATCAAACACCCAGCAAGCGCTTGATGAAAATTCATTAATCCGGACTACGCGTTTGGCCAGGGTGAGGTGCTGGTTGTAAACGGATTGGAGCCCGAAGGTGAATACAGGAAGTCAAGCGCAGTGCCTGTATCGAAACCTGGAACCTGTTGTCCGGAAGCGGCAGCTTTGCCGGGCACGGTGATTTTGATGTTGCTCGGGCAGAAGATATACACTTGCTCGCTGAGCTTGTGGAAATCTCCATCAAGGGCAGCTGATGCGCCAGCGACGAAATCCACTAATCTGTTGGCATCGATCTTCTTCATGTTGCCCAACGAGATTGTTGTTGCGGCGCGGGAGCGCAAGCATTCAACAATTTCAACAGCTTCGTCAAACGAGACTGGCTCGAACATTGATATTTGCGTACCAATACGCTCCGGCGCAGATGAGCGCATTGAGGTCATAGGCACGAGTCGCTTTTCGGCAATCGCCGGAAATAAGTCGACTTCCTTTCTGGCACCACGGCCGCTTCCAGAAGGCAGCGGGATTTCATTCATCGTATCTTGGGTGTCGTCAGCCATAGTAGTCCTTCTTCGATGTTTATCGTTGTAGGTATATTTTGTTGATAAGAGACCGACTTACTACCGTTTTGCACAAATATCGGTTCGAGCATCTATTGAATATGCCACCTATGATGGTGTCTTATCATGGCTCTTATCATAGCTACAATTCTAGTCCATTCCAGGTTTTTCGCAAGTAGAAAAAGGTGCTACCACCGGCGATAGCACGTTGAAAACCCGCATGAGTACTGCCTTTCCGTCAACGATTAATTGAGAGAGCTAGTGCTTCGCATATCTGCAAGTCTTCTTTTGTAGTGATCTTGATGTTCCATCTTGTACTCAAGACCACACTCACTTTATATCCTGCCATCTCCATGATCGCGGCATCGTCCGTGGTGACCCAACCATCGGCTTCTGCGCGTTGATGCGCTTTGAGAAGTTCTGCAAATCTCGCTGCCTGCGGCGTTTGTACTGCTACCAGATTGGTCCTGTCAACCGTAGCTCCGATGATATTGTCATCTACGCGCTTCACCGTATCCGATACCGGGCTTCCAACCGTGCAGGCTGGTTCTTTTTCGACGCACTTGATGACGTCATCAATAATGGTGCCGGTGATAAATGGTCTGGCCGCGTCATGCACCAAAACCGCATCCGGCGGACGAACTTGCCGGGAGAGGAATTGGAGACCATTGAAGACGGAAGCCTGACGCGTCGCACCTCCAGTGGTGACTGATAACTTCTCCTTGCCTTCGCCGATCCATTTAAGTGCGTCGGCGCCTATTTCCTCTTCCATGTCTGCGGCTACCACTATCACCACTCGCTCGATTCGAGGGTGTTGGAGCAGGCATCTCAGCCCCCACGTATATACGGGTGTACCTCTTAATAGCTGATATTGCTTGGGGACTTGCGAATCGTCGCCAAAGCGTTTGCCACTGCCTGCGCAAACAAGAATTGCGGCAATGGAATTAACCGAGGTCACCGGAGCCGTCCGCCATGCTTTCCATCGCCGCTTCGACTGCAGCCGGGGCAATGGTTACCGCGGGAGTATTGTCGTCAGCCCTGAGCCCCGGCTCTGCAACCGGAATGTCAACCATGCTGACTGATGATTCTCTCTCTGCCTCAATGCTGCCGGCATTGGCTTCATCGTCGAGCGTGAGTTGAACCACCAATCTCTCTGATTCGCCGTCTTCAGCCGGTGTAGCATCGAATGTAGTGCTTTCTTCAGAATCAGGCTGTGCTTTCTTTCTGTCGCTCTTGCGCAATTCGGTGCGCAGCGATTTGGCATCTTGTGTCAGTCTGAAATAGTCTTGGAATTGCTTCGTAGTTGTCAGAAGCGGTGAGCGACCATCTTCCTTCTTATTGATCAATTCGCGTTGGAGCAACTCCTTAATGTGGTCGTAAGCACCAGCGCCGCGAATCTTGATGATATCCGCCTGGGCCACCGGCTGCTTAATCGCAATAGCCGACAAGGTGCGCAAAAGAGCCAGCGGCAATTCCATAGGAAGGAATTCGTCGATAATCGAAGAATATTGATCTTTGACTTGAATGATATATCCGTCGTCATCGGCAATTTCCAGGGCGCCGTCACGCGCTTCATAATCCTGGATCAAATCGAGAATGGCTTTACGCACCAACTGCACATCTTCGTTGACAATACGCGCAATGGCTTGAGCTCTGACCGGCTTTTCGGTCAAAAACAAAACTGATTCGATTTTTGCTTTTAAACTCATTGCAGTACCTCAACTGGTGTTGCGGTCACCTTAAAAGCCTGTCCCAGAGCGGGCGGTTCGGCTCGTACGATATGTACAGGTCCGTAAAACTCTTCTTGTTCAAGTACTATTTTACCGGCATTTGACAGAAATAGGATCGCTAAAAACGCGTCGACCCAGTCTGATTTGGGTCCGAGCATTTTAATTAATTTCAGCAGGGTGAGCGCATCTCCAATCTTGATCGACTCTTCGAGCAGCCGATCGACACGCGCAATGGTTACTTCTATATCTTCGTCGTGAGCCAGTTCGAGTATGTCTTCGACATCTCTGACGTCGATGTAGCCGTCCGTCTGGATACGCTGACGAGGCTTCTTCTCGAGCCGCTCCTTTTCGAGCTTTTCAGCGTCTTTCAGGGCGTCGATGAGTTGTTGGAGTGTAACTTTACGCTGGCGATTTTGCTTGTTGTTTGTTCGGCGGACCAGAGCCTTTTCCAGATCTTTGAGAGTGATCTGTCTGGGCTGGTCTGTGTCCATCGCCAGCAAGTCTTCATCGAAGTCGATGAAGTCGTCGCCGCCTGCGTCCAGCTCCGCTGAAGCTGCAGCCAAAAGAGCTTCCGCTTTCATTCTCAGCAGAACGGAAGCATGGAAAATGATTCTTCCGCTCTGACGCAAGTTTTCTTTCGGAGCGGCGGCAATCGCCTTCAAGAATTTGTCTGTGACGTCGATGATGTCGATGTTTTTTGGATCGATGTCGCCCGACTCTGCGAGCTTGATTAAGATTTCGATACCGTCGACCGGCTTTTCAGTAACGCTCGCCTCGATACCGCCAGCAACCACATTCTTCAAGCCTTCCACAGCTTCCACAACCGGATCAGCAGCGGTCCCGACCGCCGCAGCAAAAGCTGGAGCTGGACTGGGATTTACAGTTGTAGGGTCATGTTCCATGGAAAAGACCTCAAGCGCTTATCGCGGCTGCATGCTGTTCTTCATCAGGGATATGAATTTCCTTGATGCCGACCGTTCGGGAGAAACCATCGGCGCGGAGCGAAACTCCAATAGCGTGATCGGAATTTTCGATCATCGGGCGACGCAAGCTGACTACGACGAATTGCGCTTGCTGCGACTGAGCTTTGACCATGCGAGCCAGACGCTCGGCGTTCGAGCCGTCCAACATCATGTCGACTTCGTCGAATGCGTAGAAAGGAGCCGGTGCATAACGCTGGAACGCGAACACGAAGGAGAGCGCCGTCAGTGATTTCTCTCCACCGGAGAGAGCCTCGATACGTTGCATCTTCTTCTCTCTTGGTTGCGCGCGGATGATAAGACCGCCGCTGAAAGGATCTTCCGGATTCTCCAGCTCCAGGCGCCCGGAACCATGAGAAAGTTCTGCGAAGATGCTCTGGAAATTCGTGTTGATAGCGTCGAAGGCTTCCATGAAAGTCCGCTTCTTCAATTCGTCATAGCCGGCGATGCGTTGCAGAATCTCGTCGTGCTCGACGGTAAGAACGTTGAGGTGCTCGTCCAATTCTTTCTTGCGCTGATCGGTTTGATTATAGTCCTCGAGCGCCTTCATATTGACCGGCTCGAGAGCGCGCATGCGTTTTTCCAGTCTATCGACCTGGTTCTTGAGCTGATCGACGGTGCCTTGATTGGGCGGCTGGTATCCCGGATTTTCTTCCAGGACGCGATCGATTTCCGCCTTGAGCTGGACCAATTGGTTTTGCAAATCGAAGTGCGCAAGCTTTCTTTCTTTGCGCTGTTCGGCTACATGGATCTGTTCTTGTTCGACTTTGGTTCTGTCTACTTCAAGACCGGTAAGCCTTTCGTGAATATTGTCTTTGGCAGCCCGCAGACCTTCCAATTCTTCGGAAAGAACCGTGATTTGCTGTTCTTTCTGTTGAATGGACTCGCGCAAGGCCTGGATGATTTGTTCGAATTGAGGCTTTTGCGCTTCCAGCTCCGCCATCTCCGCATTCGATGTTTCGAGCTGCTGAGACAACTGGATGCGATTGTTTTGCTCGAGTCTCTCTTCTGTTTCCAGAGCATCTGTAAGGCGCTGAATGTCCTTCAGTTCTTTTTCAACCGCTTCCAGACCTTCTCGCAGGTCTTCGGATTCGGTGATAAGCTCTTCGATTCTCGTCTTCTTGCCGACATCGCGCACTTCATTGAGCGAGTCTTCCAATTTCGAAATCTGTTTGCCGAGTTCTTTCAGCGATCCATCCAAGCCGGTCATCTCTTGATCGATCTTGTCGATTTCGTCGCCGTGCTCTCTCAATTTCGGCTTGACGCCTTCAATGTCATTTTCCAGGTCGACCTGAGCTTTGCGCTTCGCTTCGACTTCCACCATTCTTTGTGTCAGTTCGGCGCGCAAGGTATTTGCTTTGGCGCGTTCGTCAGCGAGGGCGGATTCAGTTTCTTTGAGCGACTCTTGCGCCCACTTGATCTGGTCTCTGAGATTTTTTGTCGTTTGTTTCAGAACGGCAAGGTCGGTCTCGCCGCGCGAGGAGAAGTGCAGCTTCGATCTATTGTCCATACCTCCGGAGATACTGCCGGATTTGTCGAACAATTCGCCTTCCAGGGTGACCATACGCGCCTGGTTGATTAGTTTGCGACCGACTTCCATATCTTGAACGATGATGGTTTGTCCGCAAGCGTACTGGAAAGCGCGTGCAAAGCGCGGATTGAAATCTATAAGGTTGTATGCGAAATCGATGACGCCCGGGCGATTAGGCAATAGGCCCGGCGGCTGCGTTTGAATCTTGTTAAGAGGGACGAAAGTCGCACGACCGGCCTGGTGCTTCTTCAAATAGCTGATGCACTCCTGGGCAATCTGGTCGTCGTCGACGACTACGTGACCCAGGCGCGGTCCGATAGCGATTTCCAATGCGGTCGTATAGTCATCGGATACATTGCCGAGCTGGCCGATGGTGCCGTGCACGCCCGGAATATTGGCGTTGAGGATTGCTTCGACCGCCCGTCCGTAGCCGCTTTCGCCGACCACTTCTTTGGTCGTCTCCAACTCGATCAAGCGTTTTTGCATTGATTCCAACGCCGTGCGCTTGCCTTCGATTTCTTCTCGCGTCGATTGCATTTCCGCTTCGAGCTGGTGAATAGTTCTATCCACGCCGGTTACGAGAGCTTCATGATCTTGATACTTACGCTCGAATTGAGCGACCGTGGTCTTCGATGCCGACAAAAGACCGATTGCATTGGTTGCTTTATCGCGCAATACGACCAGCTCTTTTTCGAGATTGGTCTTGGTGGTCGTCAGCTCGGTCTTTCTGACCTCCAGCTTGTGACGCTGGTCTCTGAGCCCTTGCAAATCAGTGTGCAGGCTGGCGACTTTCTCGGATGAAGAGTCTTTTTCTTGCCGCATCACTTCGATTTCGGCCATGACGGCGCTGTAGGCGCCTTGCTTTTCCATCAAACCGAGCTGCACGGCTTGCATGTCTTCGCTGTGCTGCTTTTTCTGTTTGACGATATCGTTGAGGTGCTTGTCGATCGTCTTGATCTGCTGTTGCACCGACTTGATGAGCTTCGCTTTTTCGCCGATTACACCGGCGAGGTTGCTGGCTTTGTTCTCTTCCCGGGTCAATTCCCCTCTTTGGTTTTCCAATTCCTGTCTGAGGAGAAGCTGCTCGTTGCCGCCTTTTTCACGAATCTCTTGCTCCAGAGCGCCTAATTCGGCGCGCAACTTGACGAGATTGATTTCAACCTCTTCCAGTTTTGCTTGGAGTTCTTCTTCTTTCTTGTCGAGTTTTTCAAGCTCTTTGGCTTCCGAAACGAGCTTGGCTTCGGTTTCCGAATGTCTTACGAAGACCAGGTCTTTTTCCAGTGTCTCTTTCTGCGTCTTTAGATCGAGATATTTGAGAGCGTGGTCTCGATCGGATCTTAGTTGCTCGAGACGAACGGCAATTTCGGCTAAAACTATGCGCTGGTGGTCGATTTTTTCGGCGACGGCGGCCAATTCGCTCTTCGCTTGATCGATGCGGCGATCGAATTCGGCGACTCCCGCGAGCTCGTCGATGATTTTTCGACGCTCGGAGCCGCTCATGGTGACGATGCCTGTGACATCGCCCTGCATGATGACGTTATAACCGGTGGGGCTGACATTGTATTTGGTCAGCTCGTCATGTATCTCGGAAAGCGTGGCATTACGCCCGTTCAGCATATAAGTGCTGGTATAGCCGTTATCTTTTACACGTATACGGCGAGATACTTCAATCTCTTTTTCCTTATCGTCAGTGAAGCGGACTGTGACTTTCGCTTCGTTTTTGCCGGAGAGATTGTTTAAAAGATCCGGCAATCTTTCCGCCCGCATGGTTCGAGTGGAGGAAAGACCTAGAGCAAATAGTAGGCTGTCGATGATATTCGACTTGCCCGATCCGTTTGGACCGGAGATGGTCGTAAACCCGTCTAGAAGCGGAACTCGAGTTATCTTACCGAACGACTTAAAGTTGTCAAGTTCGATTTCCTTGATTCTCAAAAGTGTCCCCCACTAACGCAAATTTTCACGCTTTCTTCAGCCGCATTAGACTATACACTGCATCTGGTGTCAAGAAATATTCTGCTTTCCGGCAGTTATTTCACAAGAATCT
Organism: Candidatus Obscuribacterales bacterium; assembly: GCA_019745505.1. GTDB lineage: Bacteria > Cyanobacteriota > Vampirovibrionia > Obscuribacterales > Obscuribacteraceae > QKMZ01. The sequence goes on along the minus strand of JAIETE010000027.1, from coordinate 31,070 downwards.
GACACGTCCGACGGGTCAGGCTGCCGTATTTTAGCCGTTGAGCAGTCGACTTGTCACCACAATTGGTTTCACTTTTGTGCCACCACCGGTGATCCTCGCAGACTACTATCGGTAATCTTAGATATATCCGCAAGGACTCATGACAACACCGATGATTATATGCCGCTAGACCAAATGGTTGGTGGGAACATATAGAAAAGGAGCCTTTTCTTGAAGTTATGTTCTTTTCTTTTGTTTGGTGTGGAACATAAAAAGTGTACTCGGCTCCCATGCGGCGGGAGCCGCCCTGAAGCCTTATGACTATGCAAAAGCCATCTCCCAAAGGTCCAACCATACAGCGACTGCAAAGTCGCCCGCTTTTGAGCGACCTGCAAAAGAATCTGGCTCAGGCTGAGTCCAAACCCGGAAACAAGGTGGTGGTGTCCTGGGGCGACCACAATACCGGCGCCGAATATACGCTCAGCGTAGAGGCGAATAAGATAGGCGACGATCCTGAATGGCGCATGCATATATTCAACGAAGCTGTCGCCAAAATCCTCTGGATGTATGTCAGCTCAGACCCCTTGATCGTCTATAACCTCGTCACCACGTCGCTGCCGGAAGAAGAGAAACAACCGCGCAAGTCCGATGGCAGTCTGGTGGAGGACCTGCCGCGTGACCTGGAAATTACCGCCAAACAGACCCGCGACAACCTCTCGATTGAGGGGTTCAACGGCTCGAATGACCCACCCAGCTCCAAAGAAGCGCCCAAGAAGGCCGGACTTTCGGGTGATTTGTCTTTGGTCCAGGTGACCAACCTTCTGCCCTCCATGCAAATGGCTCGCATGACCGGCCGGCTGACGTTCGAAAACGCCCATTGCCGCACCCACGTTTATTTTGAAGACGGCGCTCCGGTCCACGCTTATTCCGAAGAAGAGGAAGGGCAGGATGCCTTGCTGGAAGTTTTGACCTGGAAAGAGGGGCATTTCAAATTCCAACCCAAGGAAGTCGCTCCTAAAAAGACGGTCGATCAGCCGCTCGATACACTCATGCTTAAAGGCGTCAAAATTATCGACTGCGCCACTTTTCTCTCGAATGCCGGTATCGATGCCGATTCCTTGCTCGACAAGAAGCAGACCAGTCTCACCAAAGAGCAATTCGATGAGGTGGTCAATTCATCCAAACTGGATACAACACTACTCAAAAAGCTATACGATCGTTTCAACTCTACGACCACCCTGGCAGAAGCCGCACGTGGATTAGGCTTGCCGCGCAGCAAATGGGCGGGTCTGGTGGCTCAGCTTCTGAAGCTGGACTTGATCAAAAAGTGCGAGCCGAAAATGGCCAGTCGTACTTTGATGCCGAAGATGATCGATTCGGATGCCATTGCCGCCATTGCAAACAGCCTTCGCAACCGGGACTCCGGTATGTATACATATGAGGCATTTCTATATTTCCTCGAGCAAGAATACGTGCGTCGATTCCGGACTGAAAGCGACCTGTCCGTCATCGTCTTCGAAATGAAGACTATCAGGCAGGGGTCTGTGACGGTCAGGGAGCCGCTCAGCATGGAAAACATAAGCGCGGCTTGCAAGCGTTTGGAATTGATGAAAAGACCGACCGACCTCTGCTGCCATTACGAAAACGGCGAATATGCTTTTCTCTTGCCTAATACAAAGGCGCAGGGTGCCTCGATTTTTGCTCAGCGCGTCCTCGATAATTTCAAGAAAGATCCGCTCGAGACGGCGAACGGCAGCGAACTCGCCCTTTATATGGGGATTGCCGGAATGCCCGATGACTTCCTGGATCCGCCCTTTTTGCTGGCTGGCGCCGAAGCAGCCAAGGAAGAATCTGTTAGAAGCAACGTCAGTATCGTCAAGTTCAACGACTTGCCGGAGATGATGTAGAGCCCCGGTGTGACCGAGCTTCGAATGTTGGGAAATTACTTTTCGGTCTCTTTGTTCGTCTCGGACGTATCGCCCGAATTCGTCGATTCGCCGGCTTGCAGTTTTGCCAGAAGGGACTTGGCGCTCTCATGGTCCGGGTCGTCGGGAGCCAGCTCGAGAAACAGCTTCAGCTCCGACTCGGCGCGTTGCTTATCGCCCGATTTCATCGAAAGCAGGGCCAGATTATAGTGGGTCTGCTTCAGGCTCGGATCTAGCTTAAGCGCAAGGTCGTATTCCTGAAGCGCTTCCTTTATATGGTAATCCTCAGTGCCCTGCGATAAGAGCCAGCCTCGATTGTAGTGAGCATTGGCTGATTTGGGAAACTCGCGGGCGATATTGCCCGACCAGCGTTCTGCTAATTTGAATTCATTGCAGTGCATCAGGGTTCTGAGAAGTGCGCCTTCGACTGCCAACGCTTTCTTTTGCCGGTCTTTGGGAACCCACTGGTTGAGCAAGTCCAAAGCGGCCTCGTACTGAAGCGCCGCGGCCCGATCGTCTCTGTTTTTTTCCAGATAACGCCCGAGAATTTCGTGCACGGTCGGATTTTCCGGGCATAGCTGCACGGCCTGTCTGGCGCGCCCGATTGCCTCTTCCAGATTGCCTTCCATATCACATACATATGCAAGTTGTAGAATCGCATCAGCATCATTGCTGTTGATCATCATCAGCTTGCGCAATGCCAGGCGAGCATTCTTGTAGTCTTTGTTGGCGATGAAAGTTTCGGCTTGCAGCTTGAGCGATTGCGCATCATTTTTTCGAGTCAGCCCGGACTCTTCGATCAGCGCGGCAGCGTCTTCTTTCTTTCCTTCTTCCAGATTCGATCTGACCAGGCAGAGCTTTGCCGAATTGAGATTCGGTTCGACCTTCAGCGCTGCATTCGCATCATCGACAGCCAGAGACGGTTTGTCCATGGCGATGGACAGCCAGGCGCGATTGGCATAGGCGGCTGCGCATGACGGATTGAGTTTGATGGCGGCGCTGAATTCTTTCTGAGCTTCGACATGCGGTTTGCCCATCAAGACCAGAAGCACTCCGCGATTATTATGCAATCGATAGCTGTTAGGCGCTTCTTTCAAAGCTTGATCGATCGACTTGAGCGCTTCTTTATATTTTGCTTCGATAGTTTGATCGAAGGATTTGATCGCCAGAAGGTCGCCTTTGTGAAAGCCCTGGCGCTCCGGCAGCCGGTTGGGCAGAGGAATCTTCTCGCCGAACTCGTCAAGGATTTTCGTTTCTCCGTCTTTGGTTTTTACGAGTACGAAATTGCCCAGCGATACTACATATGGATATGTGTGGTTTTTCAATGACATGTAGACGTGCACGCTTGGTTCACCGTCGCCTTCCGGCTTTTGCAAGCCGCAGCTTATGGCGTGCGTCTTGGCATTGCGAAATTTGATCGAGTCGAATTTCATGACCGTGTCAGTCAACGATTCCTCGGCGCCGAATGCCGAGAGTTGCGATAGATAGAGCAGCGTTGATGCGCTTGAAAATGCAACCAGAGAAGCTGTGAATCTGCGCATTTTGTTTTTCCACTTTTGCGTAGGGATGACCATGTGTTTAGCGAACGCCACAATTTTGCGCATATATTATTGATCGTTGGCCTGTCAGCCTGCTATGGTTCTTCGATGCCGGTTGAAACAGCTCTTAAGTTCGAATTGCAGGCTGTCTGCCCATGGTCAGGCGCGCGTGCCGGAGTTTTCACGACGCCTCACGGCGCCGTCGAAACACCTGTCTTTATGCCGGTCGGTACCAATGCGACCGTGAAGTCTCTGACATATGAACAAGTCGACGCTACCGGAGCGCAAATTGTTCTCGCCAATTCCTACCATTTGTTTTTGCGCCCAGGACATGAATTGGTCAAGCGCGCCGGAGGTCTGCACGCCTTTACGGCTTGGAACAAGCCTATATTAACTGATTCAGGCGGCTTTCAAGTGTTCAGCCTCGATTCGTTCAGGCGAATTGTCGAGGAAGGCGTCTTCTTTAAGGATCACAAAGACGGCAAGCAGCACTTCATCGGACCGGAGCGGTCGATGGAAATTCAGAACGCTCTGGGAGCCGACATTATCATGGCTTTCGACGATTGCGTGAAAAATCCTTGCACGCACGAAGAGGCAGTCGCATCAATGGAGCGCACTCACCGTTGGCTGGCGGTTTGTGTCGAAAAACACGCCCGTCCGCACGATCAGGCATTATTTGGAATCGTTCAGGGAAGCATGTTCGAAGACTTGCGCAGGCAATCGGTGGACGTGGTCACTTCCTTTCCCTTGCCCGGATATGCCATCGGCGGCGTGGCTGTCGGAGAGAGTCGCGATGTTATCGAGCGAATCGTTCTCTTTACGGCTCCGCTTTTGCCTGAGAACAAGCCGCGCTATTTGATGGGAATCGGCACGCCCTGGGATATCGCATATGCCATCAGATGCGGTATCGATATGTTTGATTGCGTTTCGCCGACTCGACTGGCCAGGCACGGCTCCGCTTTCTCCTTCGAGGGCCGTCTGGCTTTGAAGAACGCCAGATTCACCGAGGAATTCATACCTCTTGATCCGGATTGCCTTTGCTATACGTGCAAAAACTACACTCGCGCATACTTGCATCATCTTGTCCGCGCCAACGAAATGTCCGGCGCTTCGCTACTCTCATTGCACAACATCACTTACTTGATAAAAGAGGCAAGACTGGCTCGCGCAGCCATTCTTGAAGGCCGCTTCAAAGAGTACTTCGAGCAAGTCGAATTGAAACTGCGCGGCGATATAACCGCATAAGAAGGTGACTTCAATGGTGTGGGGTCTCATTGCATGAGACCAAAATTTTCAAGGGCGCGTGAAAGAGACTTCAATGGTGTGGGGTCTCATTGCATGAGACCAAAAAAATTCAAGGGCGCGTGAAAGAGACTTTAATGGTGTGGGGTCTCATTGCATGAGACCAAAATTTTCAAGGGCGCGTGCAACGCGCCCCCACAGCAAAGAGCCCCCACAGCAAAGAGCCCCCACAGCAAAGTGCCCTCACAGCAAAGAGCCCTCACAGCAAAGGGCCCTCACTCGTCTAATTTTCGAGTTCTTTTACTTCTTGCGCGTCTACTGAATCGCTGTCTTTGACTTCAATCAGAACCGGTTCTTTGACGGTCAGTTTGGGAGCCTCGGTCGACTTGCCCATGCTGCCCTTGAGAGCCAGCAATTCCATTTCGATGTCTGTTTTGCCTTCGAAGTTTTTGAATTGCTTGTCGAGTTGATCGGTGCCCAGTTCGGCAAGCGCAGCGGCGCGTGCTTCGCGCTCCTGGACTTTGGTTTCCATCTTCTCGATCACGTTCATGGCGCCGGAAGCAGTGGTTTTGGAGAGAATCTCGTTGGCTTTGCTGGTCGCTTGAGCAGCTTTGTCGCGAGCGATGAGCACTTGCTTCTTTGTATATGCTTTCTGGACTTCGGCTTCCAGGTCGGTAAGGCGCTGTCTGAGAGTGTTGGTGGTCTCTTTCTGCACTTTCAATTGTGCTTCCAGGTCTTGCGCCGCCTGTTGGTACTGTTGTTTGCGCTGCAGAGCCTGCTTGGCCAGATCATCGTTGTTTTGCTGAACAGCCATCGCTGCGCGGTTATGCCAGGTCTCAGCTTGTTCTTTATTCTTCTGAAGCTGCTGCTCGAGCTGCTTTTCAGTTGCGATCGCTTGGGCTACTGCCTGACGAACTTGAATCAGGTTCGACTGGAGGTCTTGATAGGTTTGTTCCAGCATTATCTGGGGATCTTCCATTCGTCCCAGCAAGGCGTTGAACATAGCCTTCACTAAGTTGGCTAACCTGTCGAACATGTGCTGATAACTCCTTTTGACTGGCTTCTTTCTGAACTGGACCTGTTTTGCGCCCGTTGTTGCCAATAATTGGTCGCAAAGGCCTCTGAATAATATGGATTAAATGTAGTGTAGCAAAGTCACACTTAACCTTATGCCCCATTTTCAGACTATCTGCGCCCTGGCAACCAGGTATGTCTGATGGAGCTGCCAAGATTTTTAGGGCTTGATGACGATTTTGTACCCCTGAAGCCGTCACCTGGCACTTTTCGCCTTCTTTCCTGTCCAGTCTGGGGTACGCTACACAATAAGACTCAGTTGACGATTTTTGGTTTCTACAGGTCTCGATAGATTTCGAATTATGAAAGATACAGATAAAGCATCGTCAGGACCGAGCGGATTTCAACGCGCCATGTTTGTGGTTTCTGATGCGGTCCTCGGGGCGGCGGTGCTGATTCTGCTCGGCATGTGGGCGGGCGGTTTTGTCGATGACAAGCTGCATACGGGGCCGTGGGGCTCGCTTGGACTGTCGCTTTTGGGAGGCGGGCTGGGCTTGTGGCGCATGGTCAAGAAGGCTACTTCGCTAGATACTCCCGGCACTCCTCAAGGCGCCAAGCCCATTCCATTCAAAAATGAATATGAGAATGACTACGACGCGCAAGATGAGAAAAGCAATAAGTCAGATAGTTAAGGTTCTGTGTGGGGCGCCCTGTCGCGCGAAAGTCATCTGATATTATTCATCTCCAGTGCGTTTCGGATTTTTTTTCAATCTGAAGCCGCACAGGACCGGCTCAGCGCGAACAATTTGCGTTGATAAGAGCTTAGCTCCCAACGCATATACCGCTGAAATAGCCAAAAGACATATCCCACCCGCTTCAAAGAACCCGGAATAAGAGATGCTCGGACAAAATTTGCCCCTCAAGGAAGTCGTACATGATGCCGCATGGCTGAATGAGCCATTTTTAGGGGTGAATGCGCTGGGCACCTACGGTGACATCCATATCGATACCCTGGTGACAAGCTGGCTCTGCATGGCATTCATCCTCACCTCATGCGCGCTCATCGTGCCTGCGATGACAAATAAAGGAGCAGGCTCGAACGGTCAGCAGATTTTGGAGATGGTTTATCAGTTTGTCGAAGACCTTATCAAGGGTTTGATGGGTCATCACTACAAGAAATATTTGCCGCTTATTGCAGCAATCTTTATGTTTGTATTAACGGCGAATTTCATCGGTGTCGGCCCCTGGCTCGCGTTGGAGCACTGGGCACCGAACCTTGGAATTACCTGGCCGCATGTCGACCACAAACCATTCGAGATTTGCTCGCCAACCACTGATTTCAACGTCACTTTCGGGCTTGCGACCATCTCTCTCATCGTCTATGTGTTCTCTGGTTTCTGGGCTCACGGAGCCAATTACCTCAAGCTCTACCTCAATCCGATTGAGTGGATGGACCTGGTGATTCGCCCGGCCACACTGGCTCTTCGTCTTATGATGGTTATCACTGCGGACGAATTGATGCGCGCAGCGGCAATCGGCATGGTACCGGCGATTGTGCCTACCGGTGTTATGGCATTCGAACTCTTTATCGGTGTGATTCAAGCCTTCGTATTCGCGCTTCTCACCTCGATTTACATCGGTTTGACTCTGGAACACCACTAAGGGTTTCGCAGCAAGCTTTCAAGCTCAAATACTGATGCTCAGGACTTCCTGGCTGAATTTCGTGTCGCGCTTTTCCCCTGAAAAGCGCGATTTTTCGCATGGGCTTTGGGTTTCGCGCGCCTTTCACTATGAATGGAAATTTACCTGGCGTACCAGTTGACGACCCCGAAAACCGCATAGATTCGACAGAAAGCTCAGATCACCTCTTGTTATAATTTTGGCTGGTTCGATTGGTTCGTTCCAAGCGAATGCGCTCACGTTCTTAAAAGCGTGTGTTTAGAGCGCAGAAACCAAATTTTTAGTACGGCGCAAGCCTGGCTAAGTAGTCGAAAAAACGAGTTAAGGAGATCAACTGTGGACCACACACTCATTGCCCAAGCTGGAACAGCAGCTGTTGACAGCACAACCATGATCAAGGCAGCAGCTTTGGTTGGTTCCGGCATCGCCGCAGTCGGCGTAATCGGACCTGGTATCGGTATCGGCGTCGCCGGCTCGAGAGCTCTCGAAGGCATGGCCCGTCAGCCTGAAATGGCTCAAAAGCTCCTGGTTAACGCGATCATCATCGCCGCCCTCATGGAAGCTCTTGGTCTTCTGGCATTCGTTATCGCCATCCAGCTCTTCCAATTCGGCAGCAAAGTTGGCTAAACCCAGCCTCTAAGTTGAAACGGCCTGCCAGGCAGGCCGTCCGCGATCGAGTGAACATTCCCGAGTCTCTCGGGATCCCAATCAGGAATTCCATTTAGGAAACAGGACGAAATGTTCGAGTTAAACGGCACTTTCATCATCTTTATCGCCAGCTTTCTGGTTTTCATGTTCTTGCTCAACGAGATCATGCTCAAACCTGTGGGCAAGGCTATAGCCGACCGCAAGGCACTTGTAGCCGAGCACCTTGAGGTCAGCAAATCGAGCCGCATCAAAGCGGAGTCCGAGCTTGTCGCTCACCAGGAGAAAATCAACTCAGCTCGTCACCAGGCGGCTGGCATGCGTAATGAAGCGGCTGCGGCAGCGCAGAAGGTTCGTGACGAGAAGTTGAAAACGGTCCAGGACCAGGGACGCAAGAAGCTGGACGCAGCCAAGACTGAATTGGCTGCTGAGAAGAAAGCGCTTGTTGACGGATTGGTCGATCAGGAACTGGAATTGGTCAACACAATATCCAAAAAACTCCTGGGCGAATCGGCTAAGACAAATGTCGATCGCGAAAAGGTTCGCAAAGTTCTCGAGGAAGTCTGCTGATGTATCTCTTTGCTGCTCAAGTTGAAACTCATACGCCTGATGTCCATGAGACTCATGCCGGTGAAGCCGAACAGACTCATAATGAAGGGCACGAAGCAGGTCATGAACATGGTCTCTTCGATAACAACTTCATCAACTGGCTCTTGTTGTTGGCTTTCCTTGGTTGGTTGATTCAGAAAAACATGCCGCCGCTTTTCAAAGCTCGCCGAGAGTCTATTGAAGGCGAAATCAGCGCCGCTCAGCAAGCTAAGGACGAAGGTATCGCCTTTCTTGAAGAACAGCGCAAGAAGCTGGCCAATGTCGAGGAAGAAACCAAGAAAATTCTTGCCGATGCGAAAACGGCTGCTCAGCAGACTGCCGCTCTGATCGAAGAGCAAACGTCTAAGGAAATGTCCGACTTGCTCATCAAGTTCGAATCTTCCATTCAAAACGAAAGACAGCTTCTGGTCACTGAGATGCGCTCTGCTGTTGTGAAGGCTGCAGTGGCAATTTCGGAAGAGCAATTGCGCCACCAGGTCAATGACAAGGTGAAGGATGAATTGCTCACCAAATTCATGTCTGAGCTCGACACTATCGCCAGTAGCGGGGACAGTTTCGAGCCGGGAAAGCTTGAGTCCGCAGCGCACAGCAAGAAATAAGTAAAAGGAGACTGGTCGGATGAGAACGGAACTGCAGGGAGTAGCGGCGCAATACGCTGAAGCTGTACTCGATCTTGCAACTGCCGCCGGTGGTGATACCGCCGATGCTGTCGGCAACGATCTTCTTCTTCTCAATCAATTGATAGAGAAAGATCGTCAGTTCGCTACTGTGCTCGAACTTCCTTCAGTCAACGCCGAAGAGAAGAAGGCTCTTCTCAAGGAAGTATTGAAAGGCAAAGTTAACGAGCTGACTCTTCGTCTGCTCGACCTGCTTGCTGACAAACGCAGGCTGGAGATTTTGGGACCGCTCGAGCATCAATATAGAGAGTTGCTCAACAAGAAGAACAACCTGGTATCGGCAAGTCTCGTCAGCTCGGAAAAACTGAGCGACCAGGCGATCGCCAATATCAAAGCGCGTTTGACCGAGCACCTCGGCAAGCGTCTGGAATTGGAAGTAAAAGTAGACCCCTCGCTTATAGGCGGAGTTGTACTTCGTCTTGGCGACCAAGTTATTGACGGCAGCCTCAAAGGGCAGTTGAAAGCGATAGAGAAAGCCTTATTGGCTGTATAGAAGCGTGGGGGCGCGTTGCACGCGCCCAAAGAAAAAGGAAGAGACGTGGGGGCGCGTTGCACGCGCCCAAACAAAAGAAAGAACGTGGGGGCGCATTGCATGCGCCCATAAAAAAGAAGAGAAGTAGGGACGCATCGCAAGCGCCCAACCAAAAGAGAAACAAAAAAGAGGTTCAAAGACACCATGGCAATCAAGCCCGATGAAATCACATCCATCTTGAAAGCGCAGCTGGATAAGTACCAAGCGTCACTCAACGTGAGCAACGTCGGCAGCGTGCTTCAGGTAGGCGACGGTATCGCCCGCGTATACGGTATGGAAAAGGCGATGTCCGGCGAGTTGGTCGAGTTTGCCGATGAAGACAAAACATACGGCATGGTGCTCAACCTTGAAGAAGACAACGTCGGGGTTGTAATCCTCGGCGACGGCAAGAAGATTTCCGAAGGTATGGAAGTCCGCACCACCGGACGTATCGCTTCGACGCCAGTCGGTGAAGCAATGCTCGGTCGTGTTGTAAACGCCATCGGTCAGCCAATCGACGGCAAAGGACCGATCGCCACCACCGAATATCGTCCGATTGAAATCAAAGCTCCCGGCATCGTTGCCCGTCAGTCGGTTTGCGAACCGCTCATGACCGGCATCTCCGCTATCGACGGTATGATTCCGGTCGGTCGCGGTCAGCGCGAACTTATCATCGGTGACCGTCAAACCGGTAAGACCGCTATCGCAATCGATACGATCTTGAACCAGAAGAATCAGCCCAACCGCCCGATTTGCATCTACGTTGCCATCGGTCAGAAAGAATCCAACGTCGGTCGTATCGTCAAAATTCTCGAAGAGCACGGCGCGATGGAATACTCCATCATCGTTGACGCTTCGGCAACAACCGCACCGGCGCTGCAATTCTTGGCACCGTACACAGGCGCTTCGCTCGGCGAATACTTCATGCACAAGGGTCAACACGCACTCAACGTGTACGACGATTTGTCGAAGCACGCCGTTGCCTACCGCGCAATGTCGCTCCTTCTCCGTCGTCCGCCAGGTCGTGAAGCGTATCCTGGTGACGTGTTCTACTTGCACAGCCGCTTGTTGGAACGCGCCTCCAAGCTCTCAGACAAACTCGGTGCCGGCTCGCTCACAGCCTTGCCGATCATCGAAACCCAAGCCGGTGACGTATCTGCATACATCCCGACCAACGTTATCTCCATCACCGACGGTCAAATCTTCCTTGAAACCGACTTGTTCTACGCCGGTGTCCGTCCTGCTATCAACGCCGGTATCTCGGTTAGCCGGGTAGGTGGTGCCGCTCAAACCAAAGCCATGAAGATGGTTGCCGGTAAGCTGCGTCTCGACCTTGCGCAGTTCAGAGAATTGGAAGCATTCGCTCAGTTCGCTTCCGACCTCGACAAAGCAACGCAAGATCAAATCCGCCGCGGTCAAAAGTTGACTGAAGTATTGAAACAGCCGCAATTCCAGCCGCTGTCTCTGGCTCAACAAGTCTCGATCATCTACGCTGCCAACAACGGCTTGCTCGACGACATCGAACAAAAGGACATCCAGAAGTTCAAAGCCGAGTGGTTCAAGTTCCTTGCCGCCCAATCGAAAGATTTGGAAGGCAAGATCAACACCGGCGACAAGCTGACCAAAGAGGACGAAACCGCCCTCACGGACGCGATCAAGAACTTCAAGACCAACTTCTTCAACAAGTAAAAAGACATGGCAAACCTAAAAGCAATTAGAAACCGCATCAAGTCGGTGCAATCGACGCAAAAAATCACCAAAGCCATGAAAATGGTGGCGGCGGCTAAAGTGCGTCGGGCGCAGATGAAGATGATGGCGGCAAGACCGTTTACACAAGCGGTTGTCGGTATGCTCAAGAGAGCGGTATCGGAAGTTGCGGAAATCGATCTGCAAGGTCTGCAACTTCTCGAAAGACGTCCGATCAAAACCGTCGCGGTGATAATTCTGTCTTCGGACCGCGGCTTGTGCGGCGGCTACAACAGCGTCATCTTCCGCGAAGCGATGATTCGCATCCGGCAATTGCAAGAAGAGAAGAAAGAGGTAAAACTCATTCTTGTCGGCTTGAAAGCAGCAGCCTTCTTCAAATCCATCAAGATCGAGAAGCTCAAACAACACACCAACCTGCCGGCTATACCGACGGTTGAAGTTGCTCGTTTGATCGCTCAAGAAGCCGCCGACCTCTACATCGAAAAGAAAGTGGATGCGGTGGAATTGATTGGCAGCGACTTTATCAATCTCTTGCGTTCGCAAGTAATCAACACCAAAGTGTTGCCGATTGATCTGCCGCCCAGAGAAGACACGAAAATGCCTTCTGCCGAAACTCTCTTCGAGCCTTCGATTGTCGAAGTCATGCGCTTAGAGCTGTTGCCGAAGTACATGGAAAACGTCATCTTCCAGGGCTTGCTCGAAGCATCCGCTTCCGAGTTGGCCGCGCGGATGAACGCCATGACCAACGCCTCCAATAACGCTCGCGACCTGATTTCCAGCCTCACTTTGGAATACAACAAAGCTCGTCAGGCCGGTATCACGCAAGAACTGTTGGAAATCGTCGGTGGCGCCGAAGCCCTCAAAGGCTAAGACCGGTAGAACGGGTTCAAGATTTAGAGACAGCGAAATTCTCAGGAATCTCGCTGTTTTCTTTCGCAATGTTTTCAGGACGGCGCCAAGTTCAAATAAAATGCCGCCAATCTTTGACATCTGTTTCTTCCGAAAAGCCCCAAAGCGCCGAAAAATCGCCTTCTTGCTTTGCAAAACCTCGTACTAGCCAATGTTTTACCGGGCTGCCAATGGCTATAATCTTGGAATGACAATGACATTGAATATGGCCAACCTGAAAGTAGATATCCAACCGGCACAAACGGATGCCGGCAAACAGACGGACCCGGCTGAAATCGCTGCCGCCATGGCCTGCGTATTCACTGTCCTCAAGTCTCGCGGATTAATCCAGCAAGAGCCCCCGACCCCGCGCCATTCTAACTGGGCGTTTGCCTCCAAAGTCGAGGCAGTCGGCGAAGCCGAGGTAAAGGAAAGCCCGGTCAGAACAGCGAGCAATCTGAGCCGCAGCAACTGGTGGACTGCCAGAAGCGCGCTGCTTTCAGCCATAACTGTACTGTCGGGCGTTTTTTTTTATGCTGACGCAGCCCTAGCTGCCGATGACAATGGAAAAGCTCTCAGTGTCGCGGCGGCGCTTCCTGCCCCTCAAGCGGCGAGAGATTTGTCCGGATTGCCATCGTATCCGGTGAGCCAGTTGGTGCCTTCGCGTTCCGGGCAGGTCATACGCATTCTTCTCAGTCGCGCCTCGAAGACGCCTGAAATAGCCATGATCGATGGGGCGAGCATTATCAATCTGGCCACTCTGCAACCAGCCTTCAATGTTGCGGCCGGCAGCCGATTTCAGTTGAAGTGCGAAAACAAGCGTTTGGTATTCACGGGCGCCGATCAATTCTGCCTGGCTCAAGCTCCCAATACGAGTGCTATTCGGCAGGTTGTTGCTATGACACCGAGAGTATTGCCGCCGGGCTCCGGTTTTCAGCCCAACGGAGCGCTTCTGAACAAATTCTCCTTGGCATTCGATGTTCCAAATCCTTCGCCCAAGCCAGTTTCACTCTCCGACGCTGCTGCTGGCGCGGTGCCATCGCCCCCGCCTAAAGGCGGCATCAAACCTGTCGGATATCTTGCCGTTTCGCAAGTGAAAGATGGTCTTCTTTCCTATAACGGGCGCGTTTATCGAGGGGCAATATGGTTCAAGCCGGTAGCTGTTGCCGGAGGCGAAACATCTTTCCAGGCAATCAACCTGGTCGATTTGGAAGACTACCTGCTTTCGGTCGTGCCTTCTGAAATGCCCACTACATGGCATTTGGAGGCAGTCAAAGCGCAGAGCATAGCGGCTCGTTCGTACGCGGTTGCGAATTTCTGGAAAAACGAGAAAGAGAATTACGACCTCAAAGACACTACCGACGATCAAGTTTACCTGGGTGTCGAAAGTGAGACTGCATCAGGAAACAGAGCGTGCGATGAGACCTCCGGCGTCGTCTTGAAGCACAATCAGAAAGTGATATCCGCTTTCTTTCATAGCACTAGCGGCGGTGCAACTGAAGCCGGCGAGAATGTCTGGGGCAAGGAAATCCCTTACGTGCAGCCGGTTGTCGACTACGATGACAACTCACCTCACTTTTCATGGCAGAGACGTTTTAGCGTCGACCAGGCGGAAAAGGCTTTCGGGCTCAAGACAGGCTCCCTTCTGTCCATCCAGCCTTTCTGGAAAGTGGCTTCCAACCGGGTGAAAAACGCGGCAGTGGTTTCCTTGGAAAGCACCTCGGTTGTCACCGGCGAGCGCCTCCGCCAGCTCTTCAAGCTGCCCAGCTCCATTTTTAATGTGTCGTTTGAAGACGGAAGTTACATTTTCGCCGGACGCGGCTTTGGCCACGGGCTTGGCATGTCTCAATACGGGGCCAGAACCCTTGCCGAAAGTGGCTATAATGCAGCCCAGATACTATCCTATTACTATAGGGATGTTTCAGTGGAGTACCTGAACAGGGCTCCTGGCATTTGAGGTCCACGTGGAAAAGGCTTTTGCGATATTAACGATGCTCGGGATACTGAGCGTGCTCATCATCGTGCACGAGTGCGGGCATTTCCTGGTTGCCAGATTCTTTGGCTTCCAGACTCCGGTTTTCGGGTTTGGGCTGCCATTTGGTCCGTCAATCACGCTTGGCAAGAGGTGGAATACAGAATTCAAGATTCATGCCTGCTTGCTGGGTGGCTATGTGGCGATTCCCGAACTGGGCGATGAGTCGAATGCTGACGCCTTTGGTCCGCCGGAAAAGCCTTTCCGCAAGTTTCCAATCTGGCAGAGGGCGCTGGTCGCCGTCGCCGGGGTAACTTTCAATGTCATTTTTGCTTATTTGGTCTGCCTTGTAATGGTCCTTTCCATGGGCGATCCGGCAACTCGCGTAGTGGCCGGCAATTGCATCAAGGAAAATCCGATTGCTCAAAATGCGGGTTTCAAGCCGGGCGACATCCTCATAGCTATCGATGGAAATAATGTAACCGGGCAGTCAGACACGATCTCCATGATCAAGTCTCACAAGAATCTGCCCATGACGGTGACGATTCGCCGCCCAAATGAAGCGCAGAATAAGGAACAGGCGGACGATCCTCGCAAGGTCACCGAAGCCGAGTATTTGGCGCAGGAAAACGCCATGCAGCTGCTCACCTTGAAGATGACGCCCAATGAGAAAGGCACCATCGGTCTGGAGCTGATGGAAAAGTATCCCTATTTCAAGAAGATCGACGGCAATCCGGTTGAAGTGGCAGGCTATGCCGCCGTCAAACTGACGGATCTGACGCACAGCATGCTGGATGCCCTCGGGCAGATGGTGCAAGGATTGATCCAGGGAGTCGCAGGCGGAAAGAAAGCCGCAGGTGGAGCTCCTGCCGTTGGCATCGGCGACCTGCACGGCGTGCTTGCCGTGGTGGTTTTCGGCGCCGACGTGGCGCAGCAGGATTGGAGCAAACTCTTCCTGTTCACCATTATGATCAGTATGGACCTTGCCATCATCAACCTCTTGCCCTGGCCGGCGCTGGACGGCGGTCACCTCGCATTCATGCTTTTCGAGGCTATACGCGGCAAGCCCATGCACGAGCGGGCCCAAGGAGAAATCGTCAAATGGGGCTTCATCAGTCTTATCGTGCTGATGGTCGTGATTATGGTCAACGACGTAAGCGCACTCATGACCGGCAAACTTTCTTTCAAAGCGATGAAAGATAAGGCCAAAGAAGTGCGGCAACAGCAGAACGAACAGAAAGAAGCCGTGCAGAGCCGCAGCCAGAGTGGCGCACCAGCTGCTGATTCCATTCCTGCAACGACCACGGATTCGACTCCGCTTGCTCCAAAAGAGAATACGAGCACGCCCGCGCCTGATTCGACTAGCGTTCCTGCACCTGCTCACTAAAGAAGTAAGAGGTTCAACACGAAATGGCTCAATATGATTATCGCTGCAAAGACTGCCGTGAGGTTTTCACAGTCGAGCGCTCGATGACCGCAGAATCTACGGATTGCGCCTGCGACAAGTGCGGCAGCACTGATGTGACGCGCATTTGGAATGCGTTCATTCGTGCCGGTGGCACCACCCCTGATGTCGGTCAGGGCACAACCAAATCATCCAAATCGTCAGGCGGCGGCTGTGGCTCTTGCTCCAGCTCTTCCTGCGGTACTTGTCACTGATTGGGACGCCTCCACGGACCTGAAAAGGATAATGCAATTCGACAGCTATTTAAGTGCCATCACGATATTCACACTCGGTGTGTTGTTGTCGGTGGTCGGTCTCATTTGGGTGCGCCAGAGAGTGCATATCGATTCGCTGATGCAAAATCACGAAGTCGGCGGCTATATGCTATCCGTCGTCGGCACGATGTATGCAGTATTGCTCGGCCTTGTCGTTGTCGATGCAATGACTCGCTTTCAGGAAGCACGCTCAATTGTTGAGTCAGAGGCAAATAGCCTTGCCGATGTTTTTGTCTTGTCTCATCGGTTTCCTGAGGAAAAGAAAAAAAGGATAGAGGCGCTCTGTCTTGATTATGTGACGGAAGTTGTTCAGGTCGAATGGGACTTGATGGGCACCGGAGACAAGAGCTTCAAAGCCAGGAAGCAGGTTTTCGACCTGATCCACGAAGTCATCGATTTCGAGCCAGTGACGGAGAGCCAGAAAGCAATCTATCCTATGGCGGTCAACGCGGTATGCACTCTCTGGGATAACAGGCGGGCGCGCACCAACATCTCAGACAACGGTATGCCGATCGAAGAATGGGTCGTACTGATACTTGGGGCCATAGTTTGCAGCGTGTTTTCTTACTTTTTCGGTTTGAAGAATTTGAAAGCGCAGATTATCATGACCGCCCTTTCTTCATCTCTCATTGCGCTCAATCTTTTCCTCGTACTGATGTTCGGCTATCCATTTTCAGGCGACATGAAAATCAAACCTGATGCGCTGTACGTAGACAAGCTGATCTTCGAGCGTCTGCTCGGCATCAACAATAGATACCAATTGTAGGGGCGGGATAAATCCTGCCCGTTAGCATTTTATGCGCCATGATCTAAAAAAGGTCTTGGTCCAATCCGGCAATCACGCTTCTGTTGTGCCTGCTCGCTCCTGAATGATCTGTATCCGGAACCAGCAAGCATCCCTCTTTCGCGCGTGGTTCGAAGGTTCCTTTCACTTGCCAAGCCGCTAGTTCGGAGTCCTCGTCGACAAAATCTTTCTTCTTGTAATAACGCTCGATTTCATTGCGATAGGCTTGTCGGCTCATCGGTTTGGAGGCAGAAGCAACGCCTCGTGAAACCGGCGCGGAAGCAGCTTCTTTTACTTCTTTGGCGACTTTTCCGATTTGATTGGGGAGATTGGCGATAGTTTCGCCGGTCTCCTTAGCGGTACCTTCAATGCCTTTTGCCGCTCCACCAATGCCTTTGCCGACAGCTTTTCCTATGTAGCAAACGACTTGTCCGATTCCGTCGAGACCGAGTTTGTCGGCAGCCGCCTTCGAGAGATCGATGACGCGCTTGCCGTAATAAGGTCCGCGGTCAGTCACTGTTACTTGGCAGGTCTTGCCGTTCGAGGTGTTTTCCACAAGCAGTTTAGTGCCGAACGGCAATGTCTTGTGAGCGCAGGTCATGCTGTGCATATTGTAGCGAGTGCCTGATGCCGTGCGCCTTCCGTGGAATTTGCCGCCGTACCAGGAGGCGATTCCGGAAAATAGTTTTTTGATTGGCTTATCGATGTTTGCAGCCATGGCGCTGTTGGTCGCAGCGAGAGAATATGTGAGCGTCAACGTCACCAAGAGCGCAATGCTCTTTCTTTTGTCTCTAGTCATTCATTCAATCCTCTGTACACAACTCACGATGCGGACAGTGTTGGGGTGCGGGTATCCAGATGCGACTACCGTGGCGCACTAGTCTCACCTGAGATGACGCGCAGCAACTCGCCGCCAGTCCACAAGTGATGCCCGTCGCTTGCGCCGCTGTTCGTGTTTCCCTGACAAAAGAATTCAGGCGAAGAATGATATCGCTCTGCAGGCGCCTGTATTTATTTGTCACTTGTGGGACAAAGTGTTAAATCGAAAGTTCCCGCCTTGGATACCAAACCCGGTCGGTATCCGATCAGCGATATTTTATGAACGGAGCAAGTTGCCTATCCATCAGCATCTTGGAATGGCATTCGACTTGTTTAAGTGTCGGTAAGAAATCTTAGTTAGTTCGGGATAATCTGAAAAACTTAAGACGGTCTAACAATTCAGCAAGTCAATTCGCCCTTCAATTCCATGTCTGCGGCGATCAATTGACGCAATTCCAATTCTTCTTCTTCCGAGATTGCAAATGATTCCGAATCATCAGGAAATTGTTTGGCCTTCACATCGTTTGCATAGCTGACAATCGCATCGGTGCAGAGGTCAGCCAGATTGGCGTAGCGCCTGACAAAACGCGGCTGGAAGTCTGTGAACTTGCCGAGCAAATCATCCGTGACGAGAATCTGTCCGTCGCATCCGTTGCCGGCACCAATGCCGATAGTGGGAATTTTCATTTCTTCAGTAAGAATCGATGCCACCGCTTTCGGTACCATCTCCAGAACCACGCTGAAAGCGCCGGCTTCTTCCAGAGCTTTGGCGTCACGTATCAGCTTGACGGCATCTTCGGCCGTTTTGCCCTGTACTTTGGTGCCGCCCAGACCGTGAATCGATTGGGGCGTGAAGCCCAGGTGACCCATGACCGGGATACCCATTCCTACCAATCTTTCAACAATTTCGAGGCTGAGAGGAGTAGCGCCTTCAAGCTTCACGGCATGCGCTTCGGCTTCTTTGATGAAGCGTCCCGCGTTAGTGATTGCCTGCGTAACTTCAACTTGATAGCTCATGAAGGGAAGATCTGCTACTACAAGAGCCGTTTTGACGCCACGGGTGACGGCGCGTGTGTGATGGAGCATTTCTTCCATAGTCACTGCATGCGTGGTGCGGTGACCGAGCGCGACCATGGCCAGGCTGTCGCCGACAAGGATGACATCAACGCCCGCGCGGTCGACAATTTGCGCCGTCGAATAGTCATAGGCGGTCAGGCAGACGATTTTTCGCCCCTCTCCTTTGTACTTCAAAAGAGTATGGGTGGAAACCTGCTTCGTTGATTGAGTGTGTTTGGACATGGTTTTGTTTTCCTTGTGGGCCTAATGATAACCGAAATAAATTCCGGCACAGTAAGCCTTTTTAATACTTGAAAGCCTTTGCTCGTGACTCGCCGCTAATAACCGCGCTTTTTGAACTCCACTTCGCGCGCCCGCTGCCGGACGTCGTCCTGCTGGATGCTCACGATGTGGCGCGGATCGTATGGATACTTGCCGTCCAACTCGTGAAATTTCTGGTACATCATGCCTGCGTCGCTCGCCAGACCCATTTTTTCCAGGATCACGCCCAGGTTGAAATAGGCGGCTCCGAATGTCGGTCGCAAAGCCTGCGCCTGCTGGTATTTTGCAATAGCACCATTCAGGTCGCCCGAGATTTCCGAAAGCTCACCGAGATGCTGGACGGCTTCATAACACTCGGGATACATCTCCAGAATGCGGCTGAATGAGCGTTTTGCGCTCTCGTAGTCGCCCTTTTCAATATCAAACACGCCCTTTTTGACGAGCGCCTGAACTTCAGCCATATCGTAAAGGGGCTGTTTCTTTCGGGCGCTGCTGCGCAGAGCTTTCTCCAGATTTTTGATTTTGACTAGTGTGTTTACTCTGTCAACACTGTTTTGCATCGCCGCCGCTTCTTTATATGTATCGACTGCATCGATGCCCAGGCCTTTAACCTCCAGGCAGGCCGCTTTGTAGACTTTCAATTTGTCGAGCGGAATTGCCGGATATTTCTTTGATTCCGCATACACGGGAGTAACCTTCTCTGCTTCTCTCATCGCCAGAATGCAGCGATCGACATCACCACGGTAATAACGCACGCGCGCGAATTCATAATTGGCGGCAGCGAATTTGGCGTCACACTGCAGCGCTTTTCGATACTCGGCCTCAGCAGCGTCGAATTGCGAGTTGGAGCAGTAAACGTTGCCCAGATAGTAGTGAATCATCGGATTATCAGGGATCAATCTTTCTGCTTCTTGCAGCTTTTGCAGAGATTCGGAAATGTCGCAAAGACCTGATGAATATTTCTGGTACATCGCCAAGCCGAGATCTTGCAATGCGTCGAAATAGTTCGGATTGCATCGGATGGCGTCGTTGAACTGCTCGATCGCACTGTCGAGATCGCCTTTGTCTCTGAGCATCTCGCCCAGGTGGTAGTGTGCATCTGGATACTTCGGATTGGTTTTGATGCACTCTTCAAAAGCACGTTCGGCTTCGTAGGTCTTTCCTGTTTTTCTCAGGAAAAGACCGTAATTGTTGCGGCATTCGACATAGTTGTAGTCGAGCGTGAGAGCCGAGCCGAACCAGAGATTGGCATTATAAGCATCGCCCGCTTCTGCATAGGCGAGGGCAAGCATGTGGCAGACTTTTTTGTTGGAAGGATCATCATTCTGCGCCAATTTCAAGAAATTGACTGCCTGGACATAGTCGCCGAGACTGAAGGCTTGTTGTCCTTTCACGTAATTCATCGAAGCGCGCCCGCGATTGACGCCCGGAGAATCCGGATTCATATATTCGCGCTGAGCAATGGTTTGACTGCCATTGATAGTCAGAGTTGAAAGTATCGCCAGCACGGCAAATGATTTCAAAACCGAGTTATTTTTGGACCCTTTAAGCATGAGGCCGAATGATTTAACTCCATCTCAGAAGCCAAATCACATATTACAGGAAATGAAATCTATACGCCTTCGATGGCAGGGTGCGTGCAACGCACCCCCACGCTTCTAATGGCAGGGTGCGTGCAACGCACCCCCACGCTTCTAATGGCAAGGTGCGTGCAACGCACCTCCACGCATTAGCGGTTTATTTTTATCGGCCTTGTTGCTGCTGAAGCATGGCGCGGCGTTGTTGTTCGGCTGCCATGAGCTCGGCGGATTGCATGCGATTTTTCAGCCTTTGAGAAAGGTTCATATCGCCGTCGGGCAGCATAGCGGTTGCCGTGCCGGCAACAACCGGCGTGGCATTACGCTGTGCGTACCAGCGCATTTCGTTCTGGCGTCCGACCAGGTTGATGGCTCCGTTTTGGAAGGAGCTGCGCAGTGCCGATGCACGTGCCTTCAGCGAAGGCAGCAATTCTACAGGTCCGCTGCCGCCAATCAGATGTTGGACGTGCGGGTCGCCCGATTCGAGATAGAGCTGGCGCATGTGATCTGAGAATTGAGTGACCAGTTCGTGAGCTTTTTTCGGCTCCATACCGCTCTTTACCAGTTTGAGCTCAGCCGGCAGACCGGAGCCGAAGACTTGCGTAATCGTGTAATCCTGCGTGAATTGCTTGGGATCTCCGACCAGGTCTTGCACCTTCTTGCCGTCTGCGATGGCTTTGGCCATTGCCTCGCCGAGAGTTTCCATCTTGGCGTAGTTGGTCTTGAGCGGGGGCAAGATGCTCGAGAAAGTCTTGCCTTCCAGAACTGTCAGCGGTGTTTCCATCTGAGCTGTAATCAGTTCGCCGATTACGTTGTCCATGGTGTCGCGATCGATGACGACCTTCTGACCAGGCTTGTCGAGGTTGTACAACTCGTAGTCGCCTTTTGTCGATCCTTCGCGCGAGAGGCGCAAGAGTGACTTGGCTTGTGCTTCGATAACCGGATCGCCTTTGCCGAGATATTCCATCGTCTTGGCGCCGATCACCATTCTGAGCGCGTCGATTGCGTGTACTTCGAAGCCCATCGGATTGTCCGGCGTGGCCATTTTCGTCGGGCTGAAGACGTTGGAATTTTCCATCAATCCGCCGTTGCGACGTCCGCCCATGAGCAATCGGGCTAATGCAACCGGCATGTTGATGCCTGTCCAAGCCGTACCGATGATGTCGGATGTGTTTTCGTCTCTTGTCGCACGCAAGTAGCTTTCGATCAAGCGACCATTCGTCCACTTTTCCTTGTTGACGAGCAATTCTTTCGGTGTTCCTTCCGGAGAGATGATCGTGGCGACTTCGTTGTATTTCGGTCCCAATGCTCGCTCTACGGCTTTGGTGAGAACACCGCCTTCGCCGGATTTGTCGAGGAATTTGGCAATCAATCCGTTCCAGTCATGGCCGATTTCGTGACCGTAAACACCGATTGATGTGGCCCGTTCGCCGGTCATGTTGATCGGGTATTTGACCAGGTCCGGTCCCCAGACTGTGACTTTCTCGCCGGTCTTCGGATCTTCGGTGATGATGCGGCGCATGGTGTACGGTCCGGCGTTGACTGTTTTGCCGTCCGGAGTTCTGACCAGGTCGGATGAAACAGCAAAAAGAGGCGGTGTTTTGCCCTGCAGGATGGTGAATGGATCTTTGATGCCTGCTTCTTTCATCGAGGCGACCAGGAAGGTGAAGAATTCGTCGCCTACCAGGTTGAGCTGTTTGGCAAGAGCCTGATTCGGTCCCAATCCACCGGCCTGGCTCTGGGTGGCTGCGTCGGCGAAGAAGCGGAAGAGGTCGTCTACTTGAGCGACGTCTTTGGTCGTGTTTACTTCTTTGCCCAGAGCAAACATCGTGTTGGCAGCCGGTATGTGCTCGGGACCAAGCGGGGTGCGTTCTGCGTTTGGCACCACGGCTGTGAAGACCTGTCCTTCCATCTGCTGCTTGTAGGCGATCACCGCTGTGTCTTCGGCGGTGATCGCGGCGCGCTCATCGGCGGTCACTTTGGCCATCTCTTGCAAATTGGCGACGTTGATTTCTCCGTCGGCGGCAGCTTGCTGCGGCGCTTTATCGTAGGGCTTAGTGCCTGGCTTTTCGTGCGCTTCTACGACAGTTCCGCCTTCTTGTTTCTTGAACTGTTGCCCGGTGCCGTGCTCGTCGGCGATCTTGCTCATGGCATCGTTGATGCCCATGACCTGTTCTCTTGTTCTGACCATGCCGGCAAGAGCATCATCGAGCTTGGAATTAACCAGATCCGGAACATTCGGAATCGGGTCTTTGGCGCTTATCTGCTCGGGATTTATGCCTTTCTTGAGCAGTGCCAGAGTGCGATCGAAACCGTGATATTCGCCGTCCGCGCCTTTCAGACCATGGCGATAGACCATGTGTGAATCGACAGCCTCGATGTGCTGGCGCTGAGCTTGTTCCATGAGAGCTTTTGCTTGTTCGGCCGGAATATTGGCGAGCGGATTCTTAGCGACAGGTTCTTCTTTGGGCTTGAACTTGGACGCCCAGTTGTCGATCTTTTCAGTGGTGCGATTGAGGAAATTGCCCACTCTTGATTCGTCGCTAGTCCAGAATCTTTCTACTTTCTTGTCCCAGGCTGTCAGTTTCGGTGCGAATTCTTTGCTCTCAGCCCAGGCTCCCATGCGGTTCGCGTAAGTATCGGCAGCGGCGGCGGCTTGTCCTGATTCGGCAGCGGGAGCCGATTTGCTGAATCTTCCCAGGATGCCGTCTGCCCATCCGCCTACTGTTTTGGCTGAGCCGACCGGGTTCTCCATGATCCTTCCGGTCAAGCGCTCTGCCTTGATACCGATATAGCCACCGGCTGCAGCATCAAAGGCGAACATGCCCATATGATTGCCGAAGTTGGTGGCTGCTTGATTCAATTCCTGTCTGTTTCTTGCTGAAGATGCTTCAGAACCGCCCTGAGCAAGAGCCTTGACGCCATCCACTACGAACATGCCGCCCATAATGGTCGCGACTGCTGCGCGACCGGCGCCTGTTTTTGGCAAGAAAGTGCGCATCGCCACACCGATCGAACCGGCGAAAAGCGCTTTGCCTGCTGCTTCGCCGGGATTGTCCCAGTAGTGACCGACTGTATTCAAAACGCCTTCCGGCGTCCTCAGCAAACCTTTTCCGAAGACCGTACCGTAGCGCTCGAAGCCGCTCATCTCTTCGGTCTGTACGCTGGAAGCATCCTGGGGTAATGCGCCTTGAAGCATCTGACCTGACAGGCTGAGTCTTTCTCTAGCCTGGTCGGCGACCTGCTTTCCCTGATTGACCACCCCGTTCAAATCGTCGGTGGCGTTGACCAGCATCTGATCGCCTAACGTGTTCCCGCCCATTCAGACCTCCAGCGTTTCCGATGTAACCCAGTGTTACGAGAGATTTAAGACAGGCAAAACTGAGTCACCCGGAAGCACGCTCCGGGGGATTTGGGGATGTTTTGCTTCGATTTTCCTGGGGGTGAACCAGAGGGAATCGGTCTTAATCCTGCCGCCGCCTCCGTCTTCCAGCTACAAGAGGCAGCAGCGATTCACTCCTTAAGAGTATCTCACCCCCCTACCGCGTGTATATTCGGGAAATTACGGTCGCTTGCGTAAGAATCCCACCCCGACATTAAAATCGCCGTCTGTCATAATTGTGAGCCGTGGCCAGAGGCCAATCCAGATATAGGCGAAAGTAGGCACAGTTGCTGATTCTCGCCTTCACAACTGATTCAGAGGCGAAAACGTGGAGAAAAAACCTCAGGGTTCCAGCGGATCTTTGAAAGGAAAAATTTCCAAAGACGAATTGAAGGACAAGATTAGAGGAGTGATCCTGGCTGCTGCTTGCGGCAATTCGTTGGGCGGCAGCGCGATTGGTTTAAACCATAAAGAGATATTGGCTACTGCCGGGTCCAGCCTGAGGGATTTCGTTCCGGGCCTGACACGCAGCGTATTGCCTGACCATAAAGCCGGCGAGTGGCTGCCCGAGACTTACCTGGCTGTCAACCTGGCTGATTCGATAATCAGCAGTGACGGTAAGTACAACCGTGCCGACTTGAAAGAACGCTTCGTGGCATTGCTCTCCGATCAAGATTTCCTCAGCTCCGGGCCGAGCGCACAACTCTTAAAAGGATTGCGCCGCATGGCTGACGGGGTGGCACCACCGGACAAGAGCGCCGGCGCCCTGCACGTTTCTGCCGCCTCCAGGGCTTTTCCATGTGCTTGTTTGCCTGACACCGACGAGGGCTCCCGGGCCGCCGACATGGCCGTCGAGCAGGCTCAGCTGACCCATTTGGACAAGCGGGTCTATGCCGCTGCCGCCGTTTTATCCGACAGTGTCGGCTATTTTCTAAGAGGGCATAAGCTCGACGAAGAGGAGCAAGTCCGCGAGTACGTCCGTCGCGAATATGCGATTGCCGAGAGAATCGATCCGCGCTTTGCGGAAGCCTGGGACGACGTGGCTCCCGATCTCGACTATATGAATCCGGCAGATCAATTGCCTTATTCGCTTTTGAATATTGGTCATGAAGTAAATGAATTGGTTCCGACGGCAGTCGGAATATTCCTTATCTTCAGACATAACCTGGAAGAGGCCATCTGCCATGCGGCAGTGGCAGGCGGTGAGACCGATACGTTGGGCATCATCGTCGGCGCTTTGTCGGGCGCTTATCACGGCGCTTCTCAAATTCCGGAACGGTGGCTCAGTAAATTGGCCAATCGTGAAAGATTGGAGGACATCGCCGAGAAACTGTTCGATATGTGGCCTTAGCAATTAGATTTCGTATTTATAGAAATGGAGGAGTGTTAGATGACGGCTTCAGTGTCTCCTGAAAAGGAAGGACTCAAAAATATCCTTGCCGATAGAGTGGCTTTGGTGACCGGTTCCGGTCGCGGTATCGGAAAGGCGATTGCAACAGTCTTAGCGCAGCATGGAGCCAAGATTGTCATCAGCGATATCAATGTCGAAACATCCGACGGCACTGCCGAAGAAATGGTGAAAGCCGGTTTTCAGGCAGTAAGCTGCCCGGCAAACGTAACCAATACTGAAAGTATCGACAAGATGGTCGAGTCGGCCATGGAAAAATTCGGACAGATTGACATTCTGGTCAATAACGCCGGTATCACTCGCGACAACCTTCTATTGAAGATGAGCGAAGAGCATTGGCAAGCGGTAATCGATACCAACCTTACTTCCGCTTTCAAAGTCACCCAGCCGATTGTCAAAATCATGTCCAAGCAGCGCTATGGACGGATTATCAATATAGCCTCGACAACCGGCGTGCACGGCAATTTCGGCCAGTGCAACTATGCCGCCGCCAAGGCTGGTCTGATTGGATTTACGAAAACGGTGGCGCTTGAATACGCCAAACGCAATATCACTTGCAACGCTGTTGCACCAGGCTTCATCGATACCGATATGACCAAAGCCCTGGGTGAAAAAATCATAAACTCATTCGTTGAAAAAATTCCTGCAGGCCGCATGGGAACGCCGGACGACATTGCTCGCGCTGTGCTTTTCTTTGCCGGATTGGGTGATTATGTGACCGGTACGGTCATGGAAGTCAACGGCGGTTTGTATACCTAAAGAGCCCGGGGCAGCGCCCTTGGTGGCGGTGCCAGGGCAATGGTTTTTGTTGAATTAGTTTGTGTTTACAACGTAAGTTAGACTCGTAAACGATTCTATAAAACCGTGACCGCAGGATCACCGACGTGCTATCCTAGGTGCCCTTGGCACACAACCTTTGGTTGAATTGCCGCTTAGTTTTGTGTGCGTTTCTATTTGATTTAAGGGGGTTGTAGGACACATGGAAGAGAAGGAAGCCTTCGAACGAGTCAAGAAGGTTGCTGTGGCTCAGCTTAACGTCAACGCTGACGAAGTGACCATGGAAGCGAGCTTCACGAAGGACCTCGGTGCTGATTCCCTCGATACCGTCGAGCTGGTAATGGCTCTCGAAGAAGAATTCGGAATGGAAATTCCGGACGAAGATGCCGAAAAAATCACCACCGTTGGCGAAGCAGTTAAGTACATCGCTCAACACGTGTAATCACGGCTGTTGAAGTAGTCAATTCGGCACCGGATTTGATGGCGCAGGCGGGGACGTTGTCCTGAGCCCTGCCGCGAACTGTTGCCGATTTTGACAACTGCAAAACAGCGTGGTGGCGTGAAAGCGTGATGGCGTGATCAGGATGACCAAAGAGCGAGTTGTAATTACAGGCATAGGCGTCATAAGTGCAGTAGGCAGCGGTAAAGATGCCTTCTGGGACGGCATTGTCAATGGGCGCTCGGGCGTGAAGCGCGTTACTAAAGTGCCCGAGAAACTGCAGGCTACTTGCAAAATAGCCGCCGAGATTACCGATTTCGACGTCACCAAATACATGGATCCCAAGCAAGCGCGCCGCGCTGATCGCTTCATCCAGTACGCGATTGCCGCGTCGAGACTGGCAGCCGAAGATGCCAAGCTCGATATGACGAAAGAAAACCCTGAAAGAGTGGGTGTCGCCGTCGGCTCGGCCGCAGGCGGTTTGCAATCTCAAGAAGATCAAATCCGTACTCTCTATGAGAGAGGTCCGGATCGAGTCTCTCCCTTTACTGTTCCGCTCTTTATCGTCAATATGCCGGCCGGCTGGGTTTCCATCATGCATGGAGCCAAAGGCCCGAATGTCTGCAACGTGACGGCTTGCGCCACTTCATCTCACACTCTCGGCGACGCCTACCGCATCATCGAGCGCGGTGAAGCCGATGTTATGTTCGCCGGCGGTACGGAAGCGCCGATCACACCGCTGTCTATGGCGGGCTTCGCAGCAGCAAGAACTCTTTCTACTCGCAATGACGAGCCGGAGAAAGCCTCCCGACCATTCGACAAAGACCGCAATGGTTTTGTCATGGGAGAAGGCGCGGCGATTCTCATTCTGGAAAGCCTTACTCATGCTAAAGCCAGAGGCGCGCATATATATGCTGAAATAGCCGGTTACGGGCTGACCGCCGACGCTCACGATATCGTGCAGCCATGCGGGGATGGCGACGGCGCCATGAGAGCCATGAAGATGGCACTAGAACAAGCGAATGTTAAGCCGGAAGAAGTTGACTATATCAACGCTCACGGCACCTCGACGCCACTGGGCGACAAAGCCGAGACCACGGCCGTCAAGCGCGTGTTTGGAGAGCATGCCACCAGCGGTGGTGTGGTGATTTCATCCAGCAAATCAATGACCGGTCACCTGCTTGGCGCAGCTGGAGCCATTGAAGCAGCCGTTTGCTGTCTGGCGATCGAAAACGAAACGATCCCGCCCACGATCAATCTCGACAATCCGGATCCTGATTGCGATCTCGATTATTGCCCGAATGTTGCGCGTAAGAATTCACCAATAAAAGTCGCTTTGTCCAATAGTTTCGGCTTCGGCGGTCATAACGCAAGCCTTCTTTTCAAGAAGGTTACGGGTTAAAATCTAAAGCCTTGCCGTGGGCATTTTCGCCGGGCGGATTTGGAGTTGTGCTTAATGACAGAGCTTGTCGGGCGTTCGATAAGTGAATTGAAAAAGCTTTTGGCGGAAAAATCAGTTTCCGCCAGGGAAATTCTGGCTGCCCACTTGAAGTATGTCCAGGCGCACGACTCAGACATTAAGGCATTCACATGCTTGACCGAAGAGCGTGCTCAAAAACAAGCCGCAAGAGTGGATGAACTGATCGCGCGAGGAGAGGCTCTGCCCGCCCTTGCCGGTATTCCTGTGGCGGTCAAAGACAATATTTGCGTAGCTGATTATCCGACCACTTGCTCGAGCCGAATTCTCGAGAATTTCATCGCCCCATACGAAGCGACGGTGGCGCAAAAGCTCGATCAGGCAGGGGCTCTATTCATCGGCAAGACGAACATGGACGAATTCGCCATGGGATCGTCGACAGAGAATTCCGCTTTCAAAAAGACAGCCAATCCCTGGGATCTTTCCCGTGTTCCGGGCGGCAGCTCAGGAGGCTCTACTGCAGCTGTAGCAGCGGGCATGGCTGTTCTGGCATTGGGGTCGGATACGGGCGGCTCTATTCGCCAACCAGCGGCTTTCTGTGGTGTAAGCGGCATGAAGCCGACTTATGGAATGGTTTCCAGGTTCGGGCTGGTTGCCTATGCTTCATCGCTCGATCAGATCGGTCCTCTGGCCAGGAGCGTGGAAGATACGGCCATTGCGCTTTCCGTAATCGCCGGTCACGACAAAAAAGATTCCACATCGATTCCGGACCCCTTCAAAAACCAGGGGCCGCGCTTTGAAATGGCTCTTTCGGATAATCCCGAGAAACTAGTGAAAGGGCTGAGAGTCGGCGTCATCTCCGAGCTCGTCGGCGAGGGAATCGAGCCTGAAATTGTCAGTGCTATTCGAGCGGCCGCTGCGGTTTTCGAAAAACTTGGCGCGAAAGTAACGGACATCTCGCTGCCCAATTCCAAATACGCATTGCCTGTGTATTACTTGATTGCTACGGCTGAAGCCTCCGCCAACCTGGCCCGCTATGACGGAGTCAAATATGGTCTGCGTGAAACTGAAGGCGCAGCCAAAGATTCTATTTTGCAAATGTACAAGTCGACGCGCTCGAAAGGTTTCGGGGCCGAGGTAAAACGCCGCATCATGCTCGGCACCTATGCTCTCAGTTCCGGTTACTACGATGCCTATTACAAGAAGGCTCAGCAAGTCAGACGTTTGATCAAGAACGATTTTGACAATGTATTTCAGAATTGCGACGTGCTCATATCTCCGACATCACCTACGGTGGCTTTTAAAATCGCGGAGAAGACCGATGATCCGTTGAGCATGTACTTGTCGGACATCGCTACTATCCCTGCCAACCTGGCGGGGCTGCCCGGTATATCTATTCCGGCCGGACTGGGCAAAGACAAACTGCCGATCGGCTTGCAGATTCTAGGAAACACATTGAGCGATGAGGTCGTCCTCAAGGTTGCTCACGCTTTCCAGCAATCAACTGATTTCCACAACCGACAGTTTCCGGGTTTAGCCACAGTCGGCTAATCTGCGAACTTCAAGGAGTAAACGACATGCAATCGACCAGTTCCAGCCAATCGAGCCAGACAAAGAGAAACAAGCTTTTCTTTTCTTTGCTGACGGCAGTGTTGGCAGCCGGTGGGCAACCGGGGATTGCCGGTCCCAATGACTTTTTTGGTTCGGCCATGCCGGCCGGTCAACTGGCCGACCCCAACGGCAATGCCGGACAATTCACCACGCCGGGGCAGTCGAAAGCTTCCGATATGCTCAATCAGACCAATCCGGGTGATTACACCGACGACGAAAAGCGCATGCAGAAGAAGTTCAAAGCAAGCATCAGTCACGCCAGAGGTCTGATCGCCAAGGGTGAGCGCATGATGAAGTCCGTCGATCAAAAAGAATCGAAGAAGGGAAGAATTCTCAAGGAAATAGGTGAAAAACGTCTGGCCGAGCTGGAAGCCAATAATCCCAATCCGAAAAATGTTCCCAACAATGATAAATTCAACGAAAAAAAGGCGGTTGCAGAATGACGGCTACTAAATCGGAGCAGATTGCCAGCGACATTACACGCATAGTCGGACATACGCCTATGGTCAGGCTCAACAAGCTCACCAGGGGGCTGGAAGCCGAAGTAGTCGTGAAATTGGAATCGCTCAATCCTTTGGGATCGGTCAAAGATCGGATCGGCGTTTCTATGGTCAATGAAGCCGAAAAGGCCGGCGTCATCTCCGCCGGAAGCACTACCTTGATCGAGCCGACCTCAGGCAATACGGGAATTGCACTGGCATTCGTGGCGGCAGCTCGCGGTTATAAATTGATCTTGACTATGCCGGACACGATGTCTCTGGAGCGCCGCAAATTGCTTGCCGCTCTCGGTGCTGAGCTGGTTCTTACCCCCGGTGCAGACGGCATGAGAGGGGCAATCGCAAAGGCGGATGAATTGGTTTCTACAACCAAGAATGCCTACATGCTTCAGCAGTTTCAAAATCCCGCCAATCCGAAAGTCCACCGCGATACTACTGCCGAAGAAATCTGGCAGGCTACCGACGGTAATGTCGACATATTCGTTTCCGCCGTAGGCACAGGCGGCACCATTACCGGTGTCGGGCAAATTCTCAAAGAGCGCAAACCCTCAGTCAAAGTAGTGGCGGTGGAACCGTCCGACAGCCCTGTCATTACGCAAACACTGGCAGGACAACCTTTGAAACCGGGACCGCACAAGATTCAAGGTATTGGCGCCGGGTTCATTCCGCAAATTCTTGATCTTTCGGTAATCGACGAAGTATTTCGCGTCACCAACGAGCAAGCGCTGGAGTACGGACGCAAATTGTCCAGCGAAGAAGGCATTCTTGCTGGTATCAGCAGTGGTGCCAACGTTTTTGCAGCGTTGGAAATAGCTTCTCGCTCCGAGAACAAAGGCAAGCGCATTGTCACTGTTGTTTGCAGCACCGGCGAGCGCTATCTTTCCACTTTGCTGTTCGCCGACATTCTAGGCGGTG
>JAIETE010000216.1 GCA_019745505.1 Candidatus Obscuribacterales bacterium | reverse complement strand
ACGCCCGGTATTTTCTCCAGGGCTTGTCTTGCTTCTTCCGAGTCCTGCAAGGCCGCTTCTCTCAACCACACTTCGGCATGTCGGATGTCCTTCTTGGCCCATGTGTCATCCAGGTACATCAATCCGAGGTGTACCTGGGCTTCCCTTTGCCCGTGCTTTGCCGCCTTCAAAAGCCAATGCTCTGCTTTGTCCCAATCCTTTTCGACGAACTTGCCTTCAAGATAAAGGTGACCCAGGTAACTCTCTGCCTCTCGCAGCCCTTGAGCGGCGGCTTTCTCGAGCCAGTAAAGTGCAACTTTGATGTCTTTCTCTACACCGAGCCCGTTTTGGTAGAGCATTGCCAAAACAGTTTGAGCTTTTGGGTGCCCATTTGCCGCCATTACCCTCGCTTTTTCAGCCGCCAATCTGAATTTTCGCTTGATGATGTGGTGATGGACTTCGTGAAACGCGTCACTTGGTGCAGCCTTTTCAGGTTTATTGGCCTGCTTTGCCGTCGACGGCAAGCTCTGAAAAATAGACATAACAAGCAATGTCAGGGCAGCAAGTTTCGAAAACAAATTGTGTGTAGAGAATCGGGCAGAAATCATCGGCACTAAAAACGCTTGAACTGATACGAGCCATTAGTTTACAAGACTTTGCCGATTAGAATCTTCTTGCCACCGGTCTGCTTTGCACCGCGGCCACAAGGCTGCGTGCCAGTCCATGCGCCATCACCTGTCTGAAAGGAGAGACCGTGACGATGTCATAGCTCGCTCCTCTGGAGATCAGTTGATTATCAAGCTCTTCAAGTAGATTTCCGCCTTTAGAATCGTTGCCGACCTGCAAAAAACTGATTGAAATCTGGTCCGGAGAAGTCATCCTTTGCGTTGCATTGACGATCAAATCTTTGAGCGCCCGTGCATTGTCCGGGTCGCCGTCCGTTACTACTGCCATTACCATTGGTTGGCTGTTGCCCATCGAGACTGACCGGAAATAATCATCCAGTTGGTGCTTCATCGCTCCGACCAGGTTGGTTCCGCCATCGGGTGAATTCTCATGGAAAAGCGCCGGAATCATGTCCGCTCGCACATTGTGATAGACAGAATCGTTGCCGCTGAAAAATACGAGAGTCAGCCCTTGAGGCAAGACCTGAGCCGTCTGCCGGGCCAAATCCAGAGTTTGATTCAAGCACCAGTCCCATCGGCTCATGCTGCGGAAGGTCATAGGCAGCGAGCAATCTTCAGTCTTCATCGAGCCTGAGCGATCCATTACTAACGTTACTTGCCGTCCGCGCAAGCGCGCCACTTCCATCGGTGCCAGCAGGCTTCCGCTCAGCGGCTGCCTTATATTGCTCTGGGCGAAACTGGGTGGTGCCGGCCGCGTTCGTACTTGTTGAAGAACTCGATTGGCGAAGGCGGCTGCGTCGAGAACTTTTTTGATGGTCTCCGGCTCGGCAAAATCGTCGGCCCATCCGCTGGGCGCAACCGGTTGCGACTGGGTCGGTTGTAGTCTGAAGGTGCTGACACTGCCGGACGCGCTATCGGAAACCGACGCTACGGGTTCACCGGCAGGCGCTCTTTGAATTCTAAAAGTACCCTGTGCAAAGGCGGAAGAAGCTGTCAGCAAGAGGCATGCCATTGCTGCAAGGGCCGTTTGTCTCATTGCCGAATCTCCCCGGGGCGAAGCGGGCAGACGAATGCTTGTGCTGCCCGTATTTTTACTCGACGCCCTGTGAGATTTTATGTTCCTAACTAGGTCCCGGTGATTGAATCGATTGTTTCGCTCAATCTAGCCAGGGCGGTGGCTTCTTTCTCGTTTGTCAGAGTGACGAGAATGCCCTTTCCGAAGTCGGCCAGAATCATGCAGCCGGCAGGCATCTGCATGACGATCTGTCGAATGTGGCTATGCCCCATGACTTTGATGATGTGATGGGAATTCATATACGACACGAGGCTGCAGCCGCCCAAAAGCTCAATGTCTACGTCATGAGGAAGCGCGCTTGTAATTGGAAGACCGTCATACCCGCAGACCATATAGCCGACCACGCCTGCAAATTTCAAAATCGGCTCAAGCGCACTGGCCATCTGTTGTGCTGCATCTAAAGTGACAACACGTGCATGGCTGTGCCCCAGTCCTCTCTTGATGACGCTGTCGATTTTTTCGATCGTGTCGTCGGTGAGCAAGAATCTTCCCAATTCTTTGATCTTGCCGTTGGTGTCGGTTGCGTACTTTACGTCCGCCAGTCGGCCCAGCGATGCAAGGCACTGATTGACGTCATTTTCCAAAACACTGTTTTGGCGCGGATGCTCGACGTGAATGGCAGGTTGTTCGACTGTAGTGGGAGGTTTCGATTCAATCGGTTCGTTGAAGAGCTCGTTAATGCGGTCGCCGATTGCCTCTAAAGGAAGGGCACTCTGGCGTGTTACCGGAACGATTTTGGGCTCTGGAAACTGACCTGGCATTATCTCTGTCGGAGTTTGAATATGTTCCGAATTTGTCTTCGCCACTGGAGCAGGAACAGGAACAGGAACAGGTGTACTCATCTGCACCGGAGGCGGTGCCCAGGGGTTTTGAAAAGGTTGAGGCGTCGTCGCCGCTTGCGGTGCCCATGGGTCCGCCGCCTGGGTCGGATTGGCCGAAGGGACTATCCAGTCCGGCACCGGAGGCGCGTTCCAAGATTGCGCAGATGCGTTGCTTTGTGGAATTGGTGTCGCCTCTTCAGTCGCTGGAGTCGGCCATTCCGGCTGCGTCGTAATCGGCCAGGCAGCAGGCTTTGCGGGCATCGGCTCATTGTTGAAGCTGCCGGTCGATGTCCATTGCGGCAAGGGACTTCTTTCTCGCTGCGAATCGGCGGCTAATTGCTTCATGATTTCAGCCGTGTCTTTGAGATTGAGTTTAGCGATATTCGGTGCCGTGTTTACCGAGAAGGGTACCAGCGGACCTGTCTCAGTTTGTATTTCGGCACGAGGCTTCGCCTGTGGTGGCACTATCGGATAGGCACCGGATTTCCACTCCGAGAGTTCTTCGTTTGAGAAATGGTGTCCGCTTACCTGTGGCGTCGGCAAATTCGAGTTAGTGAATTTTTGCGCCTCTGCCACCGGTTTTCCATTCTGCGGTCCGACTGTCAGCACCATTGAGTCACCCAGGTTGACGGAGGTGGCAACCTGTTTTGTGGTTATGCTGGCAGGCACTATATTCGGTGGGTTTGCAATTACCGGCAGCACGGCGGCAGGAGCAGCAGAGGGAGGTAAAGCGGGCTGCATTTGCGCACTGAAGTCGGCCCCTATCTCTGCTTTCAACTGAGCGCGCAAATCGACCGGAACATCTCTATTTTGCTCCATCGAGTAATCAGCTTGATGGTCTGTTTTTCTTTCCTGCGAGTCGAGACTTTCTGCCTGGTGATATTGATCGCCATGCTCGCAGTGTTCCGCTTCTTCGCGCAGATGCTCATGAACCTTTTCCCGGATCGCGTCGGCAAGAGTTTTGCCTACCTCTTCAAGCGGTGCATTGTTCTTGTTGATGTTTAGCTTCTTGCCCAATCCACCGAGCGCTGAATGGGTACCGGTGACATACTGATCAACGGCCTGCAAACCGTGAGGCGTTCTCTCCTTATCCGAGTCCTTTGCAGAATCTCTTTTCGGAGCAAGAACGGCAGGATCGATTTTGCTTTGAGAACCACTGTTTGCAATCGATTTGTTGCGTTGCGATGAATCCACGCCAGAGCCTTTACCACTTCTGGCTGTTGCGGCTGGGTTGCTGGCTACACTGCGGGTGCTGCGAGGATCATTTTTTCCGCTTTTTCGATTGCCGAAAATGTCGAGAATCGGGTCCCAAAAATTTGCTTTTGCAGAAGGCAGACTGTCCAGAATCTGGATCGCCAGTCGGCTGCTGTCGCCTGGCCTCACCGAATCAGGAAGTTCGAGCTCGTGCACTGCCGCGACAATTTGGCTCAGATTTGCACGAAAACTGACTGCCGAATCATTGACCATCAGCACTCTGCGCAGCCGCATCTCTTCTTCCTGCGACAGATTACCGTCTAACTCACGCTGAATCAGAAGCCGTGTTTGCGATTCATTCATACGTCCCCCCATTCCACGCTACGCCAACTCGGGAATGCGTATCGTGGATGCAAAAGCGTGGCCGCAGCTGAAAAGCTGCTGGACACAAGCTGTTTTTGATGTGTGATTTCGTTTCTGTGTGCAGCGGCGCAACGCACTCAGCGCCCGAAGCACGGTTTGTTTACGTGACCCCTCAACAGCAAGGTGCGTACGCCTTGCCTTTTGTATTTGCCGCCAATGCCCCGTAAGAGGGCCGCCAAAGCTGAAAACAGCCGTACTTGCATCTTTGCACGCACACAAGAATGTTGTCAAGAGATTGCTTGAGGCTCGAAAACGGCAATAGAGTTGTGTCTTCGGGCTTTGGTCTTGCTACCTTAACTAAAATTCAACCGTCTCCAGCGCCAAAACTGCCTCTTCATGCGGATTTAGGTCTTCTGTGACCAGTGGGGGCAACATTAGTGGATAAGCGTGCCTTTTATGAGAGGTCTATAATTGTGCCTGGCATCTCGGTATTGTCGAGTTTTGAGGTCCAAAAGAATGCGTTTATCCTCCTTTTCGCAGGCGAGCGGTTTTTCCTTTCTTGCGACTGCTCTATTGCTGAATGGACTGTTTTTGATATTGCCGGCTTGCAGTCAAAATTACGGTGATGTAACGGTAAAGAAAAATTCTGATGGTTCGATCGAAACTTACGACAGCTCAGATTCTTCAGCACCGGCGCCGAGGCGAGGTTCGCGTTCCGGCACCAAAAGGTCGACCCAGAAATACAACGATGGCGTGGTGGTAAGAAAAAACGCGGATGGCTCCATTGAAACATTCGACTCGGGCGTGGTTTCGTCCTCGTCTCAGCGAGCTTCAGGAAAAGGTTCACCGCACCCTGTGAGCAAATATAGCAATGGAAAAGGCTCCGTTTCCGCCGGCTCGTCCAGACCCAAACCTCCAAAGTCCGGCGCCGGTTCAACTGGTGTTCACAAATTCGTGCATAAATATGACAAAGGTGTCACGGTCAAAAAGAATCCTGATGGTACGATCGAGGTCACCGGCTACACGGGCGGCACGCCTGGTCCGAAAGAGAAGTCGCAATCGCCAGTGAAAGCGGGCTCTTCGGCAAAGCCGAGTGCTTCCGCCAAAACAGGCGCTGCTTCTAGGGTAAAACGCCGCACTGCCCGCAGACCCAGGGGTCATGGCAATTATGGCGATGTAAGAGTGATAAGGAATCCGGACGGCTCGATCGAAACATACGACGCGAATTGAGATTGAGACCGACTCAATAAGGAAACAAGGTAATCATGCAATACGATGCGGTGCTGGTCATCTCTTTCGGTGGACCGGAAGGAAAAGATGATGTGATGCCATTTTTGCAGAATGTTCTGCGCGGCAAGAACGTTCCTGAAAAACGCATGAAAGAAGTCGCGCACCATTATGAATTGTTTGGTGGAGTCAGCCCCCTCAACGGGCAGAATCGCCGCCTGATCTCGGCCCTCAAAGATGAGCTCAAAAAACACAACATCGATTTGCCGGTGTACTGGGGAAATCGCAATTGGCATCCAATGCTTGCTGATACTTTGCGCAAAATGAAGGATGCAGGCGTAAAACGAGCAATCGCATTCGTGACGTCGGCGTATGGAAGTTATTCCGGTTGCCGTCAATACCTTGATGACATCGAGCGCGCCCGCGCCGAGGTCGGTGAGGGCGCGCCGGAAATTGATAAATTGCGCCTCTTCTATAACCATCCGAAATTCATCGAGTCAAATGTCGCGCATCTGGAAGAGTCGTTGAATCGAATCCCCGAGGCTCGCAGGAAGAACGTCCATGTGATTTTTACCGCTCACAGCATTCCGACATCTATGGCCGAGGGTTGCGACTATGAAAGCCAGTTGCTGGAAACCTGCAGATTGGTTGCCGTGGCAGCCGGTATAACCGATTGGAATCTTGCGTATCAGAGTCGCAGCGGACCTGCCAGCCAGCCGTGGTTGGAGCCTGACATCCAGGAGCACTTGCGTGATGTTGCTCATCGCAAGATTAAGGACGTAGTGGTTCTGCCGATTGGTTTCGTGTCCGATCATATGGAAATCATCTATGACCTCGATACCGAAGCGGCTTCGGTGGCCGGAAAAGTTGGTATTAATTTCGAGCGCTCGCTGACTGCTGGCACTCATCCGGCTTTTATTTCGATGATTCGAGAATTGATTGAAGAGCGCTTGCAGGATGC
This sequence comes from Candidatus Obscuribacterales bacterium, assembly GCA_019745505.1. Classification (GTDB taxonomy): domain Bacteria; phylum Cyanobacteriota; class Vampirovibrionia; order Obscuribacterales; family Obscuribacteraceae; genus QKMZ01. Next base: position 47,124 of record JAIETE010000216.1, on the reverse strand, counting down.
AGAAGAACGCCCGTCGCAAGGAACTCGCGGCGCGGCGCCTGACTTCTGCCATCCCGACTGCTGTCCTCGTCCGGTCAGACCGCCGGCGACAACATCTACGACATCGGCTTGACAAGCGCGCTTTTCAGCGCCGTACGTGATACCTTTTGGAGCGGAAAATAACGCCCAGAGGTTAGATCATGTCACGCATCCAAACTGCTAAGACTGCACTTTTGACTCTCTGCGTAGCAATGGGTCAGCTTGCATTGCCCGGCGATGCAGCCGAGTCGAAAGACCCTAAAATATACGCGCATCGTGGTGGAGCAAAGTGGGCGCCAGAGAATACGATGGCCGCATTTCGCAAGTGCAAAGAGAACGGCGTCTATGGCATCGAGTTGGATATTCAGCGTTGTAAAACCGGCGAACTGGTGGTTATTCACGACGAAGATCTGAAGCGCACCACTAATGGTACTGGATTGATAAAAGACACAGCTTTCGCCGACCTGAGCAAATTAGATGCCGGAAGTTGGTTCGGTGAGCAATTCAAAAACGAACGAGTGCCGCTGCTCTCTGATGTCTTAAGGCTCCTGGACGGCAAGGTTGTTCTCAATATCGAGATAAAGAACACACCCGTCAGCTATCCGGGTATCGAAGATGATTTGCTGAAGGTGCTTGCCGATTACAAATATCCGGACACCATTATCATCAGTTCTTTTGATCATGAGGTGCTAAAGCGCCTTCACGCGAAAAGTTCGAAATATGCGATCGCTCTTCTGGGCGACCCGATCATCTGTGATGTCGGGCAATACGCAAAACAAGTCGGAGCGACGGCCTGGCATCCTTATTTCGGCAGCATGCGTAAAGATGTAATTGATACCGCTCATGGTGCATCATTGAAAGTCAATGTTTGGACGCCTAACAAAAAGCCGGAGTGGGAAGAGCTGATTTCGCAAGGAGTAGATGGGATCGTCACGGATGATCCAAAAGCTCTCGGTGATTATCTGGTACGCCGGGAAAGAAAGCAGAAGTAAGAAAACGTCTGCTTTTCATAGCAAACAGTTTGCGCATTAGAGAAAAGTTTGATTGGATGGTAATACGTCTAGGTGAGGGTTTATGAGTTTCAAACGCACTGCAATTAGTCTGAGCATTCTGGGTTTTATTGCTGCATCTGCAGCATTTGCCGAGGGCGAGAATCCCAAATTCGAAAAGGCAAAAACCACTGCACAGGCAGCAACAGATGCCAGTGAGTGGAAGAAGGCCGAGACCAACTGGGGTAAATGCCTTGACGCGTTGGAAGCTCAGGGAGAAGCGACCCCTGATGCGAACCTCGAGCTGACCCTTAAGCGTCTTGCTCAAGCCTGCCGCCAGAACGGCGATTATGGTGACGGTATGGCCTATTTGCAGCGAGCTGTAGATGTTGCCGCAAAATTAAGTTTGTCCGACCCCGACTTGCAGACTGAGGCTAATGAATTAGGCAAATTCTGCAGAGTCATAGATCCGGGCAAGCTTGGAAAAGATGCCGAGAAGCTGATTCGCGACAATAAAGCCACGATCATTGTCGTCAAGGACAAGGACGAAGGCAATTTCATCGTCACGGTGACCATCCCGAATCGCATCGAAAACAACACCGGCGATGACAAAGTCGATCAGATCGCTATGGAAAAGATCGTCACATTGAACCTCAATGAAGGTACGGACGGAACAGTCGCCGCCACAAATATCAAAGGTTTCAAGATTCACGTTGTCGAAAAGAAGATGTGGGTCAATTTGCTGGCCGCCAAATTTGCCAAACCAAATGAAACCGGTGCACGCGATGTAGCTATCACCGCCGGCAAGATGGGTGTCACCAAAACTGTAACTCAATCAGTAGATGCCAATTTCTATCAGCCGGTGGCTGCTTTCGTCGAAGAAACGAAACTCTTCGGCACTCCTACAGACATTGCTACTGGTGCGACCCCGGCGACATCCGCAACCGCTACCAGCTCGACCAGTTCTACCAGTTCTACTTTTCAGAGCACTGGCAGCGGCACAACTGTTCCCGCTGGCGGCTCTACGGCTGTGACTTCGACGACTACGACAACCACCAGTGCAGCTGAGATTAGTGTTCCTGCCACAAGCGTGACACCGGCAGCCACGACCACGACGACAACGACAACGACGACGTCTACTCTGACTCCGACAACGGATTCATCGACGACTTCATCCGCCTCGACTGCCACTACTGCGCCAGCTGATGGGGCCCCTCAGAAGACAACTGAAATTGAAACTACCACTGTGATCGATTTCAGCCAGAAGAAAAATTCAGAGGAAGCTCCCAAGGTAGAAGAAGCGAAGCCGCCGACCAACTCTTCGATTCAAACAGAAGCAAACGGCTCGTCCTCGGCAAAATCATCGACGACAAAGCATGATGACGACGATGATGACGATGATGATGACGACAAAGACAAAAAGAAGCGCGATCGCGACGACGACTAACACATCGAATCTTCGATAATTCGAATAATATGAAAAGGGGCTCGACCGAGCCCCTTTTCTTCATAGTCTTCGACTGATCGCTCTAATCAGCTATTGTCCTTGCGGTTGCGTGAACTTGTTCTGAATAAAAGTATCCAGTCCTTGCTTGAGCAATCCACCAAAACCACCACTGCCAGGTGCTCCTGTCGTAGCCGGTGCACCCGGTTGCGCGCTCACCGGCATCGTCGCCGATGCGCCAAGCGATACTTGAATGGCGCGTGGATCTTGGGCGGTCATCTGCCCTTGCGGGCTGACGATGACGAAGAGCGATTGGCCGGTCGCCAGGTTGCTCATCAGGTATTGACCGGCCGGCAGAGTTGAGGTTCCTACTGAAACGAAGTTGGCAGCGTACTGCGACCAGGCTGCCAGCGGAAACAAAGCGGCTGCTGCAATGACGGCGCCGGTTACAAACTGCTTTCTCTTCATTCCTAAGGTCCTCCCTCACTGTGACGAACCGCATATTGTACACGGTACGTCACCGGGGCAGCCTGGCTGCATTGGTCAGGAGCTTTCCAGGATTGTCCGCCTTGCAAGTCTGGGGTTTACCCGGGACGTTTTTGAGCGCGTTCTAAACATAATTACAGTTGTGAGGCGACCTTCTCAATGAGGCAATTATGTCCCGTCGATCAATCAATTCTTTGGCTCTCGTGGCAATCTTGGCCGGCACTTTGTCCGGATTGCCGGCTACTGCGCAGCAAGTGAACGTGAGAGATATGTCCAAGGGACGCATAGAGATGCCCGTGAAAAGCTTGTTTTACGAGAAATTCAGAGCTCAGCCCGAAGCCGAGCCTGCGCCTCATGCAGTCTTCATAAAGCACAACGGGACAATAAAAGAGAAAGCAGCTGCTCCGGTGAAGACTTTAGGAAACACCCAGAAGCCTTCTTTCAAACCACAGCAGGAAAAGGTCGAGCCGGGCAAGATACGCTGGCACAAAGCGATTCAAACGGCTTTGGATGCCTCCAAGCAGTCCGGAAAGCCTGTCTTGCTTTTCCAGATGATGGGGCGTCTGGATGACCGCTTCTGCTGAACGAATGCACGCCTGGCGAGAACCGTGCTGTTCTCGGATGAACAAGTCGCCAACGACATCAATCAAAAGTTCGAGCCTGTATGGGTCAGTGTACGCGAGGTACCGATCGTCACTATCGATTTCGGCAATGGTCGCAAGCTGACACGCACGTTGCATGGAAACGTCGCTACATACGTTCTTTGCTCCGACGGTACGATTGTCGATATTCTGCCCGGCTTGTACGAGCGCGATGAATATGTAAGACAGTTGGACAGCTTGTACTGGGTGCATCACTACATGCCGCGCACTGTCAATCCCAAAGCGTTTCTGGCGGACTATCATCGGGTGCAGTATCAGTCCCTTAAAGCAAGCGGCAAAGCGATGGAGGTAAATCCATTCGCCGACCTGTCTAAGGTTTCAATTGAGATCAGCGTTAAGACGATTTTGCAGCCGCCAGGTTGGAGAGCCGGTCTTGGACCTGCAGTGCAAACTCCCGTTTTGGTCGAGCAGCCCGATTTTTCAAAACCAGGAGAATTGGCACGCTGGAAGAAACTCCATGAAGATACAGAGGTCAACGAGACGCAGCGGCGGGGACCGGTGCATGCGATGTTGCTCGCTCATCCGGGCGCAAAGCCTGATGATGTAACCAAGCAGCTTTATCGCGAGGTTCTGCACGCTGACATCGACGATCCTTATCTTGGACTTGGTGAGACACTCTTCAAAGACTATCCTTTCACTGAGGATATTCCTCAGTCGAGTCCAAGAACACAGACTTCCAAATTGGTATCTCTGTCGCCTAAGGCTGCCCGCAATTGATGCTTGGCATTGCCGGATTTCAAAGCCCTGAACACTTTTGGTATTTAAGCTGTATGCTGTGAAAGTGGTTCAGGTATTATGTCGGATCAGCAAGACCAAGAAACTAATTCAGTGATCGACGCAGCGTTGAGAGAATACGCTCGGCTGCGCGAACTTTGGATCATCATTTGCATGATGATTCTTCCCTACTCTGTCATCTGGCTTGGTATGAATTTCTTCAAAAGTGCCGTTTGGAGTTTGGCACTTTATCACGTGTTTTGCCTGCTTCCCGGAATTGTTTGGGGACGAGGGGTGTTTCGCAAGACTTTGCGAATTCCTAATTATTTGGAACTTCTTGGACTAATTTTCGCGAGCGTCTTGTTCTCGTTTGCATCCATATTTACTTACAAATATTTCGGTCCGACCCTGTTGTCCGATACGCATGTCTTCGATTTGCTGAAAACGCTCGGCTATTCACGCGATGTTTTTACACCGCTCTGTATTTACATAGTGGTTGTAAATCCGTTGCTTGAAGAGCTTTTCTGGCGTGGCTTCGTAATGAACAAACTGGATGAATTGTGTCCCGATTTTCCTCATTGCGGTTTGATCTGGTCTTCATTCGCATATGGTGCATTCCACTATCCGATCATGCAATTAGTTATGTTTCCTGGCTGGGCTGAGTTCGGAACAATTGCACTGATGGTGTACGGAGCCGGGCTTGGCGTTTTATACCGCAAGACCAATTCGGTGATAATGCCGGCGCTTGCCCACGCCTTGTTGACTGATCTGTCGGCTGTACTCTTGATGCTTGAATTGTTCAAGAAGCTAAACGTTCAGTGAACAAAAGTTCGCGCTTGCGATTACTATTGCATTTTGAGGAGTTGGTGAACCAGTCCGGCTTCCTCGATTTCTTTTGCCAGACGACTCACGTTTTGACCGCTCTTTCCGAAGTCCATCGAGGTCAAGATCGGTTTGCTGTAGATGCTGACCATACTTGAATCTTCTGTCAGCGAATCGACTTTTATTCCCACCAGTTCGCCGGGACTGCGCAGGCTTGCCGCTGTTTGCGCACTGATCGTCCCTTCCTGCCTGTTTATAGATTGAATGCGCCAACCTCGCTTGGCGGCAAGTGCCGTAATACTTAGCTCAACACCCTCATTGATGGGCACCGGCACTTCCACCTTTTGTACTCGAAAGGCCTTATTGCTCTGTACTATGAGATTTCGCGCCGGGGTAAGCGTTACTAACTTGAGAACAACAAATACGAATGCCGTGGTTCCTGCCATGTACATTGCGCCAAACGTCAAGCTGAGCGCCAGAAGTGTGAATATAGAGGTGGTGCCGCCAAGACTCAGGGCGGTAAACCAGATGCAAAATCCTGTCAGAATTCCGCCCGCTGCACCGGCAATGAGACCCGTAAACAAGCTCAGCCGAATCAGGTTTTTTAGATCAGCCAGATAAGCATGTGCTTTCTTTACTTTTCGAGATTGAATCTCGTAGGCAATCTCATCTTGCTCGAAATCGCTGAGAGCTTCGACAATTCGTTTAATTCGCGTCAATCGACTATCCTGAACGATTGGAACGTTTTTCACATCCCGAACATCCGGGCAATCTTTTTTGCTGTCTGATTCAGTCATTGTGTTGGATAACCTGACCTCTAAAACGAGTGTATCCGAATCGACGCGACGGCAGGATTTTGATAATGAAAGGACAATCATTAATTACGTGCCGAAACAAATTGGGTCGGTAACAATAATTCCAAGCACCGGTGGAAATTTCCAAATGAAAAGACCGAGCTGTGCGACTCGGTCTTTTGCTGGGGGTCCGATAGGAAATTCCTATCCTTAAACCTTCGTTTTGCTATCTCTGCATGATGCGAGCAATGATGTTCGGCTTTTTGCCTTCAGCTACGGCTCGCTCGATTTTGGTCGCGCGCATCTCCAGTCTGGCCGTGACTTTGTGCAAGCGTTCCAATTCTTTTGCCGGCAGCCCGGGAGTCAGACTTTCGTATGCTCTGTATTGCATGACTGATTCTCTGAGTGCCTTGGAGTCTTGCGGGAAAAACCTTTCCAGTGTCTCAGCAAGACCACGGCGAGCAGCTGAGTTGCGTGGATCGTTGAAAATGGCGGTGTGATATTTATCAACGGCGCTGTTGAACTGTTTTCTTCGTGCCAGGTCATTGGCAAGGTTCAGGTCTTGTTTGGTTGTCTCTCTTGCTTTGGCAACCAGGTGCAGTCCACGTTTGGCGCTATCCTGCCCACCCGGCATGGTAGCCAGCTTCTTGAATGCGTGCTCGGCATTATCCAGATCTTTGATCATCAAAGTGAGGTCGCCCAACGCTGCCAGACTCTTGGCTGTATTGGCATTGCCAACCAGCATGTTGAACTGTTCGGTCGCTTCGGCAAACTTGTTTTGGGCAAGCAATGCTTCCGCGTATGCAACACGCTCGCCGTCGTTTTTCGGAGTGCCGATGACGGAGAGATCGACCGGCTTGCCGGAAAGCGATCGGAGTTTTGCATCAGCAAGACGTAATTGCAAACTGTTCGGATTCATTTGAATGGCGCGAGCAATAGAAGCTTCTGCAGCCTCGTAATCGTTGTCGGCGATAAATGCGCCGGTCGTTTCTTTCTGCGCTCTCAAGTACAAAGCGCGCGTCAAGCCTTCGACTGCCGCTACGTTGCCTGGCTGTGTTTGCAGGACGGCTTCGTAGTCTTTTATGGCGTCGTTGATTTTTTCAAGACGCAGGCTGTTGGTGGCGATGCGTTGCAGAAGTTCCGTGTTATTGGGCATCAAATCGAGTCCGGATCTCAATTCGGCAATGGCATGCTCGACGTCGCCACGATTCTCGCGAATTTCAGCGATTTTGATGTATGCGGAGGCACTTTCAGGTTTGATTCTGATCGTTTCCTGAAATTCTTTGATTGCTGCAACTGTGTTTCCCTGACTGGCGTAAGCCTTGCCCAATTCGAAGTGAACGGGAGCGCTGTTTCTGAATTGATACAGGGAAGTATTCAACTCTTTGATAGCCTCGTCCGCCATTCCTTGTTGCAAGTATGCGCGACCCAATCCATAGTGCGCAGTTGAATTGCCGGTATTGAGAGCGGTGGCTTGCTTGAAGCTGGTCATAGCTTCTGCCGAGCGCCCCGCTTCCAGTTGAACGAGTCCCAGTCCGGCGTAGGCATCGGAGTAATTCTTGTCGGCGCGAATTGCATTCAAGAAAGATTGTTCTGCTTGATCGAGCCGACCTTCTTCCTTGAAAACGCGTCCGAGTGTGTAGTGTGCTTCAGGAAGATTCGCATCTGTCGATAGCGCCATGTTGCATTCGGCGCCTGCTTGTTTTATGAGCGCATCTTTATTCTTGCGCATGGTGCCGGAAGAGGATTGCAGCCTGTTCAGGAGGACTTGTGCTTTGCCGCAATGGGCCATGGCATTTTGTGCATCCTCTTTCAAGACTTTGTCGAACTCTTCGTCAGCGCGATCGAGCTTGAAACTTTTCGCATAGGCATATGCAAGTCCATTGCGAATGTTCAGGTCTTTCGGTTGTTTATTCAATGCTGTTCTGTATAGTTCTTCTGCGTCTTTGTACTTGCCTCTGCGTACAAGTTCGTCGGCCAATTGTTGTTCTTGACTGATTCTTGCTTTAAGTGTCTTCTTCGAGTGGCGTGCCTCGGCATCGCACTGAGAACTTAGAGAGCCGCACAGAAAGAGCGAACCTGCAACAAACAATATGGATTTTTTCTTCAAGTCCATAGTCAAATTTCCCCTCAACGTTTTCCGAAACGCCACCATAGACCCGGTTCTGACGCGAAACAAGTGCGGATACTGAATAAGAAGACATAAGTTTGACTATATGTCCAAAACGGGAACCTCCGCAGTAGCTGCGGCTTTGGCTTGGTTTTCAAGAGCTTGCGGCTATGCCGGAAAAGATACAAAACTGCGGCATATAAACGCGACTTGTTGCTGATAAAGCGCATATATTGCGGCTTTTGCTTACCGCGAATGCGGTACCGAGTGATGCTGATAAGCAGGAGCAAACATTTCTTTTTTGCTATGTATTGGCGGGGCAGACCGGCCCATGTTATTCTGTTAATTGACCGAACGGTCGGTAAATGAAAATCAGCCCTACCAATTGGGGGTGGCCATGTCAGTGGAGAAGAAAATGCCCAAAACCGCTTTGCCTGAAAAAGCTCTCGAAGCTCAGTTGGTTGATGCTCCCACTCAGCACGACCGGATGCCCAATCCGGAAGAGCTGCTGCTCAATACCGAAGACGCCCCTAAAATCACGGATCGGCTCAATATCTTCCCCTTCGACTGGCGTGTCGAGACCCCTCGCTTGATGGAGATCTATGAAAGCTCCCGCGATCCGGGCTGGTCTCCGAGCAAATTGCCCTGGCATACGCTCGATGTGGAAAGCATGACTCTCGACCAGCGCTATGCCATCGCTTACTGGTGGTCACTTCTCTCCGTATTTGACGCTTCCGGACCGGCAGTTTTTGCCCGCGCCATGATTCATGCTTACGAAACGCATGAAGAAGACTCAATCCGCAAGTGCTTCTTTTCCGTCACTCGCGACGAACTTCACCACGAAGAAGTCTGCGGCAAAGCAATCACAATGTTGACGCCTAACGGTCCTCTGGGCTACGAGCCTGAGACGGAACTGGGCAGGTTGGCTCGCAACAACGTCGAATGGCTCTATCACAACGGCGCCCGCTACTGGTCCGGTTACAAGAAAGCCGTCGAGCACTATCCGATGCCGATTCTTTTCAGCTCCTTCCTCTTCGGTGAAGTAGCATCGTCGACGCTCTTCCATAGCATGTATGAGAGCACCGATATTCCGGTATTCAAAGAAGCATTCAAAAACATCGGACGCGACGAGGGCAGGCACCTCAGCTTCTGCTTGGCTCTTCTCAAGGAAGTGCTGCCGAAGATGTCCGAAGAAGACAAAGAAACGGTCACCAAGCAATTCCGTGCCGGATTCATTTTCCTCTCAGGCATTCTCTTCGAGCCGCCGGCTGAGTTCTGGCAATTGCCCCCGACCTTTATTCCAGCTCAGCGTTTGCTGGAAGAAAAGGCTCGCGAAGCAGGTTTTGGCATTCTCACCTTGGAAAAACGCAGAGAGAATTGGCGAACAGCCGTTGTGCGCCTGAAGACGATTGTTGAGCCTTACGGCGTCAAATTCCCGGCTCTTCCGGAAATCGACGTTGACGGCGAAACCGTAGCCTTCGATGCCGACAAGATCATCCCGATCTTCTAATGAGATTTGTTCCGTTTTTCTAAGCGCGACTTCAAATCAGTCTACGATTTGCAAATTTCCCCGCCTGATCCTCTAATATAGGGCGATGGTCAGACCGCGCGCAGAAAATTATCTCGAAAGACAGCAGGGCATTCTTGATGCTGCTGCCGCCATGTTCGCAAAACACGGCTTCAACGGCACCTCTATCGCCGCACTTGCCGATTCTTGCGGAGTCTCGAAAGCACTTCTCTATCATTACTATGATTCTAAAGAAGCGCTCCTCTATGACATGCTTTTGGTCCACTGCAAATTGCTTTCGGAAACTGCCAGCAATGCGACCAAGCAATCCGACAAGCCGGAAGAACAATTGCGCAGTTTGGTGCGTGCTCTTATGGAGCTCTACATGAGTTCGCGCGATAAGCACGTGGTTTTGCTCAATGATTTGCACTGTTTGCCTGAAGCGCAGCAAACGGAAATCAAAGAAGAAGAGCGCAAAGTTTTGCAAGAGATTAAAGATCTGATCATCAAGCTTCGCCCGGATCTTAAGCCACCACAGGTGACATCACTAACCATGTATCTGATGGGTGCGGTCAACTGGACTTACACTTGGTTTAAGCCACAAGGGCAGGTTACTGCCAGTGAATTCGCAGATCTGGCGACCGTGACTTTCCTCAATGGAATCATGCCAGATCGCTAGCCGCCAATGCCGCATTTACTGCAGATAATTGCACTGTTGATGTAGATTGCTGTTTCTCCGATTTCAACCATTTTGCGGCACTTCCGGCAAACGCTCGTGTATCGCGCAGTAAATACGCTTCCTTCCTTTCCCTGGCGAAAATATTTGAGGGCATTCTTGTCTTTCTTCGCCAACGTTTTCAGTTGTTTCGTCAGAGTGACAATTTCTGCTTCGGCTTTAGCGCTGCGCTCGGGGAGACGCTTGAGATTGTTGATGCGATCGATCACAGCTTGAGTTTCATCAATATCCGCAACCTTGCTAAGACCGCTGGATGCCTCTACCTTCGCAGTTCTTCCGCAGGTATAACATTCGGCTTTCTTCGTGATTGGGTCATACCAAATCTGGTCGCCTTTCTGAATTCGTTTCGAGCACTTGCAGTTTCCCACGTACAGTGACTGCATAAGACGTGCAGAAGGGGCGGCATCCGATGGTCCTGACCGAGTAAATTTGCTCACCATTACAAACACCTCAAAGAAGGGCCGCACAGTTGCGACCTGATGATTCGAACGAATGGGCGGGGTGTATGTGAGGAGAGGCGATGCTGCAGCACCGCCTCGAATGATTCCTTGATCAGGGTATTTCTTTCGGCTGAAGAATTGAATGTGTAATTCTACAGGTGGGCTATCTGTTTTCTCTTGCTGCCCGCACAAGCGATTGAAAGCGAGCGCATCATTTTACAGCCGGCAATTTGGTCAAGCCGTCTATGAGCATGCGAAGTTCAGGTGAATCCGAACCATCAACCAGAATTGCTGTTGAATCATCTATCCTGTTTTCCAAAAATGTAATCGCTTGCCTCGAGAATCTCGTCAGCCGTGAACTTAGCAGTCATAAGAATCAGCCTCTTGTAGGTGCTGTCAGGTCGCAAGAACGTTTTCGAATCTGTTAATCGCCTCTGGATCACATTTCCTTTGCGCCATCAGCGTCTTGACGAAGCGCTTCTCGCTTCTGCTGATGAGCTTGTCAGCCAGAATTAATTGAACAATTTTGGCTGCTCTCTTTCCGTCAACCTCTTCTTTTCCGAGCAGAATTTTGCGTGATTGTTTTTCGATTTTTTTCAGTGACATGGTCTTATCCTCTCTGTTATCCATCCACGCTTCACATAATCAGTTCTGCTATTCGCACCTCGATAGCTTATAAGCGCATTGGCAGCGCAGAGACCTTGAGCTCAGCGGCTGCCTGCTCTCTCGAGTACAGAAATTTTATGGAACTATAGATGCGTCTCCACAGCCTCACAGGCATCGGGCTTGACTGTGCCAGGCGCAAAGATCTGTGCGCATTCGATTTTGTCCCTTGATCGCGGGTGTGCGCTTTGTCGAATTGGAGGAACGCAACAGGATAGTTCTTTCTGATTGGCTTCCCCATCGTATGGGCTCCATAGCTACTTATATAGTGTCGATCCTGCAACAGTCCGAGTAGACCCTTTTTCTTGTAGGGATGCCCACGAGCAGGGGCTGCAGCATTCTTCTGTGGAGGCAAGGTGTTGATTGCGCAAGTCATTGTTTTCTCTCCTCTGTCGTAAAGCTTTCAAAGTTTTGAATATCTGCAAATCCAGATACGTGCAAGTATAATCATGACATGGGCGTTGTCAAATTATTTTCATGATTCCTTAAACACCCATGGATGCTGGCTTTCGCCACCCTTTCTTTGTCAAAAAACGGATCAATCGAAGAGTGCACAAACCATGGAACATCTTGTTCCGAATGCACCTTTCAATATCGATAGAATCGAGCCATCTCAGCAGAGCGGAATCATCTCGCCATCGAGCATCAACGTGACATGTATCATTTGATGTCGGTGGCAAGCATGCTTTTAGGGCTTCCTCCTTCATTCGCATGTTGATTTCTGGATAGCGATTTGTCGTATCTAGGCTGACATGACCAAGCCATCTGCGAATCACATTAGTGATCGTGGTCCTGGACAATGCTCGCTTGTCTCCGAGGGCGGTGAAGACAGGGTCGGAACTAAACCGCATTGACGCTTTGCTTGGTCCGCGCTTTTGCGTCAAGAACCTGAAAAAATCCCCGGTAAAATGAAATCGCGGAGCATAAGTTCGGCGACTCCGAGAACGACCATCATAGCCAGGTAGAACAACCGATAGCATCTGGCGAATACAGCTACGAATTTCTCTGCTGAGAGTCTTTCGTCGAGCGGCGGTCCTGCAACAATGGCGTCGCTGTTCCCAACAGTGAGCAAAGTCTGACATGTGGCTTGGAAGGTCCCCAATAGTTTTGGCTCCGCGCTCATTTGCATACTCGCCAAACTGGACTAATAAAGGGGCTCTGCGATGTATCGTCTGTTTGAAATTCCATGTTCTTCCATCCAAGCTAGATATTTCTCAATGCTACCTGCGATCAAGGACTGTCGGATTCGATCAAGAGTTTTCGGTCTCACAAAATAGTCTTCCAACATAAAGGCCTCCTTTCAAAAGAACCTTTGAAAGAAGTTGTGTCGCAAAGCTTCAGATTAGCCCTGCGTCAATTTCCTTGATAATCAGGGGTGGGATTCGGTTGGTGGCATCGCTCCTTTGCAGGATATGGGGTAGTCAGAACCTTGTTGTCGAGGAGTGGTAATTATAGGTGTCTGGGTAAACTGAACTTGGCGCCTTTGGATTGTGCAAAAGCCTAAAGACCGAAAGGAGAACTAAATGTCAGATCAGAACGAGGAGCTGCCCAACCTTGTCGATGGACTCACTTATATGAGACAGAATTGTGAGGATGCTTCTGAGTTAGAGGAGTACGAGCAGGAATGGAGGGAGAAATTCTCCAAAGATACGGTCGACATGGAGCTTGATAACGAATCCATGCTGAGCGACTTTTATGAAACTCCTGGACGAACGATCGCGATATACAACTTCGGTGGTCAATGCAAAGGTGTTAGCATCGTCATCAAGGGCGGTGCCATTCAACGAGCGCTTTTGACTGACTGGAGTTTCAATCTCATTCCAATTCCGTTTGGAATGCCTAAAGAATGCAAAGCGAAATTTTCCGAACCAGGAATTCTCCGGGCTGATTGCCCTGATTTTTCATTCAATAACCAGGTGAACATTGAAATGGAAGCTAGAGGCAATGCGCTCGGAGTTGATACATTCACTGTGGAGGTTCTGCCTGTACAAGAGGGCGGACAATCGAGTTTTTTGCATGAATTCTGGGTCTCTGTGCGTAACGATCTCATGGCTTCTTTGGCGGCAGCTGACAATGGGGGATTAGAAGCTGTCGGTGCTCTCTTCAATCGCCGTACCAAGAAGGAGAGACAGTAATCGACTGGCTATAAGCTTGCTATAAGACGTTCATTCAGGAGCTAGTCATCATGGGAGCAGAACCTTGGGATTGTTTTACACCCTACCAACCAGATTTGAAGAAAGCGCTTAGAGAAACGAGAGAGAGAGAATTCCAGGCTGGCCGTTATAACGGTGGTGGAGACTCAGGTCCGCTACATGATTCGATCGAAGAGGCAATGGAAGATGCTGACGCAGACGGTACATGTTCCATTCTGGATATCGAAGAGATTAGTTCCGTACCTGATAATGGTCTCGAACCAGACTGCGGAATTGCTTATCCACTTACTGATCAACGATTAATAGAACTCTATGGGACCAACAAACCCTCTCGCGAAATGATCAAATCCAACAAACGTGCCTTGAACGAGATGTATAGAGGTATTGGTCGAGGCTCTGCAATTTATATCGTTCTATACGATGGCGAATCGCCAACAGAGATTTTCTTTGCTGGCTACTCCTATGATTGACACCACTAGTATTGGAGCTTTTCGGAGAACTGCCAATGTATAGAGTACACCCCGTTACGAGTGTGATATCGACCTCGCCGAAGGCCACACATAATCAAATAGGCAACAAAATTTGCAGTTGTGTGGCGCGCCACATAACCGTGAGGAGCATAGAATCACGTGCCGCCGAAGATTCAGTTTCCATCAAAGGTGAGATCAATGTTTCAGCCTTTTGAAGGCTTCAATGCGTCCGAAATTATTTCGGTCTGGCGATAGCTTTCCAGTAAGGCTCTTCTGCGATGAGCGCCAGCGCTTGCGCCAGCAATGTTTTGCCAGGCTCCATGCGATGCCACGTGGATGCGCCGGACGGATGCGGCAAAGGGATCACGTCGAAAGAGTGTCCGAAGGCTTTGTGTTTATGCTTGGTTCCTATAATATTCGCCAATTGTGTTTTTCCGAAGAGCTGCTCGATTGCCAACTTGCCGACGGGAATGACAAGCTCCGGGTGCAGCAAATCAAACTCTTTCTGCATCCAATTGCTGCAATTCTTGATCTCTAGGTCATTGGGCACTCGGTCTCCGCCGGTTTTTGCTTTACCGGGAAAACAACGGCATACAGCGGACATATACACTTTCTGCCTGAAAGTCTCTTCGTCCACGCCGATGGAATCGAACCATTTGAAGAGGGTTTTGCCGGCTGTCCAGGCAAATGGACGGCCCATTTCCCCTTCGCGCGGTCCCGGCGCCTGCCCTATAAGGTAGATCTTGCTGAGAATCGGTCGGTGCGTGACTACGGGACCAATCATGAGAGGGCAGGCCGTGCAGCCTTTCAAGTCTTGGATATGGCGCGCAATCAGTGTTGTTGAGTCTTTCGCTACTGGCATGGTTGGCAAGTCATCCGAAATTGGCGCTGCCTGTCCTGTTGCTGCGCCTTTCGCCAATTAGTCTAATCTATCCGGCCGGCATTCTACATATAGAAGGAAAAGAGTTTGCCGCTCGATTGGTTGTAAATTAGCTTCTACTGCCTGTTTTCGTAGATGTATTTTCGGACAGGCGCGCATTTTTAGACTGTCTTTTTCAACAAATACACTACTAACGTGCATAGTGAAGACCTTGATGATGAGCGAATCTCGGCGTGGGAGCACGACATGAAATCCTAATCGATATACGTTAGGCTTTTATTCGCTCGAAAGTCGGTCTGTTGTTGCAAAACCCGCATTGTGACTGCGTTTCATTTCGTCGATACAATTAGAAATTTAGTCTTGAATTGATTAAATGGTGGGGGTTTTGATTAAACGTGCTTCTCTACCGCGTTAAGTAGTTAGTTTGGAAAGCGGCTGAAAATCAGCCTTTCGAGACTCGATATATCGTGCCGTTATGCGGAATAGATGTGTTGGACTGTATTGCATTAATTGTGAGAGCGGGCTTATCATAAACACAACAGAAACCGCTTTATATCCGCACTCGATGCACTGTTTTGTCGACCGTTCGGGACGAACTCAAAAAGGGTCTTCGCAAACAGGCTAGATGCAAAAGTCGATAAGACACTTCGGTGCACTTGATCGACGAGCGGTCCGCAACTTAAAACAAACAACGGAACATATCGAAACAACGTTTAGTTCCACCGGTGTGGTGGCACGGGCGGTGCTCGCGTCCCCACGCCGAATTGCTGGATAATTCCAGCGAAGGAGGCATTCATGAAAAATATCGCTGATGTAGTCGTTAAGGCTGAAATGCTGGAAGAGCGCGGCGAGTATCGCAAAGCTGAGCGCTTGTACAAAAAGGCTCTGGTTATGCAGGAAAAGGCTGTAGGCGAAGATCATCCGGAATTGGCTGACTATCTCTATAACCTCGGCATGATTCAATGCGCATTGGACAAGAACAGTGAAGCGGAGCATGTCCTCAACAGACTTTTGACACTGTTGCAGGATGACACTACCGAACGAGATTATGATTCGCAGGAGATTGTTCTTCTCATCGATTCCATTCGCAATGGCAGTGAAGAAGACGAACTCCCCGAATTGCAAGCAGCCACTGCGTAAACAATCAGCGCCGGGCGATGCTGGGCATCGCCCCGACCGGCAACGTGAGCGTTGCGACAGTTTTGGCGCTAATTGTTGGACGTTGAGACAACGACTTTCTGTTTCACCCCCCTATCGCGATCTGTTTTTTTGTAATTGGGTTGAATAGTGGAAGAACAGTTGGTTCGGTTAGATTTCGCCAGTGTTGCGAGCAGCTTGAGATTTATGACCTCAATCACTGTGGCGGCGCCGGCGGCAATAAACAAGTGTGTTTCAGGAACCCGTACCCCTGTTCCCTCGAGCACAGATATCCACCCGACTGCGTGGAGTACGACTAGAGCCACTGTTTCAAGTGTAGGCGCTGAGTACAGCATTGCTTGAATTTTGTGGCCGAACATCATCATCACCACTTGTGCCAGCACGAGCGCGGTAATGATAATCCGAAAGTCGTTTGCCACAGCAAGTGCGGCCATCATCGAATCGATCGAAAGAATTACATCGATGATAATGATCTGTGCAGTCAGCAGTAGACATTGCTTTGATAGAGGCTCGGGCGGATTCTGCGGTTTCTGCGTCACATGCGCAATAATCTCCATTGCGCTCTTCAATATCAGGAAGGCACCCCCGAGAATCAGCACGATCTGACGTGCCTCGAGTTTGTCGCCGAATAATGTGATCGCCAGAGTGTGCGACTGCATGAGTTTGAACAATCCGACAAGCAGGGCTGTTCTCACCAATAAAGTTCCACCGAAGGCAAACGCATGCACAACCCTTCGCCTGTTTTCATCCAGGCTATCAGTCATCGTTGTGACGAGAGCATGATTGTCGACGCTGAGAATTAATTCCAGAGTCGACAAGAGGAGCAAAAGCGCGAGCGCTTCTGGCTGAGCGAGCCAGGACATATCGCACCTCCTTTGTTGATTGGAGGAGATTCGTTTTGTTTATCGAAGAGCGCTTTGACGTCAAAATTCCCGGTACTACCTTTGTACATCGCGGTGCTTGACAATTGTATATTTCGTAATCCTGACTTAATAATCCCAGCGACTCAAGGAATTTAGTACTCTATGGCACTGAGACATCGATCTTCCCAGGAGAGAGGAAAATGGCCGAAGGAGTCAATGTGGGCACGCTGGCGCCGATTGAGGAAATCGCACAGGCATTGGGGCTTGAGAAAGAGGATATTGAACAGTTCGGTCTGGGCAAAGCCAAAATCACATACGAGGCGATGTCACGGCTGCTTAGTGCCAAGGACAAACGTGGGAAGCTTGTTCTTGTCACCGCCATAACACCGACGAAGGCCGGTGAAGGTAAAACCACAACCAGCATAGGCTTGGCGCAGGCGTTGTGGAAACTCGGGAAGAAATCAATTGCAGCACTTCGCGAACCTTCACTTGGCCCGGTGTTCGGCATGAAAGGCGGCGGAACGGGCGGTGGAAAAGCACAACTCGTTCCGATGGTCGACATAAACCTGCATTGCACGGGCGATTTGCACGCCATCACCACCGCCAACAATCTGCTCGCCGCAATAGCGGACAATCATATTTTCTACGGCAATCAGTTGAACTTTGATTCGCGAACGATTCAATTCAAGCGCGCAATGGACATGAACGAGCGTGCCTTGAGAGATATCGTGCAGGGACTGGGCGGCAAAGGAAATGGCTACCCGCGTCAATCAAGCTATTTGATCACCGCGGCGTCGGAAGTGATGGCGATACTTTGTCTTGCCGATTCGATGGATGATCTAAAGGTGCGTCTATCGAATATTCTGGTTGGACAGACTACGAAAGGAAAACCGATTCGTGCTGCCGATATTGGCGGCGTCGGCTCCATGGCTGCGTTGTTGCGCGATGCCCTGAGACCCAACATCGTTCAGACTTTCGAAAACACACCGGCATTCGTGCACGGCGGTCCATTCGGCAACATTGCACACGGATGTTCCAGTGTTCTTGCTACGCGCATCGCATTGCGCACGTCCGAGATTGTCGTAACCGAGGCCGGTTTTGGTGCCGATCTAGGTTTTGAGAAATACTGCGACATCGTCGCTGCGCCTCGCTCTCCTGAATTGGCTCCGGATGCCGTTGTCATAGTAGTAACAGTAAAAGCGCTTAAACTTCATGGTGGCGCCAGTGATGACGCTCTGTCTAAGCCGGATGTCGAGGCCGTGAAAGTCGGTTTTGCAAATGTCGAGCGGCACGCCGGCATTGTCGCAATGACTCAGGTACCCTTCGTCATCGCCATCAATAAATTCCACACTGACACAGAAGAGGAAATTAAGGCGATCAAAGATGCCTGCGCCGCAAAAGGCTGGCGTTGCGAAACATCCGACGTCTTTGCCAAAGGCGGCGATGGAGCGCTGGAATTGGCAAAACTGGTTGTTGAGGCGACGGAAGAAAAGGGCAGTTTCACACCTATTGTAGATATGGACTTGCCGATCAAGGAAAAACTCAACCAGCTGGCAGAACGAGTCTACGGTGCAGAAAGTCTCGAGTACGACCAGGAAGCGGAGAAGCAACTCAAGTGGATGAACAGCAATGGATACGGCAATTTGCCTGTATGCGTAGCCAAGACTCAGTATTCGCTATCGGACGATCCTCAGAAGTTGAACTCGCCACGTGACTTCAGAATGCGCGTGCGAGGATTTCAAGTTTCATCCGGGGCGGGATTTGTAGTCGCTTTGATGGGTGAGATCATGACATTGCCCGGTTTGCCGAAGCAACCTGCAGCTTTCAACATCGATGTCGACAACAATGGTGTCATAACAGGTCTGTTTTAACTCCCCACAACCGGAGCCGTCCGGGCGGCTGTCGTGAAATTATTTGGACGTTCGTGAGCGTTCCTTTTGGAGTGCTGCCCGCTCTTCGTCTGTGAAAATGAAGTCGTAATTCCGCTTTGAACCTTTCTTTTTCAAATTGCCGTTCCTAATCGCATCAGCTTCCGCCACGCGATTCTGTTTGTCCAGCGAATGGGCAAGTAAGAGTCTTGCACCGCGGAGAATCGACTCTTCCTTGCCGTACTTCGTCAGCAGCTCTACGTTTTGCCGCAAGTAGAGCTCGGCTCCTTTCCAGTCTGCAAGATCCATCTTTATCGATGCTCGAACCCTGTTGATTTCTACTGTTTCAAGAACATTCCGGTCCGGTGATTTACTGATCTTTTGGGCTGCTTTATCGAGAAGCGCCACGGCATTCTTATAATCAGCCGCCCATAACTTGCATTCGGCCACTTTCGCGATTGCTTTTGCTTCCGGCTTCACGCGGCGCATATAGTCTGTTTCCAGCTTTGTCAGTCGACCATGTTTTGATTCCAGTGCGGCTAAGCAAAGCTGAACGTTTTCATAGCGCTCTGATTTCGGACTGAGGATTTTGAGCAGTTTTTTCAGCTCTTGCACCGCTTCGGCATCGCGACCGAGAGAAAGAAATGTGCGAGCATATGTAATCCAATCGTAGTACAGTTTCGAATCATTCGGATTTACCATCTGTTTGAGCGTCAAAGACAGCCTGAATGCTTTATTGTCCAGTTCGTGGCTACGCGCAGAGTAGACTGAATTATTTCTATTGTGCTGGCTGCAATTCTCCTGCAGATAATTCAAATTGATGAGCACATCTGGGTCTAGTTTTTTCTCTTGTTGCAGTTGGCGGGCTATTTGAGCAGCGTCTTCTCCGTAGGCGAGTGCCTCGTCGTATTTGCGTAAATTAAACAGGTTGGCGGCAAGTGATGCTTCGATTTTTGCCTTGCCGTTTTGCTCTCCTGCCGGCAAGAGTCGAAGCGCCTCTTTATACAATTCGGCGGCTTTGCCGAATTCTTTTCGAGATTCAAACCCGCTGGCCTTGTCGCTTTTTTGTTTCCATAGCGGCGGTTCTGCATACGCGTTTGTTCCGCCGCTCAAGAATAGAAGCGTGGCAGTAGCCCAGAGGAAAATCTTCTGGCGTTCGCCATGGCGGATTCGGGTAAGCACATTCTAGTCCTCGTACCTTCTTCCCATCCGGCGAATCTCATTTTTCTCTTTTTCTCTCAGCGATTCAGGCTCTACAATCCAGGCTTTGGAACCGAACGAGCGAACCCAGAATAGAAATTCTTCCGGGTTCGAAAGTTTGATGTGAAACTCTACTTCGCCTGTCCCGTCTTTTGCCGGAATGACCTTTCCCAGAGGGTGGCGGTCCATCGCCTCGAGAATGTAGCCGGCTTTTGTGCGATCGAAACGAGCGACAATGCGCGGACCCTTCTCCGCTTCTTTGTACTCTTTCATCGAGCGCGGAAAGGACATTCCCCATCCTGCTCCGACCAGAAATTGCGCTTCTCGGATGTCTTCTTCGTGGGAATTATTGACCAGTGCTTTTGGAAGCTGCGCGCATTCGCTGATTCGATCCATGCGGCGAGGATGAAATCTTTGCTGGTCTTGATCTTTGAAAATGCAGTACCAGCCGCGCTCGTGAAACAACATCAGCAGAGGATAACCGGTGCATCTTTCCGGCTGAGCAATGCGAGGCGATTTATATGTATAGACGGCCGGTAAGCGCTGCCGAATTGAAGCAAGCAAAAGTTTCTCGATTTCTTGTTGATCTTTTGTCTTTTTATAAATCGTTCTGTGGCTGATCGAGCGCCCCGGTACCTTTTTTCCTCCTGTCTCTTTGATGTGCTCGATAAGTCGATCGCGCATTGCCGTCGCTTCTTCATCGCTGAGTTTTGCACCAAAAGTGTGCATCGCGTCGAGTACAAGGTCGAGTTCGCTGTCCGAAAGACTGAAGATCTCGCTGAGCAAATATCCGCTGCGCAGACGATCCTTTCGAGGCAGCATGCCCATTTCATTTTTCAGGATGAGAATATCTTTGGCGACGGTGCGCTCTGTCACACTTACGCCCTGGTCGTTGAGCGCCTTGACCACTTTGCTGAGAGTAATGCCGGGCTGCTTGCCGATTATTTTGATGATGGCGCCTAGACGATGGAGATTGGTGCTCATT
This sequence comes from Candidatus Obscuribacterales bacterium, assembly GCA_019745505.1. Lineage (GTDB taxonomy): Bacteria > Cyanobacteriota > Vampirovibrionia > Obscuribacterales > Obscuribacteraceae > QKMZ01. The sequence goes on along the minus strand of JAIETE010000216.1, from coordinate 26,162 downwards.
TTTCTCTTAGCCTGGGGGCGTGGGGGCGTGGCGTGGGGGCGCGTTGCACGCGCCCATTTTTTGTAGTTTGCGCGTTTCACGCGCCTATTTTCTGTAATCCCATTGCTGTAGCGGCGATGGCATGCATTGCCCGGTTCAAATAATACACGGGCGAAGCATGGTGTCGGCCCCGAGCCCGAGAATAACCATTTTGACGTTACCCGATACAGGCGAGTCGCCTGCGCTCCCGGGAAGTGTATATTATGCAGATTGCATACAAACATAGGGGTATTCAAGGGTCAAGTGACACTTCCAAGAATTGATATTCACACGCACATTCTGCCTCGCGAAATCCCGAAATGGAAAGACCAATTCGGTTACGGCGGCTTCATTACGCTCGATCACCACATGCCTTGCAAGGCGCGCATGCTCAAGGATGACGGAAAGTTTTTTCGTGAGGTCGAAAGCAATTGCTGGGACGGCGGTCAGAGACTTCTGGAATGTGACGCTGTGCATGTCGATGCCCAGGTCCTCTCGACTGTTCCTGTTATGTTCAGCTATTGGGCAAAACCGGCCGACGGGCTGGCTATAGCGAAGTACCTCAACGACGATCTGGCTGATACGGTCAAAGCCAACCCCTCTCGTTTCGTCGGGTTGGGTACCCTGCCTCTGCAAGATCCGAAACTTGCCGTAAAAGAGCTCGAGCGCTGCATGCGTGATCTGAAGTTTCAGGGCATTCAGATTGGCTCTCATGTCAACGAATGGAATCTGGACGATCCGGCCCTTTTCCCCGTTTTTCAGGCGGCCCAAGATTTAGGAGCGGCTGTTTTTGTTCACCCGTGGGAGATGATGGGCGAGGAGAAGATGCAGAAGTACTGGCTGCCTTGGCTGGTGGGAATGCCGGCTGAAACGAGCCGGGCCATTTGCTCCTTGATTTTTGGCGGCGTCCTGGAGCGCCTGCCCAATCTGCGAATTGCTTTTGCCCACGGAGGTGGCTCATTCGGTTTTACCATCGGGCGCATTCAGCACGGTTTTGATGTTCGTCCCGATCTCTGCGCCATCGACAATAAAATTCCTCCCCGTGAATATCTCGGGCGTTTTTACGTGGATTCCCTGGTCCACGACAAGGAAATGCTTCGTCAGGTGGTGTCCATTTTTGGAGAAGACAAGGTCGTTCTCGGCAGCGACTATCCTTTTCCTCTGGGCGAAGACCGACCGGGTGAGCTGATTGAATCTGTGGAATCTTTTAGCGAATCGACGAGGCGAAAGCTCCTCTTCGACAATGCCTTAAATTGGTTGCAGGTGGATGCTTTGAGGTTTTCTATTCCTTCAACGTTAAAGAAATAGCGCCTGATTGGGCATGATATAGAAGCTTGGATCGCTGACTCCCGACAGGTAAGTATCATGCTCGTAGCCGATGTGATTATGTGGTTTCTCGTGATAGTCGGTTTTTGCCTGGCATTTCCGGCATTATGGCTGCTGTCGCGCGGGCTCTATCCGAGGCAAGTCGAGCATATTGCCGATTATTTGGAAAAGAGCCTGGTAAAACCATTTTTTATGGGATTGCCTATCGCGCTTGTTGTTTTCTTCCTGGTCGCAGCGCTGAGCTCGCGCAAGAGCCCGTTCATGGATATTGCGTCAATTCTCACCCTCGGCATATTTCTCTTTTACGCCAATGTCGGTACTGCCGGTCTTGCCACAATGCTAGGCAGGCGGTTGCCCTCTCCAGTGGATGCGGAGCGCCCATGGAAAGGCACTATCCGTGGTGGCGTCGCTCTGGTGCTGTCTTTTATCTTTCCAGTCTTGGGGTGGTTTTGCATATTGCCTTTCTCGCTCATGATCGGCGCCGGTGCACTGACTGTAAAGCTAATTGCTGCAAGAAAAACGCGGGGGTCTATCACAGGCGAGCCCAAGAGGGCAAAAGCTGATGCGGATGAAGCAGGCCGGGTAGTCGCTTAGCAGTGGACGCCTGATGAGGGCATTTGCATGGGTAGCGAATTCAGCAGAAGAGAGTTCTTGGCTATCAGCGGACTGCTTGGCTGCGCGTTGCCCCTTGCCTCTTGCAGCAATTTGAACGGCTATATAGCAGATCGATTCGGCGGTGGCATTCCTGAGAAGGTCGGTGTAACCAACGGGCAAGAAATCGATCCGGCCTTTCACCTGATTTCGCGTGCCGGTTTCGGACCGTGGCCGGGAGATGTCGAAAACATAAAAAAGCAAGGCGTGAACAATTGGATTGAAGAACAGCTTCAACCGGAGAAAATCGACGATCGCCTCTGCGATTTTCGAACTAAGCGTTTCGAAAGTGTATTTCTCGATCCGGCCACTTGTTATGAGTTCAAGCGCGAAGCGCTGCGAAAAGACCTCTGCCGCTATCATCTGATGCGCAGCGTTTACAGCAAACGGCAGTTGCTGGAGTCAATGGTCGAATTTTTCAGCGACCATTTCAACATTTACATCGAAAAAGGTGATTGCATCTATTTGAAAGCGACTGACGATCGATCTGTAATTAGGAAAAACGCGCTCGGTCGCTTTCGTGATCTCGTGCTGGCAAGCGCTACTTCGCCGGCAATGTTGGTTTATCTCGATGGTAAGGAAAATAAGAAGGATGGACCAAACGGGATACCCAACGAGAATTACGCGCGTGAGCTTTTAGAATTGCACACTCTTGGGGTTGATGGGGGCTATACTCAAAAGGACGTTTACGAAGCTGCTCGCTGTCTGACTGGATGGCGCCTAGGCAGCGAATCCAAGCGTGGAACAGCTTTCTTCGATCCGGGCTTCCATGATGACGGACAGAAGGTCGTGCTTGGCAAGAAAATCCCAGCCGGCGGCGGGCAGAAAGACGTTGAAATGCTTGTAGACATCGCTTGCAATCATCCTTCGACTGCAAGACACATCGCGAAAAAGCTGGTCGCACATTTCGTCTGCGAGGAAGCTCCGCCGGCGCTCGTCAAAAGGGTGGCAAAACGCTTCAGCGATACGGGCGGACAGATAAAACCCATGCTGAGAGAGATTCTGTACTCGAATGAATTCAGAGCATCCGCAGGTTCAAAATTGAAGCGTCCATTTCAGTATGTCGTCAGTTGTATGCGTGCCACCGGTGCCGACACTATGGCCGGTGATGAAGTGCTGGAATTCTTGACCAGAATGGGCCACGGACCGTTCCAGTATCCAACTCCGGACGGCTACCCTGCAGAGGCAAATCCCTGGCTCGGAACACTTCTCTGGAGATGGAATTTTGCCTTTGCGCTTTGCTCCAACAGCATCGAAACCGCGAATGTTTCTCTCGACTCTCTTTGTGCTGCCATTGGGCTGGAAGATCTGGAGAGCATCAAGAAGGACCCGGAAAGGCTCTTCGCCTACCTGTCCGGACGCAGAGCGACGGCCCAGGAGAGCAAGGCTTTCAGAGCCTATGTGTCTCGGCGCGACTTCAAAGACGAGAAAGTTCGGGATGAACTGATCGGATTGATTCTTTCTTCTCCCGCATTCCAAAAGGTTTGAATGCTATGCCGTCGCAATCAAGAAGACAATTTTTGAAACGGCTGGCGTTGCGCTCCGACGAGTTGAGCGCTACGGGAGACAAGACTCTCGTTTGCATTTTTCTGCGCGGCGGAGCCGATACGCTGAATATGTTCGTCCCCTACGCTGATGACACTTACTACAAGATAAGACCGACCATCTCCATTCCTCATCCGACAAGCGGGAAAGGGAAGGACTCCTCCATCAAGCTGGACGATTTTTATTCGCTGCATCCGAAACTTGCGCCAATTTTGCCTATCTACCAAGAAGGTCGAATGGCTGTTGTGCAAGCTGTCGGTACGGACAATCCTACCGGTTCGCATTTTGAAACCCAGGATCAAATGGAGCACGGAGACGCTTTCAAAAAGACGTCGGCAGGTGGATGGTTGGCGCGTTATTTGCGGGCGCGTTTTGGAAACAATCTCACCCCTCTGTCCGCTGTTTCCATCGGACCGATGCTTCCCGAATCCTTGCGCGGGGCACCGGGAGCCAGTGCCATCTCGACAATCGACGACATAAGGATCAAGGCACCTTGTGAGAATCCTGCCGTCGTGGCTGAAACCCTGAGTGCGCTTTACGGCTCTGAAATAGGTTTGTTGTCCGCACCCGGACGCGACACTATAAAACTCTTGCGCCGAGTTGAGACTTTGAGAGCGGCTCAATATAAACCTGCAGAAGGGGCCAATTATCCCGATTCCGGTTTTGCCCGCGGATTGAGAGAGGTGGCTCGCTTGATCAAGTCCGATGTCGGCTTGGAAGTAGCGTGTGTAGATCTGGATGGATGGGATACCCACTTCGTTCAGGGGTCCGTAGATGGACTGCAAGCCGGACTGATCGAAACGCTCGGCGAAGGTTTAGCTGCTTTCGATGCCGATCTCGCCGACCGAAGGAAAGCGGTGACAACTTTGATTATTACTGAATTCGGCAGGCGGACATATGAAAACGGATCGCTCGGAACCGATCATGGTCGGGGATTCGCTGCAATTATAATTGGTGACGATATGCGCGGCGGACAGATCATCGGGCGCTATCCGGGCTTGAATGAAGCCAAATGGGTTATCGGCCCGGCCGGTCTGGAAGTAATCTACGACTATCGCTCGATACTCGCGGAAGTACTTACGGAGAAAATGGGTTTGCCAAATACGAGTGCAGTCTTTCCCGACTTCAAGCCGCAGAAGATAGGACTGGTAAATGGCAGCGCTGGCTTAAAGAAAACTGCCTATTCGGCAGAGTAAGTTTCGGTATACCAATTGTTCTGCACCAATGAACCGTCATTCACGGAAATCTTGAATGCACCGTATTCTCCGTCAACCTCGTCACCGTGTCCCCAAATCAGATCCTTTGAAATTATTGTGATATACACACCATCCGGAAACAGTTCTGGAGACTCCCACATCAAACCACTCTTTCCTATTGCAATTATTGTTTTGCTGGTCACGACAAAAAGTTGCTGATTCGGTAACGAAACCTCGATTGAATCAACACTGTGAGCAACTGGAGTAGCGTTATTCGGAAGCGAACTATCCACGTAATAGGCAACATTATCTATCACAGCAAGAAAATGTTTCGGTGAAGGACATGCGTAAACTCCCTGCACTTCGGGCTTATCACAAATACCCCCAAGGGCAAGCAACCATTCCTCTGCCGATGGGTGCTTTACTAGAAAAAAGTATTCACTTTCAAATGACTCTTCACCTGCACGGTAGCTCTTATAATAAGCCTTTAGGTTAAGCGCTTCGATATTTGCCTTTGGCAAAATGCTAATACTGTATTCCGCGCAAAGTCCGAAATCTATATTTGGTTTCACGATTACCTTCCAATAGTGCTCGGACATATGAAAACGGATCGCTCGGATCCGATCACGGTCGGTGATTTGCTGCAATTATTGGCAGAATAACCTACTTCTTTTGAGGAATTGTCTTATTTTCAGTAGCCGGCTTTGCCTGTGTTTTCGATGAAGTAGGGCTGGCTTTAATGCCTTTCAAGATGCTCTCAGGAATCTTCGGCATCTCCTCATCCTTTAGCGTCAGCTTTTCGAATTTTGCTTTGTAGGCTTCCACTTGTTTATCGAATTCAGCAATATCCGAATCTTTCCATCCATTTCGAGCCATCGCCGGCTCGTTTTCTAAAAGGTGGTCCAAATCAGTCTTCAGTTTCTTGTAGTTGGGTTCCGTGACTGCATTGACTCTTTTGGACTGCTCGAGAATAGTGCCCAGGTTGGAGAGCTTTTGACGATACTTCATGGCGTTGACTTGAATTCTTTTGAAGCTGGCCATTTCCGGCCTGTCCATAACAGGAACTTGCTTTTGAGGCGCAGTTGCCGGAGTCGTCGGGTGGGCCGGCTCATTACCGGCTGGAGCAGCGGGCGCAAGGGAGAAAAGAATCAGCGCCGTCAGGGCCGCCAGCGGAATTTTGTTTTGCTGAGTCATTAATTTCTCCCTTGTGCTAAATGCTGTCGGACAACTGCTGCTACTTCTTAGCAGGAGCTTTTTTGGTTGTGGTTTTCTTGGTGTCGCCGGCTGCAGTTTTCTTGGCTGTGGTCGTTGTTTTGGTTGCCGTTGCCGTATTCGTCTTTGGCTTGTTTGAAGCTGTTGAGAGATCGGCATTGACCTTGGTCACTTGCTTTTCTAGATCATCTACGTCCGCTTTGGGAAATCCGGCCGCTTCGACTTTTGCTTCCACGGCTGACAGGCGATCTATTTCTGCTTTGAATTTTGTGTGTTCGTCAGCATTGATCCAGCCTTTGGAAAGGGCCGTGTCGTTCTGCTGATTGAGGTTGTTCAGCCTCTCTTTGAACTTGAGGCTGTAACTCTTGGATGCCGTTACGGAAATTGAGGTGGCGCCTTGCGGCGAGGTTTTGCCGCTGGTTTCGATTACTGTTGTCCGCTTAATCACGGTTTCTTCCGCCTGGGCCGGCAAGACGGAAACAATCATCAGGGGTGCTAAAAGAGCAAGGGATATACGCTTGATGTCGGTCATTATTAATCTCTCCATGAAACTGAGTCCTTACGCAAGGACTCTCTTGAGAACTTGGATCTCAATTTTGGTTCGCGGCCTGAATATACCCTTCCGCCAAACCCCTAAAAACGACCTGTAAGGCATTGTATCGAGACCTCAGCCCGCCCGCCAATTTTCGTGCATACCGAATGCGCCGCCGTTCGTTTTGCAGCAAGCCTCAAGAGGAACAATGTCGAAGTCAAATGTTGTCGAGCGGGGTAACTCCGTGAAACTTGTCTTCAATGTTCTACTAGCTCTTTTGGTTCTGATAATTTTTTCCGGGCAGTCGACCATTGGGCAAACCTCGCCGACACAAACGCCTGAAGGTGCTGCCGTTGTAGTCAAAGGCAAGCGGCTTTTCTACTTTTATTCGAATGTCGGCGAGTACACGCCGAGGCAGCGAGCAATCATGGCATCGCAAGTGCTGCAACGACTCGCTGAGGATCCCGACTTTGATGTCGATTCTGTGCGAGTTCAAGAAACCTCTTCCGGAACGGATATCGTCTCAGGCTCCACCGTCATTGCCACCGTCACGCCTGAAGACGCCAAAATTGCGCAGTCGTCGACTACTCAGATGGCGAATGAATTTGCCTCTCGCGTGCGCCTTGCCGTATCACAAAGACGAGAAGCAACAAGTGCGTCGAGCCTGGCGCTCGCCGTCGGCCTGACAGTCGCTGCGACCGTCATTCTTTTGCTCTCTCTGGTCTTGGTCAGCAAACTCGCCGCTGATACGTGCTGGTGGATAAGCCGCCAGCGTGGGCAGGCGATCAAGGGCCTGAAAATTCAGAATGCAGAATTGATCGGTGCCAATGCCCTGGCGGACCTATTTTTGACTCTGGTCAAGTTTCTGCAAATTCTTTTCTGGTTCTCTCTTTTTGCTACTTATATCGTGCAAGTTTTGGGTTTCTACCCGAGTACGAAGCATCTGGCCAAAGCTGTGATGGCAAATGCGGTGGCGCCTCTGGCATCAATCTGGGAGAAGGTTCTGGAGTACTTCCCTTCTCTGGTGATCCTGGTTTTGATCATCCTTGTGACATATGCAGTGATTGGATTTGCGCGATTCTTCTTCGACTCGGTGAGAGATCAAACGATCAAATTCGCCGATTTCGATCCTGATTGGGCAGAGCCGACCTATAAATTGTCTCGCTTTCTAATACTTGCCTTTGCCATGATGGTCGCGATGCCCTACTTGCCTGGCTGGGACTCTCCGGCGTTCAAACAAGTCGGCCTGGTGATCGGCATTCTAGTTTCTTTCGGCTCTACTGGCGTCGTAAGTAATGTCATGGCCGGCGCTGTTCTCACATACACCAATGCCTTCAAATTCGGCGACCGGGTGAAAATCGCCGACACTGTCGGCGATATTGTCGAGAAGAATCTCTTTGTGACGAAGGTTAGAACGCCGAAGAACGAGGTTGTCTCGATTCCGAATGGAACGATCATGACCACGAACGTAACTAACTATTCGACGCTGGCTCGGGAAAAACAACTGATTTTGTACACGTCGGTGACTATCGGATATGACGAGCCCTGGCAGCAGGTCGAAGCTTGTCTGATGGCTGCTGCTGCTGATAGCTACGGCTTGTTGAAAGAACCCAAACCTTTCATCCTGCAGAATGAATTGGCTGATTTCTATGTCGACTACCAGCTCAATGTATACACCGAGTTGGCAAATGAAATGCCTCTCGTCTATTCGGAGTTGCACAAAAGGATTCAGGACAAATTCAACGAAGCAGGTATGGAGATTATGTCTCCGCATATCTTTGCTGTACGCGATGGCAATGAGATCGCAATTCCCAAGCAGTATCGCGGAGAAAATTACAAGCGTCCAACCTTTGGCATCTCCCAAACTTAGCTTGAAGCAGATTAAGCTAACGTCATGTATCCCTGCATGGCGCACTATTTTGGCGATTCGGCCTTACAATCTCCACTTTGAAAGAGCCGCGTGGAAGCCCATCGAATGAGAGGCGGCTAAGTTTTGCGAGAACATAAGCCATGTCTAAGATGTCGCATGATAAGGGTTTCCTCGATCTCTTCTTGAGTGTTCAGAAGGGAGAGCGCACGATAACGGCTCTGCTGTTCACGTGGATTTTTCTCTTCATTTGCGTCTATTACATCCTTCGTCCAATCCGTCGTGGTCTGTTTCTCGCTGGTTTGGGCAACGAGTATATGCCGCTCGTATACATAGGTACGGCGCTGTTCACCGGCGTTGTCGTCTGGCTCTATTCCAAATTTTCCAAAGCTCCGCGAAAGATTCTGATCAGCTCCGTGTACGGAATTTTTATTGTCAATCTTTTGGCCTGGTGGCAGATCTTCAAACATGAATCGCCCATCGCGTCTGGTGCATTCTGGGTCTGGCTCGATGTCTTCTCGATCATGGGCGTCACCCTCTTCTGGATGTATGCGAATGATGTCTGTGATTCCAACAAAGCAAAGCGCCTGTTCGGCGTTATCGCCGCGGGCGGAGGACTGGGCGCGGTGCTGGGCAGTACCATCACTGCCTGCTTGGTAGGCACTATCGGAACCACTAATTTGCTTCTTGTGGCGGCCGGATTTGTTGCTCTTACTCTTGGACTCTTTCATGTGCTCGAGGCGCTAAACAAGAGCAAGAAAGTTGTCGAACGCGCTGCTGCGCCTGAATTCGAGAAAGCCCAGGTATCAAGTATATCCGGGGCCTTCAAGCTGATTTTTCAGAACAAGTTTTTGCTCTTGCTCCTTTTTGTCGTGGCGCTGGAGCGCGTGACACCGGATATGGTGCAATTTCTCTACAACGATATTCTCAAGAATATGGCTACCGGTCGTGATGCAATCGCCGCAATCGATGCCAATCTCGAGCGCTGGCGCGGTATCGTCGAATTTGTTGTGGAGCTTTTCCTCGTCAGTGCGATTGTGCGAAAGCTGGGCTCAGGCTTCTGTCTTTCTTCATCGGCCGGATTGATTTTCGCCGGCGTGACGATGTTCGCTTTCGTTCCCAATCCTATTGTCCTGATGGCTGTGTTTCATGGCGATGAAGCCATGCGTCACGCCTGGTTCAAAGCTGCCAAAGAGCTCATGTACACAGTCACCAGTCGTGATGTACTGTACAACGTCAAACCGGTAATCGAGATGTTCGTCTATCGAATGGCCAGAGGCGTTGCCGGTGTGATTATCTTTGTCGTCAATACAGCTCTGGGTCTCGGAGCTAAAGGGGTAATGGCAGCTGCGGCAATTTGCGCTTTGAGCTGGTTGTATTGCGGCTGGAAGCTGAGCAAAGAGTATTCTCGCCTGGAAATGGAGGCGACCCGTCGCGCTCTGGAAGCTCAACTCGGCGAAGGTTCTCTCTTAGGCCAGGACACTTCTTTATCCGTCCATGAAAAGAAAGTGGCGGGCAAAGCTTAGACTTTTACACATCCACTATCAGCTTGTTATAGTTGATTGGGGCGTCGACTTGTTGTAAATATCTTGGTTTCTGTTCGGCTATTTGCGCTTTTGCTGTTGGTACTGTGGGTGGTATCGCAACCGAAAGCCGCAGCGCAATTGAATGGCTTGGAAGAACTGGGTCACAGTTACCAGGCTGATGCGCGAGGCGGCACCGAAGTAGCCGTGGGCGATACCGGCCTGGCTCAGATCAGGCAGCCCGCCGCCCTGGGTTTGCACAAACGAGGTCGTTTCGACTCGAAGCTGACTTTTCTCTATCCGCGCAACAGGTGGAACGGACCGGCAGGCGGCGATTACTCTTCTGTTACTTGCTCTCGCTCCTACAACCTGGGCTATGTTCGCCCACTTACGGAAAAGCTTTCAGCCGGAATCGCGTTCGAGAAAGGAGGCTGGAGCAGTTCGTTTCACAGCCCTTATCTGCTCTACAATCCCGGTCAGCAGACTAAGGCTCTGGTTGATTACACGCACTATTCTTCTTACGTCAATTTCGGATACAAGCCGACTGAAAAACTGCTTTTGGGCGCCGGTCCGCGCGTGGAGGTCCTATCGTTCAAGACCGACTTCGTTATGGGCCCTGGCAAACTGACCTGGCCGAAAACATGGGCTGTCGGCAGCGGCTTCGAGGTTGGCGCACTCTATTTGATCAATCCCAAATGGCAGACGGGCGTGAGCTATCGCTCTCCTCTCTGGTGCGGCGGCATGCACACCAACAATGCGACTTTCGAGATTCCGGGTCTGGGAACGCAAACCGGTCGGCTGGGCGTATCCAATTTTACTCTTCCTCAACGACTGTCATTCGGACTGAGTTATAAACCCACGAAGAAACTACGCCTCATTACCGAGGGAGGGTGGATAGGAAATTCCAGCAGCGTTTTCGGTCATGCCAATATTACCGGTCTGGCGAATTTGCCGTTTTCACCTGGTTACAGGGATGTCTGGTTATGCAATAACGGATTCGACTACGACTTTAACGAGAATTGGAGCTGCTCCGGTGGGTTCAGCTTCAACAATCAACCGATCGTAAAACAAGCGGTGACCCCGGTTTTTCCTTCCAATTGCAAGCAGATGTTTACTTACGGGCTTCGATACAAGCGTGGCAGAGTGTGGACCGGCGTCACCCATGTAATCGGCTTGCCTTCTATAAGCACGTCCAACGGTAATACTAATGTCCCTCTGGGGCTAGACTATCAATTCGGTAACACAAGGCAAATGTTGCAGAGCGTCAACTGCGGTGTGGGCTTCTACTTCTAGCCTTTTCACTCTATTTCTACTGCTGCTTAGGCGATATTCAGAAACTCCCTTTCGCCTATGTATATGATCAGTCGGTTATGTGCAGGAGACCACTGTGAAACATTCAAGAATTGCAGCAATTTTGGTTGTAATTTCAACCCTTGCAGCAGGTAATTGCCCTACTCCGGCTGCGCGTGCCGATGCAAAAGACGCAACCAACGATGCCGTGCGCAAGACTTGCGCAAAGAAGCCGATTATCGGAGTAAATTGCGACATCAATGGAGACAAACCGCGCATGATTGGTTTGTCCGCACCATATGTCCAAGCCTTGAAAAATGCAGGTGCGATTCCTGTACTTCTGCCCCCCATGTCCGAGGAAGATTTGCAGGCTGTGCTGGCAAATCTGGACGGTGTTCTCATGATCGGTGGCGCTGATTACCCGCCCAATCTTTACGGGCAGAAGGTCGAGCCGACTACAGTAGAAATGGATGAGGAGCGTTGGCGTTTTGATATTCTTCTTGCAAAAACGGTTGTCGACAAGACGAAATTGCCCTATCTAGGTATTTGCGCCGGCAGCCAGGCTTTGAATATTTCTCGCGGCGGCTCTCTCATTCAGGATATTCCGACAAAACTTCCGGCGATGAAAGTCGCTCATGCCAGTAAAGACGGCTGGCAAAAAGGATTCAATAAGCATGAGGTCAGTTTTGCAAAGCTCACGAAGCTGAAGAGCATTTACGGCATAGACAGGCTCAGCGTCCCAACTTCGCACCACCAGTGCGTAGATAGATTAGGAGATGATCTGCAAGTTGCTGCCATCGCCGATGATGGCATGGTCGAAGCCGTCGAATTGAAAGGTAATCGATTCGTGTTTGGCGTTCAATGGCATCCGGAAAGAGATTTTTCCGCCAATCAGAAATTGTTCAAAGACTTCATCAATGCGGCCCGTAATATGGACGAATCTACAGAAGCCGGCAAGACAAAGAGTAGTGAAACCGCAGGTATTGGCAGACGATTTACGGCGGAATGACCGTCTATAGTTTCTTTCTTCTTTGCCACGATTTTGACCAATTGGCTGGCCAGAATGTCACCAGTCACATTTCATAAATTCCGCTTCGAGTCAAACGGAACTGAGTCTTGTCGAGTCCATGTCGGTCCGTAAACGTAACTCCCTTAGAAGTGTGATCTTTATCCCCAGCGAATCACTAGCGGTAGTGAAAAATGCCGGAATTTGCGACCACTCAGTAATTCGTTTGGAATAATTGAAGGAGAACTGTAGGTGTTTTACTAATGAACCTGCTGAGATTCAAAGCCCTGGCCGAAATTGTTTCGGCCGTGCGTAAATACAAATGCCGGGCCTCGGACTTTCAGTCTCGCGCCGACGAGCTTTCTCAGTTGCTGGTAAATGAATTTCTTGTGGATGGTGAGCCTGCTCTCAACTCGGCGCGCCTGCTATTTGTTCCTTGCGAAAAGGTAACCGATAGTTCTGAAAGAGCTGTTCTGACTGAAACTGAAATCAGCCAACTCTCCAATCGTTCCAAGAAATCCGCTGCCAGCAAAGGCACTGTGATGTATCTGGAGCCTGGCGGCATGGAGTCTTTTGCGTCCGATGTCGATACTTCAAAATCCTCAGCCAAGTTAGATTCCTCTGGCATGGACAATCGGCTCGATGTTCAGAAGGATAGTTTTTCAAATGGCGCCAAAGTCGTTGCCACGATTCGCACGAGTGAGGAGTTTCAGTTTGTAGTTACCTTGGAAATGACTGTTGAGTTGGCTCCGGATGTCGTACCGTACTTTCGAGTTTTGTCGTCGATGCTCGCGTCTAAAATTACAGGCAATGACAGTTTTGCAAAAGATCTCTCAGACGAATGGGCCGATTTGTACGAGCTGACCTTTGCCGAAATCTCAAATTCTGATTCACCTGAATTCCGAGTCGTCGAAAGAAGCCGAAAGACGGAAGCCAGCCCGGCTTCCTACGGTGCAGCTGAAGATGCCGACCATTTCTCCGAATGGTCGCACTCTCTGGCCGAATCCTTGCCGCTCATTGTCTGGACTGCACTTCCGGACGGGGCCGTCAATTTTGTCAACAGTAAGTGGACGGATTACACAGGTCTGACTGCAAAAGATGCTTATGGGGCAGGATGGCAGCGTGCACTGCATCCGGCAGATTTCGAGCGTGCCGTCCAGCATTTTGAAGAAAGCTTGCAGACCGGTGAATTGTATGAGAGCGAGCATCGCTTGCTTGACTTGAATACGCGCCAGTATCGTTGGTTTCTCGTGCAAGGTGTTCCGGTCAGAGATCGTGAAGGTAAAATCAAGATCTGGTTCGGCACAGCTACCGACATCGATGAACAGAAGCGCGTGCATGAGAGATTGCGCATCGTCATGGACACGATTCCGGCGGCTATTTTTTGGAAGGACAGAGAAGGCGTCTATTTGGGCGGCAATAAAACATTTGCAGAAATCGCCGGTTTTTCCGATGCCGATCAGATTATTGGCAAGACTGATTACGATATGCCGTGGACGTCGGAAGAGACGAAGTTCTACCATCTTTGCGATCGCAAGGTAATGGATGAAAATCGCCCTCAATTCAATATCATCGAGCCTCTGACCAAGAAAAGCGGCGAAATCGCCTGGCTCAGCACCAGCAAAATGCCGATGCACGACGCCGCCGGGAATGTTGTTGGCGTTCTTGCTCATTTCGAGGACATTACCAAGACCGTACAGCTGCAATCGCAGCGAGAGGACTTCATGGCCTCACTCGCGCACGACTTGAAAGTGCCCGTGATTGGAGCGATACGCGCACTCGATGCGCTGCTTCAGGGCTATGTCGGTCCGCTGGATAGCAAGCAAATCGAATTTATTCAGTGCTTGCACCGCAGCCATGAAAATCTATTGTTGATGGTGAAGAATCTGCTGCAAGTACTGCGTTTTGAGTCAGGAAAAGATCAATTCATTTTTGAGCACTTCGATTTTGTAGGCATTCTCAATGAAATGCTCAAGAACGCCGGTCCGACCATTGAAGCGAAACACCTGGACGTGAATTTCCATGCGCCGGAAAAGCTGGTTTTGCACGCGGATAGAAGCGCTATCAAAGCGCTGGTCATCAACTTGATCGGTAATGCTCTCAGTTCTGCGCCTGAATATACGCATGTAAAAATCGACCTACAAATAGTCGAGCGACAGGCCGTGCTGGAAGTGCACAGTGGGGGAGAACCGATTAGCGAAGAGGATATGGAACAGCTCTTCCAACGTCTCTGGCAGGGAAAACGCTTCGGTGCCGGAGCCGGTCTGGGTTTGTTTCTTTGCCGGCAGATTGCCGAGGGACATGGCGGCTCCATGTCCTGTCGCAGTTCTCGTAAGGAAGGCACAATAATGCGCTTCGCTATTCCTATCGATCAAGATTCACAAGATCAAAGAAAGCAGAAAAAACAGTCGAAAATTCGCTAAGCATTTCCAAATCGGGACAGGCAAGCTGAACTTTGAGATGGTTCTGGTTATGTGATGAATTGCGACTCTTGTGCCGCTTTCTATTTTGAGAAAGAATGGTTTGTGCCAAAATCATGGTTGGAAGCCCCGATTGGTCGTATATTCGCTTGAGCGACGTAAGACTCAGCAACGAACAGCTGACAGTGCGGATCTTGATGATATCCGGTGCGCTGACGCTTTTGGCCGGACTGAATTGCGGCTGGTTTGGACCTCTTGTTCCGTCAATTGCTGTTTCTCAAAAAGTACCGCTGGTTGAGGCCGGCTCGCTTATCAGTGTCTATAGCGGCGGTTCTCTTATACCTCTGGCAGTCGGACGCCAGCTGGTCGAGAAGTTTGGCGGGCGCAATTGCTTGATGGCCGCCGCGCTTCTCTTTTGCGGAGGGCTGGCAATTCTTTCTCTCGGTGCCGGCATCATCGGCATGTCCGTGGGGGCGGCAGCTCTTGGTGTGGGCGCCGGACTGAACAGCATCTCCGGAACCATCTGTATTCTGCGTCTGGCTTCCGGCTCCAGCGCCGCCTCGCTGGGTAGGCTCAATGTCTTTTTCGGTATCGGCGCTCTTCTTGGACCAGTCGTAGCTCTGGCCGGACTCAACTCCCCTTGGTCGTATCATGCTGTCTATGCATTCGGTGCTCTGTACGCCCTGGCAGTGTTCGCTGCGATTGTCTCGGCCCGGCAAATCGACGTGCGCGTTGCGCCGGTCGATGTGACCTTGTCTAAATTCACACCGCTGCAGACCCCGGCATTGCTCTACACAGCCTCAGTTTTTCTCTACGTCGGGGTTGAAGTTGCCCTTGCCACCTGGCTTTTTACATACTTGAACGCGTCGTGCAATCTGTCCAAAGATTTGGCGGGCTGGAGTATGACGGCTTTGTGGGCCGGCTTGACCACCGGGCGCATGACCTCCGTTCAGCTCTTCAAATACATTGCCGCATCGCGAATCGCGCTTTCGGCGATGGGTATCGCTTTC
Organism: Candidatus Obscuribacterales bacterium; assembly: GCA_019745505.1. Taxonomy (GTDB): domain Bacteria; phylum Cyanobacteriota; class Vampirovibrionia; order Obscuribacterales; family Obscuribacteraceae; genus QKMZ01. Next base: position 10,566 of record JAIETE010000216.1, on the reverse strand, counting down.
TGCGTCATTTTGCTTCTGGCCGTCCATCCCGGACTCGGCCCCCTGTCTCTAGCGGTCATATTCCTATTGGGGCTTGGTTTTGGACCGATTTTCCCCATCCTTATCGCAAGCGCGTCGGAAAGATACAACCAACACAGCGCATCGATAACTTCTTTTGTTGTGACCGCCGGAGCGCTTGCCGGAATTACCTTCCCTATTTTTGTCGGGCAGGTTTTCACGAAATTCGGCCACCGTCCGGGCATGCTCGTTTTGGCTCTTTTTTCCAGCGCGCTGCCATTGGTTTTTTACACGGTTCAGTTTAGGCTGGCCAAAAATGCCGGAATTGCCGATGAGCAGGTTGGTGAGACAGGTTTTTCTACCCGAATGATCTCAGGGCAGACCGAACCAGCAGCCGCGGATTCGATTCATTAGCTTCCTGCCCACCTTCGTAATTTTGCCGAAAAGTCTTGCCAGAGAAGCAAAGTGGCTGATTATTTCTCAATAGATAGTTAGATAGCCTAACTATTAGTCTATAATTATATTGACATGCTGGAGGCGCGATTATGGTTGCTACAGAGCCTACTTCCACCAGTTGCTCGAGAGAAATACTGGAATCTATTCCTGTTGTCATGCACTACATCAGGAAGGGTATTCGAAGGGAGCTTGGTGACAAAGCCTCTGTTCCGCAGATAAGGGCTTTGTCTTTTATCCGGCGAAATCCGTCCACCACACTTACTACGGTTTCCGAATACCTGGCCGTCAGCAATGCCACCACATCCAGCATTGTCGATCGCTTGGTCAAAAAGGGACTGGTCGCTCGCGCCGAAGATCCTAACGAGCGCCGATGCCTTCAACTTTCACTGACAAGCAAAGGTCAAGAAGAATATAAGGTAGTCGAAGAACTGGCAATTTCTGAGCTGACCAGAGTGCTCACGCGCTTGCCGGACGAAAAGGTGAAACAAATTCAAATCGGATTGCGCATTCTCAAAGAAGCGATGGAAGAGGAGCGCAAGTAATATGCTCACGCGCGATACACAGACATCCGAAACCGGCAGCTCGTCGCCTGCCGTCAAGTCCAGCAGTCGCGCCATTTCGATTCTGTTTGTCTTTTTGCTAATCGGAGTTTTAGGTGCTTTTGCCTACTTTACCGGCGATCATGAGAAGAAGCCGCCTGAGGTCAAGCGAGCGGCCGTTGTGCGTGTTGCGACCGTTCAACGTGAAAGCGTGCCGCGCGTTCTACGAGCGCTCGGGCACGTGGAGCCGATCTCGACTGTTGCCGTTCGCGCGCGTGTAGACGGGGAATTGGTCGATGTTCTCTTTGCCGAGGGCGACCGGGTTAGGACCGGGCAGAGATTGTTTACCATCGATCCTCGCCCGTTCGATGAAGCGATTCGTCAGTGGTCCGCCAAACTTGCACAAGCTAAAGCCGACGTTTCGAAGAGCCGCTCTCTTATCGCCAAAGATCGCTCCGAACTGGCGAGGCTGTCGGCGAATCGAGAGAGAGACATGGCTGAAGAGGCGAATGCCAGGCGCGATCATGCTCGCTATAAGGAGCTCGTAAAAGAGGGGGCTGTCTCAGTCGAGCAGGAGAATCGTTATGCAACCAACGTCGCATCCCTGGCTGCAACGGTAAAAGCTGACTCCGCCGCCATGGAGAACGAAAAGTCTGTCATTCAATCCGACCAGGCGCAACTGGAAGCTTCGCAAGCGGCTTTGAAAGCAGCCGAGTCAGACTTGCAAAACGCTCAGTTACAGCGCTCGTATTGCAGCATCACCGCGCCCATGGACGGAAAAACCGGTGCGCTTCTTGTTCATAAGGGTCAAATGGTGAAAGCCGGTGATACGTCCAGCCTGGTTGTGATTAATAAGGTAAAGCCTGTTTATGTCAGCTTTTCTGTGCCAGAGCAGGAATTGCCTCGCATTAACGAATTGCAGAAGCGAGGTCCACTCACAGTCGCAGTAGAAGGGCTGCCTGAGCATGTCAGCAAAATTACAGGCACGCTTACATTTATCGACAATAGTGTGCAGCGCAATACCGGCACTATTTTGATGAAGGCGACATTCTCGAACGAGAATGAGGTGCTTTGGCCCGGTACCTACGTGAAAGCAGTTCTCAATCTCGACACCATAAATGACGCTATCGTAGTGCCCTCTCAGGCTGTTCAAGTCGGACAGCAAGGGCAGTATGTCTATGTTGTCGGAAACGATAGAAGAGCAAATTTAGTGGTCGTGAAGGTCAAGTATAGCGATGGCAGCACGAGCGTTATCGAAGGCAACGTAAAACCAGGCGATCAGATCGTCGTTGATGGACACATGCAGCTTATGCCGGGCGCCGAGGTGGAAATACAGCCATCCGTTCAAAGCGAGAGCGGCAAACCATGAGCTGGGACGCGAGCATTAGCCAATGAGTCTCACGGACCTTTTTATTCGTCGATCTGTAATGACTACGCTGGTCATGGTGGCAATCTTCGTCTTCGGATTGCTCGGCTATTCGACTTTGCCTGTCAACAATCTACCGAATGTCGACTTTCCCACATTGCAGGTAAGTGCTCAATTGCCCGGTGCCAATCCGGACACAATGGCGTCGGCGGTGGCGACGCCTTTGGAGAGACAATTTTCAACAATTGCCGGTTTGGAGGCGATGAATTCGGTCAGCGCAATCGGCCTGACCAATGTTACTTTGCAATTCAATCTGAGCCGCGATATCGACGCGGCAGCTCAGGATGTCCAGGCCGCTATCGCTGCTGCGCAATCACAATTGCCGCCCGGAATGCCGACTCCGCCGACGGCAAAAAAGGTGAATCCGGCTGACCAACCTATTCTGTATCTGGCTGTCAGCTCTCCCACTCTGCCGCTATTTCAAGTCGATGAATATGCCGAAACAATCATCGCTCAGCGTCTTTCAATGATTACCGGCGTTGCGCAAGTACAGGTTTTGGCACCACAGAAGTTTGCCGTGCGCGCACAGGTCGATCCCAATGCATTGGCTACCCGTGGCATCGGGATTGATGAGGTGACGAATGCCATTCGCCAGGGCAACGTCAATCTTCCGTCCGGAGCGCTGTACGGAAGATTTCAATCTTATATGGTTCAACCTAACGGTCAGTTGTTGACCGCATCGCAATATGAGCCTCTCATCGTAGCGTATAGAGACGGCTCTCCCGTGCGCCTGAAGGAGATCGGAAAAGCTATCGACAGCGTCGAAAATGACAAGACTGCCAGTTGGTTCAACCGGACCCGCGCCATTGTATTGGGTGTCCAGAGACAACCGGGAAGCAATACGGTTGAGATTGTCGACAACATCAATAAAGTGATGCCGTCCTTGCGCGCTCAAATTCCTGCATCAGTCGCGATTGAAACTCTCTATGACAGATCTCAGAGTATTCGCGAATCGGTGCGTGACGTCGAATTGACGCTGGCTCTATCGGTTGTGCTCGTTGTTATCGTCATTTTTCTTTTCCTGCGCAATGTTTCAGCCACATTGATTCCCAGCTTGGCCCTGCCCTTTTCACTGGTCGGAACCTGCGGAGCCATGAGCCTTCTTGGCTTCAGCATCAACAACCTGTCTTTGATGGCTTTGACTCTGTCTGTAGGATTTGTTGTCGACGATGCCATTGTCGTTTTGGAAAACATAGTCCGGCACCAGGAAGCTGGTGAAACAAGAATGAATGCGGCTTTGAAAGGCTCGCGCGAAATAGTTTTCACTATTCTTTCTATGACGATCTCACTTGTTGCCGTTTTCATTCCAATTTTGTTTATGGGCGGAATCGTTGGTCGCCTGTTCAATGAATTTGCCGTCACCATAAGTTGCGCGATTCTGATTTCGGGCATCGTTTCGCTAAGCCTGACACCACTTCTGTGCAGCCGTTTTCTACGCGCGCACGTCAATAGCAATTCTAAATTGCTGGCGACGACGGAAGTTTTGTTCGAATCGTGGACGCGGCTCTACGATCGTACATTGCGCGTTACTATGCGCCATCCTCGGCTGACTTTCATATCCTTTCTGGTCATGACTGCTATGACGGCAATGCTCTTTGTGAAAATACCGAAGGGCTTCATGCCTTCTGAAGACATCGATCAGATTTTTGGTCTCACCGAAGGCGTCCAGGGAATTTCATTCGAGGACATGGTGCGTCACCAGAAAGAGCTTGCCGAAATCGCCATGAGCAATCCAAATGTCAAAGACATCATGTCTTCGGTCGGCGCAGGTGGACCCAACGTAGCCGGAAATACCGGGCGCATATTCATGCACCTTAAGCCCCGGGCTGAGAGAAAACAGTCCGCTGATGAAATCATTGCCGAACTGAGAAAGAAATTCGCCAAGGTGCCGGGAATCAAAATATTTCTGCAGAACCCTCCTTCCATCAGAATGGGCGGTCAGTTGACCAAGAGTCTCTATCAGGTTTCACTGCAAAGCTCTAATACAGAATTGCTGTACAAGAGCACTCTGGACTTGGAAAAACTGCTCAGGGACCAGCCCGATTTTCAGGACGTCAATACGGACTTGCAAATCAACAGCCCGCAAATCGACGTTCGTATCGACAGAGATAAAGCCGCCACTCTCGGACTTACTGCAGAACAGGTCGAAGACGCGCTTTCCAGTGCCTACGGCAATCGAATGGTTTCCACGATCTACGCGCCCAGCAATCAGTATCGCGTGATTGTGGAAGTAGAACCTGAGTATCGCGTGCATGAGAATTCCTTGCCCCTGCTGTATGTTCGCTCCAAGACCGGTGAATTGGTGCCTCTCAATGCTGTGGCCAAACTTGTTCCTTCGGTCGGTCCTCTGCTCGTCAATCATGTCGGCCAAATGCCGGCTGCCACTGTTTCCTTCAATTTGAAACCAGGAGCGTCTCTCGGCGATGCAGTAAAAGTCGTAGAGAAGAATGCCAAGCAAATACTGCCGGATGGTGTTAGCTACCGCTTCCTCGGCAGCGCAGAAGCATTTCAGTCGTCGCTCAAGGGCATGTGGGCGATGCTGATTTTGTCCATTGTAGTCATATATATAGTCCTCGGAATATTGTATGAGAGCTTCCTTCACCCGATTACGATTCTTGGGGGATTGCCGCCTGCCGGATTGGGCGCGCTCATAACCCTCTACGTCTGCCATATAGACCTCAATATCTATGCATTTCTTGGTCTTATCCTACTTATAGGAATCGTCAAGAAAAACGCCATCATGATGGTGGACTTTGCTCTTGATGCCCAGCGAAATCACGGAAAATCGGCTGATGAAGCTATATATGAAGCATGCCTGGTGCGATTTCGCCCGATTATGATGACCACGATGGCGGCGATTATGAGCAGCGTTCCACTGGCACTGGGCTGGGGGGCCGGTGGTGAATCACGCCAACCGCTGGGGCTGGCGGTTTTTGGAGGATTGATGGTTTCCCAGCTCGTAACCTTATATATAACGCCGATTTTCTATTTGGCTTTCGAGAATCTGAAAGCAAAGGTCGAGCAAAGCCAATCGACTGCGCCGAAACGCCGCTCTGTTTGATAGAAACCGTCTGATTGGATTTTTTCATCCGTTTGATGCGTCAAACGAATGTCATGTCTATCGTTTAAATTGCCAGTGTTGGAAGCGGCACCGCTAACCGGAAGACACCGAGATGCACCTGTGACCGCGGTCGAAAAACTGAATGATGCTTCCGACACGGGTTGAACGGAGAGGTCGGGAAGAGCCAGAGCCAACTTTGTTGGATTTGGCTCTTTTCACTTATTGCATTGCATGGAAAATCGAGAAACTCACTAAGAGCGTCAATACCTGAAAGTGCAACGGTGGCAACCTGATTTAGAACGTCAAGCCAATGTCATACGATTGCCCTATTGTTCATCGTGTGGGGAGGACGGAGGAAGGAACTTTCCCACATTTACTAGAAGTTCAATCTCAGCAAGAGAACAATTTCAAATCCCAACGCTCTCTTGCAATTTGCGCTATAAGACTTTCAAAACCTCGACTAGCGCTGAAAAACCGACCGTCAAACCAATGTCATACGATTGCATTAGAGTGATATGGTCGGTGAATGGATAGAAATCCGGAGCCAGTCCCCTATAAACCCTAAATTACTGTAGCACCAAATATGGTGCATAGTCCCATTGCGAGACCGGAGGTTTGTCATGGTAGAGAGTAATGCAGCCTACAAAGAGGTCGTTTCCGAGATCAATAGGGCCGTGCAGAATCCCGACGACAGCAATGTGTGGGCGGAAGTGAGCGCTGCCATGCGTCACGGATATGCCACCGGCGGTATCACCGAAGAAGGGCTCAAGGACATCTTGCCCGAGATTGGGCTGAGCGGCGATCTGGTCAATTCAGCGTTGGGAAAAATGGATCAAGGGTGGTGGATCATTCCTGGAGATGGGCGAATTGATAGCAACGAACTTCAAGCTGCTCAGAACAACAGCAATTTGCTGATATCTCTTGCCGCCGATCTTGCCAGTGAAAATCAGGCAGAAATTCTTGGTCAGAGCAGCATGCAAGATCGTCATGACCCATGGGTCGACAAAATTGATTCGAGCGAAACAACCCTCTACGCCGAATCTGTTCATAAGAAGCAAACGATGTCAGTGGAAGACTTTGCTAAATCAGGTGATGGTACTGTCTTTGATGGTTATCCAAATGGCGGCGGCCAGTCGGATTCAAGCACAGAGGCTGTCACCAGCGTGACTGCAGAGACGGATGCAACCGGCTTGCGCAATGCCATTCAAAACAGAAATGCAAGCCCTCAAGATCGACTGCTTGCAGCCAAGTATCTGTTTGATAAAGGTGAACACTCGCTGATGGTCAAAGATGGCGATCAAGAATATAACGTAGAAATCAGATACGATAACGGCATCATTACGCTCATGGCTAATGACGGACAGAGCAGACCCGTATTGCGTGGCGTAATTCGCGGCAATGAAGTATCACAACAAGGAACAGCGTCATACTATGGTGATAGATGGAGCGCGCTTCACCCCAGCAGTATTTTCTCGCCTATGAATTAGGCTCGCTGCAACAAACAAAAATTTGTACTCGCAAGGGAAGGGGAGCCTCAGGAATGAGGCTCCTCTTAATTATTCTTCGACCTTGTATCCGACACCGACAACGGTTGTAATGTATGAAGGTCTGTCCGAAACATCAATTTTGGTGCGCAGTCTTTTTACGCATTGCCTGATCGCATCTACTGAAACTTCAGTGTCACCCGCCCAGAGCTTGTCCACTAATTGATCCGGTGTGAAGACGAGATTGCGATTGCGAATCAAGAAATCCAGCAAGGCAAATTCCTTAGGCAACAACCTGATTTCTTCGCCGCGTCTGGTGCAGCGAAATGCTTTGGTGTCTAGCTCTATATCGGACCAGCGGACAATTTCACTGGAGAGCTCTTTGGGCCGCCGCAGAAGCGCCGAGACTCGTGCTCTGAACTCACGCATGTCGTATGGTTTGGGCAAATAGTCATCGGCGCCGGAGTCCAGTCCTGTAAGCTTTTCGTCAACCGTGCTGCGTCCTGTCAAAAATAGAACCGGCGTTGCGCCCCCACTGCCTCTGAATTTCCTCAGAACTTCGATTCCGTCCATACCGGGCAGACCCCAGTCCAGGATGACGAGATCATATTGAAAACGTTGCAAGCTCTCCCATGCATCGGCACCATCAGACAGCGCGTCAACCGTATGTTTTTCATGGACGAGCACGTCTACGAGCGCTTCGAGAATCTCTTTGTCGTCTTCAACTACGATTATTTTTGCCATTTCTCGGCAACCGCTCTGTCTGTAACCCCACGTTATTGTGCCACGACTGAGACTGTTTCGCGACAATGTAAGCCCCTGGGATGTCATATGGGGCTGGCGGTAGCCGGGGAGCAAGCGATAAAATTACACAACGCGTCGTGGCGTTTCTGGAGTATGCTCTCTCATCTATGGCTAACGACAATCAGCGGGTCCGGCTCGATCTAGCCCTCAAGGCAATGGCGGATACTTCCATAGAAAATTCAGAGGAAGTAATTATCAAGATAATTACTTCACTGGAAGCTGAACTTGGCGACAATCAGAAAACCATAGCTGAAGAATTGCAAAAGATTGCCCGCCAGATTGAACACACCGGCATGGTCGATGTGGCGATGGATTTCAAGCAACGAACGACATCGGCGATGATGCGCCTGAGCATGGAAAGACGGCGGGGGCTGAGACCGCCTGCCATTGTTCCGGGCGCGGGCGCGCCTTCCGTCGCTAATTCCGCAACAGGAACCAACACTGATTCCAGTCTTACTGTTGGTGCTTCTTCCAGGGTGGCATCAAGTGCGGCTCCGGGCTCTTCTGTGTCCGCGCGCTCGAGCGGTGTATCGGCCATGCCGTCCGTGCAAGCGATCGGCAATACGTCAGCTTCCTTTGCCCAGAATGTGCGGATCGAAGGCACTCAAGTCGAGTATCTTGTTCATCCGTCACGCGATGTGAAAGCTGATTCGAGAGCCTTTTGCGATGTCTTGAAGGGCCAGAGAATTTGGGAATCGGCAGGTGGAAATATCTGCGCCATCAAGTTTTCGACCGGTCCGCACGTGATCATTGTTGAGGAGGTTGCATTTACTTGTTCGGTCGTATTGTCCGTTTCAAATTTCGAAAAGACCGCCGATGATCTGGAATCGCAGGGCTATCAAATCGTTGGCTCTGTACCCACTCCGGTAGGCTCCGCGAGCGTTTTCGCATCTGATTGCGGAAGCAAGTTTGCGCTGATTGCGCGTAAATAATTACTGCAGGTCGCGAAGGACTTTCAAAACCTTTTCCGGCATTGGGGCAGAACGGCGAGTTTTTTCATCGGTAAGGACAATCACAGATTCGGCAGTAGAACAGCATTCTCCGTCTTTGAATAGCGCTTGTCCGCATGTGAATGAGCTCTTGCCGATGTGATTTACTCGGGTGCCTACTTCCACAGTTCCAGGAAAGTTCATTTCTTTGAGAAAATCGAGCGAGAGTTTTGCAATAACAAATGCATAGCCGTCCTCTGCAATTGTGCCGTGTTCATGGCATAAAAATGCGACTCGCCCTGATTCGAAGAAAGTGCAGTATGCGGCGTTGTTGATATGGCCTTGCCTGTCCGTATCGCCGTATCTCAAAGTGACGGGAGTCCAGAGTTTGTAGAAATCTCTGTCTGTCGAGCTGACTGTGCTTCTCTTTGTTTCGCTGCTTGTCACTTAATTCCTGCTCTCATTTTCAGTGAATTTGTTTTGTTTCACGATTCTCGAACCTAATCTTGAGCTCTTTTTCGATGCGGTCTATTGCTTGAGATTCAACAAGCAGACCGATGCGCTCGTAAGTCTTCCACAATTCCGACCACTGCATCACTAACACGACTCGCTGTGAGTATTTTTTCGCCATCTGCGTAACTTTGGCATTGCCGCTTCTGAGAAATTCCATCTCCTCGAGGCTTGCACATTTGCGACAGCGAATCTCGCGCTCATCCTTGCCTGGTTCGAATTTGACTATGCTGCCGGGCTCTTGCTTCGCGTCGCAGTTATAGCAGCGACTAGCCCGGACCAAAGAGTAGACCGGTGTTTCTTTTGCGGGCTTTTTGGCCTTTTCGGTCATTACATTGGGTCTGTCTCGATACCGTATTTCTGCATATGGCGGTAGTGATACTGGTTGACGGCGCGCTCCAGGTCAGAGCCCGAAGCTCTGGCGGCGCCGGACTCACCCAGCACTCCAGCGGCTTGCTTTCTGTCTCGGGCAAGCAATGCCTCTCTGACAGTAGCCTGATTGGACAGGTCCGCCCTCGTAATATCAGGTTTGCCCTCACGCAAGGTCGATATTATCGAAGTTTTGAATTCGTTGCTCCATTGACTGCCTGGACCGAATCCAGCGACTATAGCTGCCGCGTTCTTGTCTTCGACGGCTTCAAAGCTGTCAGTTGACTTCACCCTGCCCAATTTCTTGCCGGTTTGTTGCTCCAGCTCACGCAGTTGGGCGTTGACTGCCTGGCGCAAGGCGGCTGGACTCTCCCTTACATATGCATCTTCGGTGCCAAGCATCGCTTCTACTTGCTTGGCGTAAGGTTTTTCCGGGTCTGTGCCTTGGACCGCGGCACGCACTATTTTGTTGTCGTTTTGCGCCCACTGGGCTGCCACCTCAATGGCGCTCGGTTCTCGCTCGCCCGCAGCTTCGGTATTGCCGCTGAGAGCGCCCAGCTCAAAAGGCTGTGAATTCTTGCCCTGTGAGGATTTTCCGTCATCGAAAGCCATCGCCAAAGTCTCCTTGCAGAGTTTCCTGTATTTATATGCCCTTCACGCTTCGATCTTAGACTCTTGACGTGGGGCGCCCACCAGTGGCGCTTCTTCGGGCTCTCCCCCGTTAGCCGAGCAACTGTGCTTGCCGGTCAGGCGTCATCAAGACTGACTCATTGTGCTATATGTTCATATGGTGCTGCTGACCGGCGCCTGGTATTTTGCAGGTAATTTGTGTGGAAACGTCAGCTCCAAAATCGCGCTCATTAAGAGTGATGGCGCCCATGGTGGCATCACTGGTGGCGTCGTTGATTGTTCCCGGTTTCGTCTTTACTCTGCCGGCAAATTCTTCACCCGGCTTTCCAGATTGTTCGGTCGACCAATTGATCGGCACATC
>JAIETE010000299.1 GCA_019745505.1 Candidatus Obscuribacterales bacterium | reverse complement strand
TATGATTGCGAAGTCATTCCCCCCAGTAAATGGTGGTGTACCAGTTAAGCACTCGTACATTATGCAACCAACTGAGTAAATGTCTGATGTTGGTGTCGGGACTCGCACATCCATAAAGTCAGGCGATAGGTAGGTCGAGCATCCGTATATGCTCGTCGTCATTGTTGAGACCTTGTCCCATTCCAGATCTCGAAAGAGGCGTTCGGCAACGGCAAAATCTGCAACTTTTACGATTGTTTTTTCACCATCTTCCACCAAACAGATGTTTGTCGGTTTTAAGTCTCCGTGAGTAATCTGTTGAGTGTGTGCATATTCGAGGGCCAAACAAACTTGCTCAAAAATGTCGAGAACTTGATGTACGGTTGGCAGGCAATCCTTCGTAATCAGTTCATTTAACTGTCTACCCTCGAGAAACTCGCAAACCATGAATGGCAGGGATTTGTCTTTTGGGGATTCAAGAGTGCCTATTCCATCAACTCTGACAATGTTTTCGTGCTGCAAAGACAGAGCGATTTCGGACCCTTTGCCAAATCGCTTGGCTGACTTTGTGTCCCATACCAAATTGCTTAACAGCAGCTTCACCACGTGTCTTTGTTGTGTCGCAGTGTTTTCCGCGTCGAATACTTCGCACAAACTTCCTTTGCCGATGTTGCACTTGCAATGAATATCGAAGGTTGTTCCGTCCTTGCGGGTGGCGGTTATAGGTTTGTCCAGCATCACATCTGCCGGTTTCGAGAGCATCAGGAGCGTCGAATCGACATGGCATATTACTGCTTTTACATCAAACACGCGGTTGCACTTCGGGCACCGCTTGGTCTGGGAGCCCGAGGGAATGGCTGCAGGATCCAGCTCGAACTCGCTTCTATTCAGCTCGATTATCGAGTCGCCTTTCGTCTTTCCTGTTTTGGGTGGCCTGTTTTTCCACGGGAATTTAAACATGGCAAGTCGCTCAGAGGTTTTATATATATTCCCTGAGAGCGTTTAATCCAACTGACTCTGCGAAACAAAAGACTGCCCGGCTTCCAGCGCTTTAGATGGCAACGGGTTCTCTCGAATCCTTTTCGCTCGAGTGCGGGTGGGCGTGCGCGGGAACAGCAGTTGTCGCCGAGACCGGGCGGATATGGCGTGAACGACGTTTGCTCTTGAACATGGCGCGCAATTCGCCCCAGTCCATTACAAGCGTTCCGCCTGTGGTTTCGTGCTGTTTTTCCCAATCCATTATCAACTCTAAGCACGCATGGTCGACATAATCCAGTTCGTCCATGCATACGTGCAACTCCGTGTTGCCGGGCACCGCGTCCAGCGCGTCGGCCAGCCTGGGCAAACTCAAAAAAGTGGCCGCGCCGCGCAAATGCAAAACTGATTTGTTGTCGAATTGGTCGATTGTGATATTCAATCTGGTCATGGTGTAGACGAGCTTGATGACCGACAGTGCTACACCCAACGCTACGCCGACGAGCAAGTCGGTGGAGACGATGGCGATGGTCGTGATGGCATAAACGCCCACAAGGCGTGGACCAAAATCCCAGAGTTTGCGAATACCTTTGAAATCGATCAGCTTGAAGCCCGTAAACAGAAGCAGCGCAGCAAGTGCTGTAACTGGCACCATTCGCAGCAATCCTGGGAAGGCGACCACGGCAATGAGCAGCCAGATTCCGTGCAAGATTGTCGAGCGATTTGTCTTCGCCCCACTCATCACGTTGACGCTGCTGCGGGCAATAACTCCCGTCATGGGAAGGGCGCCGATGAGACCGCATATCGTGTTGCCGATGCCCTGGGCAATCAATTCTCTGTCGTATTTTGTTCTCGGTCCGCGGTGAAGCTTATCTACAGCGGCGGCGCTGAGCAAAGTCTCCGCACTGGCGATGATGGCAAGTACTACTGAAAATCTTGCTATTGACCACGGGTCCATTTTTGAGACAGCGGCGAAGTCCAAAAACTGAATTCCACTGAAAATGCTTTCCGGCAATGGAATTGTTTTTAGCGGCATATGCAGGATAGATGTTGTCATTGTCGCTGCCACGACGGCTACCAATGCACCTGGTATCGATGCTAATTTTCCGTGGGCCAGCTTTTTCCAGAGGACAAGCACAACGATTGTGAGAACGCCAATATTGACTGATTCCAGTGCCGTTGTTGTCGGATCGAAAATGTTGGCAATCAGATCAGGCAGATGCTTTATGTTGTGCAGAGCATGAGCCTTGGGATGCAGCGCACCTACTACATAAAGTTGGCTGAGAATAAGAGTGATGCCGATGCCGGACATCATTCCATTTATCACTGCAGGTGATACCGCACGGAAAATCTGAGCGATTCGCGCCAATCCCATGCCAAGTTGCAGCAAGCCGGCGCTGACCAGAACAACTGCCAGCCCTGCCAGACCATGGTTGCTGACAATTTCGTAGACCAGAACCGTAAGACCGGCTGCCGGTCCGCTTACTTGCAGAGGGCTACCGGTGATGAAGCCGATGATGCAGCCGCCGACAATTCCCGTGAGAATTCCTTTTTCTACAGGCACTCCGGACGCGAGCGCGATGCCCATGCAGAGCGGTAATGCCAGAAGAAAAACTACAAGCGAAGCAAGAAAATCTTTCGTGAATGATTCTCGAGTCGTCACGTGTGGGTTCCATCGAAACATGGTGGACCTCCCATAGTGGTGGCGAGTTAAACCGGGATGCCGGGGCACCTAATGGCTACTTTAGGGTATGGCGAGAGAGAAGAACTGCGGGATGCCTGTGCAAATTCAACCGCTTTCGCGGTTTGCTGTTCTGGTGTTGCTCGGCCATCCGTTAAGGTGGTCCGGGCGGGACACTAGCCGTACCTGTCAGCCAATTTGATTGGTTGCTTGGGCGGGCGTATTTGTTACCCCATTACCTTACCTCAAAAAAGGCTCCTTGGCAAGCAAAATTTCTAAAAGCTTGTGATTGAAAGCTTTGCGAAAATCTCCAGCGAAAAAAGCCATTGAAAGACTCCATCGAAAAACTTTTTGAGAGAGTCTCCGGAGATGAAAGGTTCATGCCGGCACCGGATATGGTGCTGACAAGTTGTATGAAAGGTTTGGACAAGTTGTACGCAAGTTTGGACGTGTACGCAAGTTTTGGACGTGTACGCAAGTTGTACTCGACTTGCACGCGACTTGTGCGCGTGTTCTACGCAAGTGTGATTGCAATTTTTTCAGGGCAAGGTTAAGGAGTTATGAAAACAATTTCTTGCACGAAACTTTTCCGGATGACAATCAAGCTAAATACAAAAGCTAGCGTTCCGAAGAGATTCTGCGCTTGTCTTCGATTACTAAAATAGTCTCTTTGTCTTTACTTGTGAAACCGAGGTTAAACCACTCATTGCGAGTTTTCAGCAAATTCAATCCCAATAAAGGTATTGGCTTGATTTCCTTGAGCTGGTCCCAATTTAGAAGCTTGCTCTGATTTCGCGTTTGAATATAAATCTCGGATTTTCCAATCCTGATAAGTTGCGCTGTCTTGTTATGGAAAAACCATTTGGATGCACCGACCAGCACAGCAAAAATAAGAAGAATTGAAATCGTATCAATTCTCGGCATTGTCTGTGGGCTTGCAAGAGTGAAGAGAAGCGCAACGACACTCGCTGTCATGCTGAGCGAACACAGGTCAAAGAGTTCGTCACTCAGCCTGTGGTTGAGTTGGAAAGTCATTCGCGGCGTCCACTTCAGCCTGTTTTCAATAAGAGCGAAAAGTTGGTTGCTATTCGAGAGCTTCTTTGACAGAAAGATCGATTCTCCGCCTGTGTAGTCGATTTGCAGCATATCGTAGCCGCTTTCGGGATTGCCCACTTCAAATGCATCGCGGATTTCACCCCAGCGAATTTTTCTGCTGAAAAAAGGAGAGCTGACTTCCAGCCCCTCGTCAGTGGCTATGACTTGATGCACAATTCTCTGGTGTCTGCGAAAAACCGCCAGGAAGGCGTTGGCCATAATCGCCCAGGCAACCACTGTAAGTAGAATCAGTTTGATAAGGTCCAACTCCTTATGTTGTGCAACTACAGTGGGAAGCACGGTGCCGATCATAATGGCGAGATGCAGCGGGCAGGTCATCAGGAAAAGAAAGGAGGTTGTAAGTCCCTGATTTCTAAAATTGCTCTGATCTCGCTTCTGATTCAAACTGAAAAAATTTTTGACTTGCCACCATCTATGGTGTGAGTCTCTGTCCAGTTGGTGTACAGAAACTCCGTTTAGCGCGGGCAATGAACCATGGGATGTCCGTCCTTCGGGAGCGCCTACTAGATTCGATGTTTTTGAACTGAGGGTTGCCATCGAATTCGAGTATGAGTGGAGTCCAGGGTCGAAGCTGTTTTGCGATTGATTAAAGCCATGGGCGCCAAATGTCGGTTGGATGTTCATCTTTATTACCTCGACGCGCTCTACGGCTTTGGCTCAACTACTGCCGGCAGGTGTGCAACGGCTTTCATGTTTTTGCAAAAACGCAGTCGGATGCCGGCTTTCTGCAAACCTTTCCAGGTTTTTAAAGCCGATTTTGCGATTTTGGTAGGGACGTAGGCGTTTAGGATGCCATCATACGGCTATCTCTTGACATCCCGTCCAAAGTTAACGGAGCATTCACTTTTGACTGAATTTGCCAAACAAAAAGAGCATCTCGTTAGAGATGCTCTTCGAAAGTGGTGGGTCATCCGGGATTCGAACCTGGAACCAATTGCTTAAGAGGCAACTGCTCTGCCGTTGAGCTAATGACCCTTGCGATGGGAAAAATTCGCGCTCGGTTGGATTCGAACCAACGACAACCCGCTTAGAAGGCGGGGGCTCTATCCACTGAGCTACGAGCGCCCGAATCCGCATCGCGTGAGAGACATTAGGTTACCAGATATACCTGCGGTCTCGGCTGCTGCGGACGTTCATTATAACGCAAGCCCTTAATCTCTCGAAACATCTGGCTGTAAAGCAAGACAGTATCAGGGTTTTGCCACAAAGCGTCCATTTTGCTGCGGGCTGGATGGACTTCTTAACGACGCCTGGGCGGCATTGAAGTTCCGCCAGAGCAAACCAGCTGGGCTTTAACGCAGCCCCAAGACCTTTATCGCACTTGGCTTTTCGGGAACCGCCACGAATTTGCGCCCGACAACCCCCCAATATAGATAAGGGCTTCTATACTGTATACGGAGGCTGCCGCCGACTAAGTCCGGCC
This sequence comes from Candidatus Obscuribacterales bacterium, assembly GCA_019745505.1. GTDB lineage: Bacteria > Cyanobacteriota > Vampirovibrionia > Obscuribacterales > Obscuribacteraceae > QKMZ01. The sequence continues at coordinate 49,825 of JAIETE010000299.1, read as the reverse complement.
AGCCGCCGGAGTGGGGGCACAGGACCGATTTTTCGGAGCTTGACGTCGAGAGGCTAACAGTCTGACTAGCAGGATTGAAGCCAGGCAATATGCCGGGTCGGTTGGGGTAATCATCGACCGCACATCGTCTAACGACGAAGTTTTGGCTACTTGCTGGCTCATCGATCAAGACAAAGTCGCCACAACCGCACATTCCATCATCCTTTTCGCCGATCACCTCGAGGCGTTGAAAATTCGCTTTCCTTGCTCGGGCGAGGAGCGGGGGGTTTCTAAGGCGCTTTTCCATCCGCGTTTTAGCCGTTCTTCAACAACGCAAATGGCTACGCAAGCCATGACAGACTACCTGCCGCAGGTGTCTCTCCAGAAGAACAATGCAGTAGTACTAGTCACCCGCCCGACTTTGCCCGATCTGGCCATCGACACCATCGCCAAGCTGATACAGAAGAACAGCGTTCCACAAGCTTCTCTGGAGCAGGGCATGGGTGGTTCGCTGGCGGAACTCGACCTGGCGATGGTTTTGCAAACCATCACAAATGCCCGTAAAGAGGGCATCTTGTTGATTACGGACGATCGCAACCGTACAATCGCTCGCATCTTTTGCCAGGATGGCAAGGTTCTGCATGCCCAATATGGCGGGCTTCTCAACGAGTATGCTCTTTACCAGATTTTTGAGTCCAGGCTGGACGGCAATTTCCATTTCCGCTCCGCCAAGCAGCCCGACTGGCTTTCACGCCGTCCAATTCATCGTCCCGCCGATATGCTGCTGATCGAATCTCATCGCCGCTACGATGAATTGCCGAAAATGCAGCAAGAGCTTGGTGGTGCCGATACCCTGTGGCTGCGGGTTTCACCCGAGCTGAATACGAGCCGAATGACTGGTGATGCGCTGGACCGAGCAAAATTGCTGTGGCCTGTGCTCGATGGAATTACGCCGGCCAATGAGCTCTGGCGCCTCTCTGGACTGGACGACTACGCGGTCTACCAGACTCTGTCCGAACTCAGGCAATCCGGTCAGATACATGATCAGCCCCCAGTCAAGCGCGACTACAACCGCAATGCCGCGCCAATACCGGTGGCGGTTCAGGTACAGTTGAAGCCCTATGACGAGATAGAAAGTCTTACAGTCGATCCTCTAGAGGGACGACCCTACGTGCGCAAAGGCAGCCTGCTAGGCAGTCTTCGCGAGGCTGACCCGAATCACCTCGTGCACAACCTCGTGCTTTCGCCCGAGTCTGCCGGCTGTCCGATGTTCAAGGACGGCAATGTAATTGGTATGCATTGCGGCTCTCTGCCGCCGGAGCCGGACACCAGCGACGGCACGAAATTGCAGCAGATGCTCTGGGTCGACGTTATCCTGCAATGCCTCGTACAAGGTGGTGAGGCGCCCCTGGCTCGCAAACTGAGCCAGAGTGCGATCGATATTCCCAAGCCTGCGCCGGGCGCGCCTGTGCCGAAAGCAGGCTGTTCGGAGGTGGCTCGTGTAAACTGCTCTAAGTGCGGAGCGTCGCACTTGGAGTCCTCGCGGTTTTGCAAAACCTGCGGTCAGAAATTGATTTCCGATATCGAGTACAAGCCTCGAAAGGCAGCATTTGTGAACAGTACGCTGATTATGGTCTTACTGATGCTCGGCATCGGCGCCGGTACTTTGATGGTCTTGGCGCGCGCGCCGCAGCCGAATATTTTGCCGCCGGAATATGTCATGAAGCCGGAAATCCCGTGGGTGACGCTCGAAGGAAAGTTTAACGACCCCAGGCGCGGCAAGGAGAACGTCTTCCAGCGCTATCAGCCGGGCGCTACGCTGCGCAACGGCACCAATTTCTACATGAAGGTCAATGTAGAGGAGCCTTCCTATATCTATGTTTTCCATCAATCCAGCTCCGGCGGTGATATAGACACGCTTTTCCCGCCTTCACAAGAAGATATTTCCAAGGAAGAAGCCGCAAATGCCGCAGCCAAAGCGGCGAAAGATGGTGCCAAGTCTGACTCGACCGCGCAGGCGGATGCCAACTCGAAGGGCGATGCCGGCGCCAAAGACCTCAAACCGGTTGTCGCTAAAGGTGCCCCGGCGCCGTCCCAGGCGCTTGAGCCGAAGCGCAAGCACGCCGAGGAGTACTCCCTGTCGGCTGGAGACTATTTCACCTGCCCTTCCAACCTCGAGACGAGTTTTGCCAACATACAGGTTAAGCAACAACAAAACGTCCTTCACGACTGCTACGCCCTGGGCGACCCCTCCGGAGCTGAAAACTTCATCGCCGTCTCTTCGCATACGCCATTTGCGATTTATGGAGACCAGGAAGCCACGAATGCCTTCTACGCCAAGGCTTTGGAGTTTTTGAAGCAGCACGAACCAAGTTCTGGAATAGAAATTGAAGCGGACCTCCTAAAACCGGGGTTGCTCTCCGTAGAGAAGAGAAGTTCAAGTACAACAGCACTTAAGGACCGCCCGCGCAGCAAGGTATTTCTGACCCGACTAGCAGTCCTACATAAATAGATTGCTTGTGCAAGAATGAAAGCAGATGGAGGATTAGTAATGAATTTCCGTAAAACCCTTCCAGTGGCACTCTGTGCCTTAATAACGGCGGCTTTGCCGGCGTTTTCGGCGGGGCCGGCTAACAATTCCGTTCCGGGGCCGAAAGATCTTTTCCGCACCCAGCTGAACAACCAGAAAGACGAATCGAATACTGGCGTCCAGTATTGGATCGAGCTGAAGCGCGGGTCCGAGCACATGAAAGTCAGCAACAAGTACCCGTTTAAGACCGGCGATCAAGTGCGCTTTCACGTCATACCTAATATCGATGGCTATGCCTACGTCCTTTTGAAGAACGGCAGCCGCGGTGAGCGCGCTGTGCTCTTCCCTAACGAGCGTATGCATGAAGACAATCGTGTCGCACATGGACGTGACGTCATGATTCCAGGCGACGGCACTTACCTGCAATTCGACGAAAACCCGGGCACGGAGCAGCTTTCACTGGTCGTTTCCCGCGCTCCGATCAATGCAACCGCTTATCTCAACGAGCAGAGCGCTCCGGTCATGATTGCGTCTGCTGAAGGTGGAAGCAAGGATTTGATTCCGACCAAAGTCTATGTCTCATACGGCGTTCCGCATGGCAGACCGATCGGCGAGAAAGAGGAGTTGATTGCCGCTTCTATTCCGGAGAAGAAAAGCGATTTTGCGATTCAGTCTTCATCAGGCGCCAAGAAGCCGGCAGTGAAGAAGACCGCCCTGGCTAAGAAGCCGGTGGTCAAAGAAGAGAGAGAAAAGCCGGCGACCACGACTGTGGCTCACCGCTCCAGCTCTACCAAGCATCGTGGCTCCGGTAATCTCATCGCAGAGAAGTTCGTCTCCAAAGACTTGCTCAAAACCCGCATCTCTATGGACGTGGAAGGCGATCCTTCGGTTACGACGGTTGTATTCCAGGGAACCGGTGCCTTGCAGGTCGATGTAGCGCTCGACCATAACTAAAGACGGGCGAGCCTTTCCCGGCGCCTGAGAGCAAAATTTGAACAGGGGTTGAGCGTAAGTTCGGCCCCTTTTCTTTTCCTTGAATAGTCGACCTCGCCGGTAACCCGGGAATGCAAAACGGTTTTGGGTGGAACCGCCGAAAATGGGCTCTTCGGCAACTGGTTTGGCGCCCATTAGCGTTTCCTGGGTCGCTCAGCAAGCCACTTTGTTTCGGAAACGTTGATTAAATCAGCGTTTTCGCAGAAAGTTTTCGGCCGACTTCCATATCGCTCACGCGTGTTTCCAAGCGATCGAGCCCGCCTTGCATGAGGGTTTCAAGCCACGGGAAAGCCGGTCGTGGCCCCAATTTGACCTTCTGGAAACAGACTAGACAGGTTTCATTAAACTCAATAAACTTTTTCCTTAACCAGTCCTTAAACGGGGCGAAACGATGATGTTCGTCGAATTGACTGGTAGTAAGTTTCGAGACAGTTGGAGTTTTTCGAAAATCATGATCTGGGTATTTTCCCTCGGTTTGACGCTCTCCTTGGTCATTTGCGTGCTCTGCGTCTTGTGCCCCGAACTTCTCGCGCCCTTCCTTGTCGACCACTGGAAGAGATACTTCACGTACTGGCGTAACTAAGAATTTGATCACAGGCGCCTTTCGGTCGCTTATCTAACGTCTTTTAAAACAAGCATGAACAGGCGGATTCGGTATATCCGTCCGGCACCTCTTGACTGTATTACAGAATAATAAGCCCAACCTGAGCGGTTTTCACTTCTTCTTAACCGTTGCAGTGCTTATAATCTGAGGCAATGTCAAGATGGAGCCCGAGAAATGCCAGGCGCAGCATGTGGACTGTTCTTAATCGACTTTATCGCCAGACCGTTCGCCAAGATCTACGAGAAGATTCCATTCCTTATGTTCGTGGTTCTGCTCCTGCTGTACGGAACCATTACCTATTTCGTGCTGAAGAGTTCTTTCTTCAACAAAGAGTACAAGCAGTATTAGGCTGTTGAGCGAGTTACGAGCAATCGTTCGAGAGCAAAAGAAGTTTGCCTGCCGAGGTTTTGAAAAGGCGCATGATGTGCGCCTTTTTTCATGCTCGAGAGCAGCCCCGCCGGCTTATTCTCGTTCTACACCGATTGGCTTTACCGCAAGCTTGTCGCTGTGAAGGTCGACGAGACCCAAATACTGCTCGATAAAGTTCTTCACCTGCCCGGCAGGTACTTCGCCTTCCATCGTGTAAGTGCCGTGGTTGAGCAGCTTTCCTTCAAAATCGTAAGTCGCATAGCTGATCTTCGGATTCTTCACCGGCACGTGGTTGTAATTCATCACGCGAATCCAGGCGACCGGACAATTGATTACCCACAGCCCGGATATATGCCAGTCGACCAGCTCCATGTAGACATTCTTCGACAATTCTGCGTCGGTGCCCATTTCGCCGCCGCAACTCGTCAACAAGGTGGCGCCGCAGAGCATGCAGGCGATCGCCAGGAATGAAGACAACACAAATGAAAGCCTCTTCGAGAGCTTTCTTTCTGCCTGTTTGGATCCGGAGTACATGACGCTCTATGGGGCGGGCAAATTACCGATACTTCGATTTAGTACACCACGCCAAGCCAACCCATGTTTGCGCCGATGCCCAGGAAAACCATAATGGCAAAGATTACAAATAGACCTATGAATGCTGGTTCGCCGTCGGCTAACATAGTCACACCTGAAAATGAACACGTCTTGCACTGTATTGTATGCAAAAAAACACAGGTGACAAGCGCATGTAGCGTATTTCCCGCATTCTTGTTGAAATCTTTATTTCATCCGGAGCAAAACCGGTAAAAAGGCGATAAATCGTGGACAAAAACGAGATTCTGTTAACAAAACCGGCGATAAATGAATTGGACAAAACCCTGGTTGCCAGCGAGTTTCCATACGGTCCTCCCGGAAGCACGAAGTTTCCGCTCTATCTGAACACCGGAAGTTGCGGTCGCAAGCCGGCTTCGGTCGTCGCCGCCCTGGAAGAAGGTTGGCGAAAGCTCAATCAAAACCCGACGCTGACTACGTTCTTCGAAACCGAGCTGCGTGAAGACGCTCGTACACTGGCGGCAGAGATGTTCGGTGTTGAGCGCGATTTGCTGCTGCTGACCGAAAGCACTACTGAAGGATTGCAATTGATGTTGCAGTCCTATTTGCTCGAGGAAGGCGATGAACTCGTCACTACCGATCACGAGCATGGCTGCTTGAACACCATTGCTCGACACCTGGAAGAAACGCGCGGTATCGTCGTGCGCAGGCACAAAGTCGAACCCCACTTGGGCAGCCATCATCATTGCCAGAGCATTGAAAAGTTGGTGACACCAAAGACGAAACTGGTTGCTGTCAGTGAAATTGATTGTTTTACCGGATGGAGACCCAATCTCGATACACTCGTAGCGGAGTGCCATCTGGCAGGAATGCCGCTGCTCATCGATGGTGCGCACGCGCCGGGGCAAGGGCCGGTTGATGTCTCCCGCTTTCATTCATGGGTTTCTTCCGCTCATAAATGGCTGGGCTCGCCAAACGGAATCGGTTTTGCTTATTTCGATCGAAAGATTCTCGAAGCGCTCAAACCCGTTTGGATTGGTCACAAGTATTTTGAAACGCGCGCAGCAAGCTCATCTCCTGTTTGGGCATTCGAATGCCGCGGCACCGAAGACCCTGTGAAATTTCTTGGGCTGCAGGCGGCCCTTAAGCTGCAAAAACAGCTTGGCGAGCAAAATATCGCTGCTCGTCAAATCTCACTCATGCGCTTTGCCCGCAAGCTGATCGCGGAAAAACTCAATCCGAAATTCTTGCTTCCCGACCCGGACTCTATGCCCGCCAACGAACTCACAGCGCTGCTGGCATTTGACTTCGAGCCTTCGCGTTTGCTGGTCGATGATCTGGTGCAAGCGCTCTGGCAACAGGACAAAATCTGGATTCAGCCCGATTATCTTTTGCCTACCCCTGGACACGGTGTTCGCATCTCCTGCCACTACTCGCTCGGTGAAGAAGATATAGAGCGCTTCGTCAAGGCACTCTCCGCTTTTGTAAAACCGTAATTACTCTAGCCATGAGATTACCTTGGAAGCTTTGTACCGTGGGGGCGCATCACGTGGGGGCGCGTTGCACGCGCCCTTCAACAACCAAAATACAAGACCTAGCTCATTGCATGTGCTCCTGCAAAGAAGATCCATAACCAATGTCTGATTTCATTCCACATCCACTGCTTGTATCGCCGCATTTGATGACGATTGTGCCGACTTTCATTCCGCGCGCACGCATGCCTCATCATTTGCCTGGTGCTGAAAAAGCGGTGATAGAGGTGGCCAGTGGCTCTTCTGTACTCACCTATGTTCATCTGCAGCCCAATCACAAAGAACGTCCTACGCTGCTGATCGTTCATGGATTGGAAGGATCTAGCGAATCGTCGCAAGTGATGGGTTTGGCGCGAAAGGCAATGAGCCAGGACATGAATGTTGTTCGCATGAATATGCGAAATTGTGGTGGCACTCTGCATCTCAGTAATACGCTCTATAACGGCGGCATGAGTGCGGATGTCATCTCGGTGACGCGCCACATTCAGAAGACCTTCGACCTCAAAGACATCTTTCTTGCCGGCTTTTCTCTGGGCGGCAACATCATTCTCAAAGCCGCCGGTGAGTTGGGCGATGATGCGCTAGGTCTGTTTGCAGGCGTCTGCGCCATATCGCCATCTATCGATTTGCACGCCAGCGTCGAATCGTTGGGCAAAGGTATCAACAAGATATACGAACTGCATTTCTTGCGTGGACTGACCGCCAAAATTCGCCAGAAAAGCATTCTCTTTCCTGACAAATTCGATGCTGAAAAATTGAGGTTGGTAAAAACTATCAAAGATTTTGACGACATTTTCACGGCGCCGGACGGCGGCTACGGTGACGCTGACAACTACTACTCTGAAGCCAGCTCTATCCGCTTCATCGAGAAAATCCGCGTGCCCACGCTGATTATTGCGTCTAAGGACGATCCAATCGTCCCCTTCGAATCGTTTCTCTCAGACAAATTAAAGACACCATTCGTAACGCTGCTCGCGCCGGAGTGGGGCGGGCACAGCGGCTTTGTAGGCGCCCGAAGCGAGGCAACGGGGCGCGATCTCAGCGACAAATTTTGGGCTGAACACAGAGTTGTAGCGTTTTGTCTCTGTAAAAATCCTGAAGGTGCTTGATCGGCAAAATCTGCTAACATCCCACCTGTAGCCCGTGTATCCGTTCGATGCAAAGTGAAATTCGAAGGTCCGCACTGACGAAGCTCAAAACCCAACGCATGTAACGGCTTAGAGACTTACTAGTTTCATTCCACACAAAGTGTGGAAGAATTCAAGAGATATACCGGGGCAAAAATGACAGGGAATCTGATTGGAGGATTAACCGTGAAGAATTTGAAAGCCTTTGCGCTCTCAGCAGTCATGGCAGCTGGTTTGGTTACACCGGCACTCGCTTCTGATGAAGGCGTAGAAAAAGTAGTTGATGGTTCGCTCATCGTTACCCGTATGGGTGGCTTGGGCGCTGGCATGGTAGTCGGTTGCCCGGTTGCTGTGACCCGTCAAGTCGTCAAGTCCTACAAGGATTTGACTGAAAAGTGCGCTGACAAAGTCGGCGGACATGAATTCGGACCGTCCTGCGCTCTCGTTAGCGTCGTCACCGTTCCTGCCGCTCTGGTATACGGCGGAGCGACCGGCATGTTCTACGGCAGCAAGAACGCCTTCGTTCATGGCTTCAACGAGCCCTTCCACCCGGATTCCTTCAGCGTTGGCAAGTTGGAAGACTAGTCACTGAAGCGGCTTCGATAAGAAGAATCAATAGTTAGGACCGGGGGCGACTCCGGTCCTTTCGTTTGCGTGCCTGTAAGCCTGCGGGCCTTGTCTCCTGGAAAGCGTCGAGGCGGCAAAGCCAACCCTTACTGGTGTGGTAGGAAACGCTTTATACTGATACAGGAGTTATGTGAAAACTCGTCATTTGGCGCTTATGCGCTGAAATAGGCAGCCCGGGTGCTTCGCCGGCATTTTAATGCTTCGGCAAGCGGGAATGCTGGACAGAACAGGCAGGGACAAACTGGTCAAGAGCGAAGAAGAAAATGACCGAAGGCGACAAGAACAAAGATCTCAATATTTGGTTGGCGCGTGTCAAACAAGCAAAAACCCGCAAAGAGGTGTTTCGCATTCTTGATGAATTCAGGAAGCAAGAATGGACGGATGTGCAGTGCCAAACGATGTCGCACTTGTATATTCGCATGATTGATTTGATGCCGCCGGAAGAGGACGATACTCCCGCCGAAGTTGCCTCCGCTAAGATTGCTGATGATACCGCATCCGGTGCCGCCGCTCCGGCTGCCGCAGGTGTTGCCGCTGCCGTTGGAGCCGAAGGTGAAGCCGGTGGAGAGCCAAAGAAGGCTGTCGTAAATGAAGGACCTGTCTGGTACGAAAAGATGTAGGTTATCTGGCGATCCGTTCTTCGAGAATTCAGGTAAGACTAAAGGGGTCGCCGGATGAAAAAGAGGAATGATTATTTCACGACCAAGCGATTGCTAATTTAGAACGTGCAGAGGCGGCATAAATGCCTATCGCCGATAAAGAAAGAGACCATGGCTAAGAAAAAGAGTTCAGCTAAAAATCAGGAAGCTTCGCCCAACAAGGAGAAGGTCGCTGATCCGTTAGCGGCTGAATCTGGTATTTCGTCCTGTATGGAAGCTGCAACAACGCCGTGCGTAAACATTGGCGAGGTCGTCGAGACAGCGGAACTCACCGAGATGTGCTCGGATCTCGCCCAGGCTCCTTGTAAGGACGATGACGACGCTTACAGCGAACTTGCCGATTCGCCATGCACGGAAGTTTCTGCAAGACCTTCAATGGAATTGATCTCCAACTCTCAGACAGAAATGCAATCGGGCGACAGCGGCGTTTCAGACCTGGTCGCCCAACAATTGCGCCAAATGATCGAAGAAGGCGGCGGCACAGCCACCTGCGCATCGGCTGGTTCGTTTACCGGCACTCACACTATGAATTTGAACGTCAAAGCCGGTGCCGTCGATATGAATTTATCGACAGTAACTGAAGCGAATCAAGAACTGATTGAACTGAAAACTCAGATTGAATTGCAAAAGAGGCTCTTAACAGACGCCCAAGACCGACTAGATGCCGCGAATAAGAGAATCGGTTTTTTAGAGTCCGAGCTTGCGCGAAAGGACAAAGAGAAACAAGAACAGAGCGGTTGGTTAAAATCACTTTTTGGAATTTAGCTTTTGGAAATTAGTTTGCAATTGACTAGGGGGTAAATCAATTGGATTACGTAAACGATCAAGAAAGACTGAAAGAACTGGAAGAGATCTACGGAGAGAATGCTCCAGCAGTGCTGGCGTTTACTAAGCTGGAAGACCTTCTCCATCAGATGGTTACTCTGAAAGAGCATGGCACGACAGCGGATCCCCGAGTCGTCGGCGAGCAGGTCTGGATGGGTTATGAATTTCTTTCTCACTATTTGGCAAAGATTGATGCCGAGTACGCGGACGAATATCGCGTTAGCGAGAATTTCTTGAGCTTGCTCGAAATCGGTAAAGCAAAGGAAGCCGTAGCTTCAAGACGCAAGTAATAAACTCTCATTTCTCCATCACCGCAGCGAGACCTTCGCTGAAGCTGTTGCCCCATGGAGATTTGGTTTTTACCACCTCATTGCCGTTCATATCCAGATAAACCGTGCCATTCTCTGAAAATGCACGCGCCAACCCGTCGCAGTACGCAGAGATATGGTCGTATTTTGGTTTCAGAACCCAGTTGCCCTTGCGGTCTATAATGCCGCAGGTTACGTGGTTGTTGCCCATCAGGTCGCTTTCCGTCTTGCTCACGATTGCTCGTCCACTGTGGAAATTGCCGGCTAGATTGTTGCCGCTGATCTGGAATTTTTGCGGCGTGACAAATGCGCCGGTCTGATCTATGTAACCGTATGCGGTGTCTAGTTCACCGAGCGGTCCATCTGCCCACTTGACCGCGGCCGCTGCCAGCCCTTCGCTGAAGATCCGCGCATCGACGAATTCTTCTTTGCATAGTCTCTCGCCTTTTGCGTTCAGGTAATACAACTTTCGCGTGGCATCGAACTTTCCGTTTGTCGCGAGAAATATTTTGTCCGAAAAATCTATGCAGTGCTCTTGCGTGTCGATGATTGGTTTTCCTGTTTTGTCGATGAACGTAGAGCTTGGATAGTGTCGCACGGCATCTGCTGATTCGACTTTTGCGACGCCTCCATAGAAGGGCGATGCCGATAAAAATGTGGGCTCAATTACAAACTTCCCACTTCGATCGATGTAGCCTTCTTTTCCGTTTTTTCTTGATACCGCTAAACCTTCGCTAAAACCGAATTTTTCAACAAGTGATGAAGTGAAGTCCCAATCTGGATTGTCGCTGCGTGCGCTGTTGGATTGCTCATATGCGTCGAACTGAAGGGGCAAAACCAGCTTGCCTGTTTTGTCCACATAACCGCATTTTGCACCCAGTCTGACGCAACCTAATCCTTCTGAAAAGGTACCGGCATTGTCGTATTTTGCTGCGATAACAAAATTGCCTGTCTTGTCTATGTAACCCCACTTATTTCCTACTCTTACTGCGCAAAGACCCTCGCTGAAATTTTTGAATAGCCTGTGAGTATAGGGAAAACAGCCACCATACTGGTCTCGAAGTACGTCGTCGAACTGTGGCTCGATGACCATTTTTCCGGTCTTGTCGATGAATCCCCACTTCTTATGAGGCATCGCTTCGAACATTGACTTGCAGCCTGACAGCGCAGCTGCCGCACATACAAGCACCGCCAACAGAAGCATCGATTTGTATATTCTTGTCTTTTTGAGAGGCACTGATTTCAGATCCGTCTTGGGCTATCTTATTTTGCCCTATTTTTGACGATTTCCTTGATCCAAAATTGCAGGCAGATCCCTTGCGCGTTTAATCTTTAAGACTTTCGGCCGATGCGGCACATTCTCGCCTTTTGAGCGTCGTTAGAACTTTCGGACAAGAGGCTTGCGACTTCTGACTTCGCCGCTTTCTGACATCGCTGCTTTCTAACATCGCCCCCAAATCGGGTTCAGGGTAAACCCCATTATCGCCGGAATGGGCATCCCCAATGATGGGGATGGTTGGTCTTTCTCAGTGCGCGAAGGAGTTGGATTATGAATCCATTGCGTTCACTGTTTCTCTCGATTTCGAGAATTCCTCCTGCGATGATGCTGCTGATTATTGTGGGATTGGCGTCACTAGTTACTTTCCAGGTTAGCAGCTATGTGAATGGTACGAAAAACAAATACGATGATGAGCTTAATCGTATGAAACAGGCACAGGCAGCCAAAGGAAAGGTTGTCTATGCGATTAGAGATATTCCGGAAGGAACGGCAATTCCGATGGACTATCTCGAAGAAAGAGAATTGGAAGTTGGCAAAATACCGGTGGACAGCGTTTCGAATGCCAGTCTTGTTGCGGGTCGCATCAGCAAGTTCGGCATCACGGCCGGTCAATTGTTATCCCAGCACGACCTTGCGCCGCAAGGGATGACGCTCGGCTTCGAAGCGCGCCTGAAACAAGGTATGCGTGCTGTCACCTTTGCTGTCGATGCAAATACTGGCGTCGCTGGATTCTTGAATCCCGAAAGTCATGTTGATGTTCTCGCCATGGTCGGTGCCGGTGCAGACACAAAGGCTTCACCGATTCTCTCTGATATCGAAGTGATTGCAGTTGGTCAAACATATCAGCGCCAAACGGGGCAGCAAGGGGCGACTCCCGCTAGTTCTATAACGGTTGCTGTAACGCCGGAAGATGCGCAAAAACTTGTCAAAGCTGTCGCTGCCAGCAAGTTGTATCTCTCTTTGCGCAACGAAAAGGATCATCAGCCCATCGCTACTGTCGATGTCACCTCGCTTTTCGCTAAGCCTGCCAAAGCAGACCCGAACATTGCCATGTTGCCGGAGCCGACCAGATTCAATCTTCCCGAGCCACCGACCATGAATGGCTTAGGCACACCAACGGCATCGTCTGTTGCATTGCCGCCACATCAACCTGCGCATGAAATAGAGGTCTGGGCTGCCAGCCGCAAAGACGTCGTTTCAGTGCCTGCCAAATAGTCTGATTTGGCTGGCAATAGCAGGATCGTCGCCCTAATCAATAGCAGGAGCCGGAGGCGTTCCGGCTCCTGTTCTTCTTTCAGCCGGGGATTTGCCGCGGCTCCGCACGTCCGAGCACGAGCTATTCCGGACGCGCAGGCTGCTCGCCCGTGCTAAAGCTTCTTGAAATTGCCGAATCTTGCGACAAGCGCCACGACTGCTTCTTTTACTTCTTTGCCTTTGACGAGTGCCGGAATTTCATTCCCCTTGTCCAGTAGTTTGAGCGCCTCCTCGGCTTTGTTTCGAACTTGCTGTACTGGATGCCCCTTCGCAACTACATACAATGGAGGGATGCTGATTTCACGCTTTTCCTTGGCCAGCTGCTCGATAGAAATCATCACGGCAGTGGGGTCGTTGCTCTTCAGTCCGCCGATGGTCATTTTGAAGGTCGCCGCATCCAGTTTTGCCATGAAGCCCTTGGTTGCGTTTTTTACCGCTTCCTCGACCATTTGCAGTTGACTTAAGAAATCCGACACCGCTCCCCCTTGTCTAGCCTGGCTCTAATTTCAAATACGTATTCTATGCATTTTATTCCCCTTCGGTCGAAAGCTGCTAAAACGGCCACAACCCTTGAACGACTTGTCCAGATTAACTCAATGCTGCTGCGCGCCGCGGATTCGGATTTAACACAAACATTTAGGTAAAAAATGAAGCCTGGCTCTCCCACGGAGGAGAATTCTGGGCCCTAAATGGGGTATTAATTGGAATAGCTATTACATATTTTTTGTCTCTTCATCTGACAGAGTGAAACATCGATGAGCGAAGAAAAACGCGTAAACCGCACCTCCATTTGCGGCAGTGCTCTGCTGAAGGCTGCTACCGTTGTGATGTTGTTTTCCAACAGTATATTGGTGGCCGCAGCCGCGGGGCCTGTGAATGAAACCGCTTTGCGGAATGCCTGGGCGCTTTATACTCAGCAAAAGTATCGCGAGTCGGCGGATGCTTTTGAAGCGTTGATTGCTTCTTCCACCCCAAGCGCGCGCCTGTACTATTATGCGGCGCTCTCGCTCAGAGCCTGCAATAGAAACGCTCGTGCCAAGCAGCTTTGTCAGTACATCTCTACCAATTTTCCTTCCGCACTGGAAGCTAGTTTTGCCGCTAAGCTCTTTCCTGATGCACCTTCTACTTCCACTGCATCATCCGTTGGTACTGTCTCTGAGTCTGTGCCTCCTTCCTTGAAAGGAAAATCAACGGAAGAGTTGCTGAAGACAGAAGAAGGCCGCAAGTACGTTGCCGAGCAAATTGCGAAGAAGGAGAGTGCATCCGGTAAACACGGTGGTGTCTCGCCGATGATGGCTAAGTGGCGAGAATCGGGAAAGCCCGGTGCACGAGTCTTCAGTGCTGCTGAAATCGCGAAGGAAGGTGCCAATGGTATTGACCAGATGTACTATCCGAATTGCTGGTTTGAGAGCACTATGTCTACATTGGCTTCGTTGCCGCGAGGGCAGCGTCTCATGGCCGAGATGGTCAGTTTTGGTCCCAAGGAAGGCACATATGTTGTTCGTTTTCCCGGCGATGGGAAAATCTACAACATCGATGAAAAGATGCTTGAAGAAAAGGGCATTCATAACAAGGCTTTGTGGGCGACGCTCATTGAATGTGGGCAAGTGCTGAAATTCCCGGAGGACAACGGGAATTTGCTATCTGAAGGGCTAGCGTGTCTAACCGGGCAGAAGGCTCAGGTATTGGACCCGGATGAATGTTCGGACCAAGAGTTGTCTTCGTTCATCGATGGTGCTGTAAAGTCGCAGAATCCAATCATTTGTGGTTCTAACAACTACGCTTATATGCCTAGAGACATGTCGCTTCTTGTAGAACCAAGTCATGCTTACACAATCATTGGATTTGACCCCGCGAGTGGTCTCATTAAATTGAGAAATCCTCATGGTGCGAATTCACGACGGTTTGCTTTGAAAAGCGACCCTAGGCATGAGAAGTTTGAGATGCTCGATGACGGTGTTTTTAAAATTCATATGTCTTTGTTCAAGCAATACTTTTCGCAAGTCGCTCGTGCAAATATTTAGAGAGCTGTGCTGATGAAACCAAAAATAAGCACGGCGATAACGCATCTAGTGGCTGCTGGATTTGCAGCATCTGCTGTGCTACTGACACAAACCATAGCACTCGCTGCTGCGCCAGCTGATGAAGCCGCTATCCGTAATGCACATTCTTTGTACTTGCAGAAAAAGTACGTACCGTCTGCTGAGGCATATGAGGTATTGATTAGGTCCTCGGCGCCTAGCTCTCGACTGTACTACTATGCCGCTGCTGCCAATAAGGCTGCAGGCAGACTGCCACGAGCAAAACAGCTTTGCCTCTACATAACCACTAATTTCGCAAGCAGTCCGGAAGCTGTATACGCTCAAAAGTTATTTACTGAAGATGCTCCCTCTGCCGCAGCGGCATCGAGCAGTTCCCCCTCGGGCTTGCCGGCTCACTTGAAAGGCAAGAGTATCGATGAGTTGATGCAGACGGAAGAGGGGCGCCAGGCTCTTAAGAATGCCGTCAGTTCAACAGGCACTGCTGGTGGTTCAATGCCTTCTGCTACCTCAACGACATCCAGTAAGACCACAACAATTCATGCCGGTTCTAGACCGCGAGACCTCGTGTTTGCGGCGAGTCAAATAGCAGGAGATGGGCCCGATGGCATTACTCCATATGTGCGATATCCTGACGCTGGATTGGAGTGCTCCATGGCGGCTTTAGCATTGCTGCCGCGTGGGCAAGAACTTCTGGCCGGCTCAATTCGCCGTCCAGGAACTGATGAAACTTATATTGTTCGCTTCCCTAACAGTGCCCGAGACTACATTATCACTGCAGCCAGTATGGAGAAGTATCGAATGAAGGACAAGGCTCTTTGGGCGTCTTTGATTCATAGTGCAGTGAGAGAAAGTACTGCTATGAGTCTTGAAGCCGGGCTGTCTTTGCTGACTGGAACGCACGCGGATAAAATTCTTGCTAATAACACAACAGAGCAAGCCGTATCCCAATTCATTTCGGAAGCCATTAAAAAGCAGCATCCTGTGGTTTGTCTTTCCGTCGAGTCGCCTCCAGCACCAGAGTTGGTCGAAGGGTTTGCCGGCTACACTATTACTGAATTTGATGCCGCCACTGGCATGATCACTTTGCGAAACCCGCATGGTCCCAACTCGCGACGGTTTAGACTGGAAGACGATCCACAACACAAAAGGTTTGAACAACTCAATAATGGTTATTTTAAAATGCACGTGGCGCTTTTCATAAAAAACTTCAAGGAAGTTGCCCGTGCTCCAATCTGATGCAGAAGCTGAACTGACTGCAGGCACCATAATCAATGATATTTATAAGGTCGTTTCTCTGATTGGCAGAGGCGGTATGGGTGCGGTCTATCGAGTGCATCAGCAGATGCTCGGCAAGGACTTCGCTTTGAAAGTTTTGAACTTGCAGCAAGCTACCGATGCGGCTGTTCGAAGGTTTCAACAAGAGGCGCGCACAGCTTCTCAGTTACAACATCCCAACCTGGTCGAAGTGCACGATTTTGGTGTATTCGGAGTCGATCAACCATATCTTGTGATGGATTTTGTTGAAGTTGTTCCGCTTTCGCAAGTTTTGAAAAATAAAGGTTCTCTTCCAACCGACTTTGTCATCGAATTATGTATTCAACTCTGCTTCGGTCTCATGTATGCGCATGAGAAAGGCGTCGTGCACCGAGATATAAAGCCCGGTAACATCATGCTTTTGCACCCGGAGCAAGAGCCCAGGGAAGGCACCGTCAAGATTGTCGATTTCGGCATCGCGAAGCTGGTTCAGTCGGACGGCGGGGAGATTCAAAATCTCACAAAGACCGGCGAGATTTTCGGAAGTCCTCTGTATATGAGCCCGGAGCAGTGCAAGGGTGACCCAATCGATAAGCGCTCCGACATCTACTCGCTCGGCTGCGTTATCTTCGAATGTCTGACGGGCTCGCCGCCATTCTTCGGTGACACTGCGATGTCGACAATGATGAAACGTTTGTCCGAATCCCCTGTTTCATTGAAAGAAGGTTCGCTTGGGCGCGACTTTCCGCAAGGGCTGGAGATCATCGTACGAAAAATGCTTGCCCTCGAGCCTGATGCGCGCTACCAGGAGCTGGGCGCTGTAGTCAAAGATTTGCTGGCAGTTCAAACTCTCGATGGCGGCACGGTCGATGGCCAGAATCCTGTGAAAATTGAGGAGCGCAGTCGCAGGCGTGAGTTTTATGCGCTGTTGGTGGCACTGGCTCTGCTGTCGGTTGTTTTCACAATGGGCGTCGATGCGTATGTGATTTTTCCTGAGCAAGTCAAAATTGACACTGCGCGATTGGAGAAAGAAGAGCTTGAAGCCGAGTTCGGCAAAATGTCTATCAAACAATTGAAAGAGACCAAATTGGCTAAGCAGAATGCGCTTGTTATCGAGTCTAACAGCGCGACGAAGAAAATAAGAGAAGAGCTGGGTCGGCAGGATCCGCAGTACCCATATCTTAAGACCATTCAGACTAAGTCTGGTGTTAGGCAGTATCTTGTCTGCCCTTACAGGGTTGGCGACATCAGCGTCAATAACGAACCTCTCGCTCCGGCGACAGGGAAAATTCTGCTGCCGTCTGCTTCATCAATAATCTTGTATCTAAACAAGTCCGCGAGTGCGGATCCGAATTTACTAAAGAATTTGACGGGGCAAAAATTTGCGCTATTGGCTTACGGCAGTTCGGTTGCCGTTACTAATGACTCAATTGCGATTCTCAAGAATATTCCTCGCCTGCAGGCCTTGAAGATTGAAGGAGCAGAGGTGGATTCTTTGCAGTCCCTGTACGATAACGACGTTCTTTCTGGGCTTGAAGTTATGAACACCTTGATCCCGATATCAGAGCTTTTGAAATTGCGAAGACTAAAGCAGTTGACTTATCTTACTTTCGGTCCAACAAAAAATCCCAATCCTCTCTTCGAGGTGCTTGCTTCTTCCAAGATTCAACGAATTCATTTTAAGGCTGCTAAGGCTGAACAAGATAAAGATGGACATCTGATAAAGCAAATTGACGCAAATAAATTGGCGAAATTGAGAAATATCGACGGTCTAGGAATCGAGAGCGCCGTGTCGTTTACTGATGATGATTTCGAGAAGCTGGTCCCACTGAAAAATTTGAAAGCAATTGTGTTTCGCAATTGTGGTATCACGTCAAAATCGCTAAAGACATTCCGGCGATTTCCCAATTTAGAGCTGGTCAAAATTTCAAGGGCAGGTTGGTCTGAAAAAGAAATCGCTGAGTTGCGAAGGTTTGTCAAAAAGGTCGAGGTGTCCGGAAGCCGCGATGATATGAGGCAGGGGATAAACAATACATGGTCGGAGATTTTGCAGCCATTAAAGACGGATCGTTGATTTTTAAAAATGGAAGATGAGCAAGACAAGACTATTTCTCAGGAAATTCCCTCAGTGGAATGGAGAAGTTTTGCTCCCGGAGAATTGGTTGACAATAAATATCAGATAGTGTCTCTGATCGGGCGCGGCGGAATGGGGTCGGTGTACCGAGTTCATCAGCTGTTCTTGGGTAAGGACTTTGCCTTGAAGGCATTGGACTTGCAACAAAGGTCCGAGGCTTCCTCTCGAAGATTCAACCTGGAAGCGCGCGCAGCAGCACAACTGCAACATCCTAATCTTGTCGGTGTCCACGGATTTGGTTTGCTGGAAGACGAACAGCCATATTTGATCATGGACCTTGTTGAAGGAAGCACGCTTGCTGATATTCTCAAAGAGCGAGACACTCTTCCAATCGACTTTGTTGTCAGTCTGGCAATTCAACTTTGCTTCGGTTTGGCGTATGCGCATGCGAAGGGTGTCGTGCATCGCGACATAAAGCCGGGAAACATAATGCTTTTGCATGCCGATAAGCAACCGTGCGAAGGAATGGTAAAGATTGTCGATTTCGGAATTGCCAAGCTCACGCAGTCTGAGGATGGTGAGATTCAATCGCTTACAAGAACTGGCGAAATCTTTGGCAGCCCTGTTTATATGAGTCCGGAGCAGTGCAAAGGAGCTGGTGTTGATCGACGTTCTGACATTTATTCGCTAGGCTGCGTGCTCTATGAATGTCTTACAGGTACGCCACCTTTTCTTGGTGAAACAGCGATGTCGACCATGCTCAAGCGTCTATCGGAAGAACCACTCAGTCTGAAGCAAGCTACTCTCGGCCGTGAATTTCCTGATGTGCTGGAACACATCATTCGAAAGATGCTGTCCGTAGATCCTGATGAGCGCTATCAGGACCTGGGGGCTGTAGCAAGAGACTTCATGTCGCTCCAGAAGCCGGAAATCGGTCTGCCTGTTAAAGAGGTGAAGGAATCACGAACTGAGAAGAAGGACCTTAAAGTCTCTCATAAGGCGATTCTTGCATTGGCCACTATAGCGTTTTTCGTCTCAGCGACAGCGCTCTTCGATCGGGTTTTTCTCTATCCTCGTTTCTTCGCTCCGTCGAAAGTGAAAAAGCGGATTGATGTTGTTGGTAGCGAGAATCCATTCGCTGTCAGCGACCAAGACATCGGCAGTGCTCCGAAGAGGAGAAGGCCTCCATCGCCAAATGAAGAAGCGACTCTTTTAGTCAAGGCGCCTAACCCCCTGAGTTCCAAAAGCGATATTCCACAGGTTTTAGTCGAGACAGTCCCTTCAGGCAAGACCACCGTACTGAAATTCCCTGATGATTTTGGTTTGCTTCATATTGACCATCGTCGCTACTTAGCGTCCGGAAAGGTAATAGTTCCACCTGATTCGAAAATCACTTACAGGCTAAATGATATTGCTGCCTCCAATGAGCACACTCTGAAGAATCTTACGGGCTTGAAATTCCATCGGATTGATTTCAACAATTTCAAGCAGATCACCGATCACTACATCAAGATTTTGGAAAAGATACCTTTTCTGGAGCAGGTGGGATTGGACTCGACCAGCGTGACTTCATTGGAGCCGCTCTACAAATCGAAAACAATCACCTATCTGGAAGTTGCGCAAACCAGAGTGCCTTCATCAGAAATTTTGAAAATTGAGCGCCTGAAGAATTTGCGATTCATTTCATTTGGTCCGGTCCCTGATGCCTACCGAGTTTTCGACGCTCTCGACCATTCAAAGTCAATCAACAACGTTATCTACAAAGGCATCAGAAAACCGGACGACACCAGAGGTTTTGGATTGACGAATCGGGACATCGAGTCATTGGGTAAGTTGACAAATTTGAGGCACATAACGGTCGACTCTTCTCCAAACTTCAACGATGCGAATCTGCAGAAGCTTCTGGCGCTGCAAAATTTAAACAGCTTGAAAGTAGTCGATTGTGGACTAACCGGCAGGTGCATTCCTACTCTTGCGAAGTTCAAAAAGCTGCGCGAATTGTCTTTGACTACAGAAGGGTGGTCCGAGGAAGACATTCGCACACTGAGCAAGAAATATTTCTTTGACCGGCACAAATCGCACCAGGAAGAACGTGCGGAGAACCGCTCCGGTGTGGAAGCCGTGCGCAAATTCATAAGTAATTAGCAAGGGCACCGCGAGCGAACAGTCAGGTTGTTTTGAGTGATTGCTGGACTAAGTGTTGACAAGTGAGGTGTCTGGTATTCTTCCCTTGTCAACATTGCTTGATGGCTCTATTTCTGCCGAAAATGCTTCTTTTGTGCTCTAATTTGGGACGGAGCATAGCCGCACGCAAGCTCTTTCTAAAAGGAATCCCGGGCAAACAGGCATCTCATAGCGTTATGAAGCTGGAAAATCGAAACTACAAATGGTGTCACCGTTGCAGTGGCTGCATTGATGAAGCAGCTATCTACTGTCGATTTTGCAGAAACGATCTTCTTTTGGGCGAACAGCGAAAAGATCCATTCTTCGGCCCTGAGTCGAGATTCGACGCTGCTCGCCGTTGGGTGCCAAAACTGAACACCCTAATCGAGATGCTTCCTGAGTCGAATTTCAAGAAGCATCTCCTTGATGGATTGCACATGCGCGGACGAATGCCGACGATGGCCATGTACGAGCGCGATGAAGAATCCGAGCGCCAGTTCAATGAATCGAATGTTGGATTGGAACGCCCTCCTATGGTGCAAGAAAGATCTATCATTCGGGAAATTCTCTTGCATCTGAAAGATGCCGGCGTCGACATTGATCCTATGCTGGATACCCCGAAACTGAGAGTTTTGAAGTTTACGAAAGAAAGTATGAATGACGCATACGAGACACGCATCAAGCGGCAAGCGGATGGCAGAGAATGCAAGTTTTGCCGTGAGAAGAGTGATTCGAGCGCGACTATATGCGAATTTTGCAAGTCCAATTTTGTCGATCCGCCCAAGCGCGAAGCTCGCCGTTTCAGGAAAAACTCGATTGGATTTTTTCCACTTGATAGAGGTCTTTTGAAAGATGTCTTGCTGTACATTGCGATCAATCGTGCGCTGACTGGCGGCTCGTGGCGCGCTGAATTAGCTGATGTGCTGTCCAGGCACGACATTTGTAATGCCGATGTCGAAGAAGGGCTTAAGCGGCGTCAATTCCTTATCGAAGAGGATATGACCATAGAATTGCCTATGTCGGAATGGCAGCGCAGTTTGATGTATGAAGGCCTGGATGATGGCATGGATGGCTATCACGCAATTCACAATATCATCGAGCTAGGGCAAACTTGCTTGCATGAAGAGTTTCATGAAGAAGCAGAGATGGTGCTGAATTTCGCTATGGCTGTTGCCGAATCGTATCCCCTCGGGAATGTCGCTGGTTTGGAAGCTATGCGCGAGCCGTTAAAGACTTCGGGATGGATGGCTCTTTCTCAATTGTATGAAACTACCGGTCGTTATGCCGAAGCGGAAGACGCGCACGCAAAGATGTTTCAAATTGGGACATCAATGGCAGTTCCCGGTCTCGAGGAGATTATGAAGGCGACCATGGAATTGCTCAGTCCTCAGCGTTCCATCCGGCAAGGGGACCTCTGTTTCAAGCAAAACAAATTCGATGAAGCGATCGATTTATACAAGAAGGCGCTGTCTGCTCTGGATAAGCAAGAGGACAAGCCGTTTATTGGTTTTTCAAAGCTTTCCGGTCTTGTGCAGGGAGAGGCTCCTTCCTCGATGACTACTCCGTCTCCGGAGGATTATGACGTCGCGCCTAAAGGAGCTGACTCGGCTACACTTAGCGATGTGAGCGACCTGGTTTTGGTATCGACGGCCCATCGCGTTGGTGTTATGAAGAAACTGGCCGAGGTCTATATGGCTAAGAAAGATTTTTCCACTGCCGTATATGTTCTCGATGAGGCAGTCGAACTGGCAGAGCAGCTTAACGAGCCGTATCAAGCTCTGGTTGCTGATGTGTGCGAATGCTACGGACGCCTGAATATGATGCAGAAGAAATTTCCCGACGCAGAGCAGCAATTCCGTCGCGCTGTCGACTTCTACGCATCGGTTAAGGACCCGATGGATCCTGAAGAATTCGAGACTGTTTTCAGTAAGGCTTCCAACTGTCTTGCCGATTCTCTGGAAGCCCAGGGCAAATTGGAAGAGTCGAAGAAATTCAGGCGTTGATCTATATAAGAATGCCGGGTTGCTAGCTGTTCGTGAACAACAGGAGAAATTAGGTTGACTTCTGGGGATATTTCCATTATATTGGAAATATGGAAATGGCACAGGCGGTTGGCGCCCTCTCGGCGCTGGCACAAGAGACACGGTTGCAGATATTTCGGTTGCTCGTGAGAAAGGGGCAGGCGGGGATGGCTGCTGGTGATTTAAGCTCGCATTTTGCGATTCCGCCCGCCACGATGTCCTTTCACTTGAAAGAACTAACTAGTGCCAATCTGATTATTTCCAAGCGCGAAGGACGATCGATCATTTACTCTGCCAACTTCGAGCGAATGCGCGATCTGATGTCCTACTTGCTTGAGAATTGCTGTGCTGAAGAGCGAGGTAAATGCTGATGAAGAGATTTCATGTCCATGTGGCTGTATCGGATATAGAGCAGTCGATCAAGTTTTACACCACCTTTTTCAATTCAGAGCCTGCTGTCATAAAGGAAGATTATGCTAAATGGATGCTTGATGATCCCCGCATCAATTTCGCGATTTCCAATCGTGGCAGAGAACCGGGGCTCGACCACCTGGGCATTCAGGTCGATGATGAAGAGTCCTTGAAGGAGATCTCGCTCAGGCTGAAAAACGCTCAAGAGCCCATCCTCGAGCAAGAGCAGACAACTTGCTGTTATGCAAAGTCAGACAAGACGTGGGTGCATGATCCTCAAGGCATAGCCTGGGAAAGTTTCTACACTATTGGTTCGGCTACGACTTACGGTGAGGATGCCGCCTTCGATCAGCGCGCAAAGTCGAATTCTGCTTGTTGTGCACCTTCTTCGGATGTGATTCCGATTTCGTTCGGCTCACCTTCATCATCTAAAAAGGAATGCGGCTCGTGAAAGTAATTTTTGCCTGTGTTCACAATGCCGGACGTTCGCAGATGGCGGCTGCATTTTTCAACAAGTATGCCGAAAAGTCGCATGCAATATCGGCAGGCACAGAGCCTGCCGACTGCGTTCACCCGTGTGTTGTGGATGCCATGAATGAAGTCGGGATTGACCTGGCTGCAGTAAAACCGCAAAAGCTTACAGACGAATTGGCGTCGCAAGCAAATGTGCTGATTACAATGGGATGCGGTGAATCCTGTCCATTTGTTCCGGGGTTGAAACGCGAGGACTGGGCAATTCGGGATCCAAAAGGCAAGTCGGTTGAAGACGTGCGAGCTATTCGTGATGAAATCTTGAATAGGGTGTTGAGCTTTCTTCGAGAGGCAAACGAGCCGGCTTGCTCGAAGGTGAGTGGATAGAGGACTGAGAAAATGTGCAATTCTTTTCGCGCCCCGCTTCCGCAGGAAGACGAAGAATTTTTGCAAATGTTTGAGCAATGTTCGCTCAGCGGTAAGTGCTGGACTCACGTGGCGCATGTGCGTATGGCATGGTTGCAGATGCAGCGCAGCGCGTCGTATGAAGAGGCTCTCGAGCGGATAAGAAACGGAATTATGGCGTTCAATGCGTCCGTGCAGAGTGTTGGATATCACGAAACAATTACCGTCGCTTTTGCTCGCCTGATTTTTCACAGGCGGGAAACCCAACCTGCGGAATGCTGGCAAAAGTTTCTTGAATTGCATGAAGATTTAGTTTCCAAGGAAACGCCAATTCTTAACGTTTACTACAGTCCGGAACTCCTGGCGACAGCGGAAGCGCGCGCTTCTTTCGTGGAGCCTGATAGGCAGCCCCTTCCTGAGGTTGCTGTGGTAGTTGCTGAAAAGTAATTTGTTCAGAATGAAATACAGCTTTGGCATTTAATCTGTAATCTCTATAACCAAATTTGTGGAACTTTTTTGAGACGCCCCGGTCTTGGAGGACGTTGTACAGATTGTTACCGGAGCCTCTAAGAAAGGTTAGAGAGACTATCAGGAATTTTCTATGAGCCACATTTTGATTGCTGATTTGAACAAGGGCGCAACTCGGTTAACGAAAATTTTGGAACCTGATCATACTTTGGCATATGTGCACACTGTAAGCGAGGCAAAGAACTTTGCTAAGCAAGTGAAGTTTGATCTGGTAATCATCGGGCTTCTTTTCGATGAATCCAGAATGTACGAGCTTATCAATGAATTTAAGTTGATTCCTTCACTTAGCGATACACCCGTCATGGGATTTTCAGATCAGACGACCGAAAGTTCCATCACCTGTCGAAATTCGATCGAAGGTAGTGCTCATGCCTTGGGTGTTTGTGATTACGTCGATACCTGGCGATTGTCTGACCCTGAGATTTTAGACCGGATCAATTCATGCCTCAGTGGCAAACTCGGAGTCGGCCGTAAGATTACTCGACTGGAGGCAACACCGACTCAAAAGCGTGAACATCAGGAAAGAAGTCGATAGCAGCGGCGTGCATGGAGGCTTGCGCACCATCATCTCTATGTGTCGGCAGGCAGCTTGAACCAGAATGTGCTGCCTTTGCCTTCTTCTGATGTAACGCCGATTGTGCCACCATGGGCTTCAACTATGGCTTTGCTGATCGCAAGTCCCAGCCCGGTGCCCTTTTTGACTGTCGCATCAGTCTCGGAAACTTGCTTGAATCTCTCGAAAATTGTCTTTTGAAGGTTCGGCGGAATTCCGGGACCTTCGTCTTTGATATTTATTTCGACAAAACCATTTTCTCTTTTAGCGGTCAGATCGATGGTGCCTTTTTCCGGCGAGAATTTGATTGCATTGTGCAGGAGGTTGATCACCACCTGTACCAGGCGTTCTGCATCACCTCGTATCTCCATGTCTTCCTTCGGAGAATTGATGGTGACTTTTTTTACTTCTCTGTGTGAATTGACGGCTTCAAGCGAAGGTTCCAACAGTGAGCTCAAATTGGTCTGCCCGATTGAGATCTTGAGATGGCCGGCTTCCCATCGTTCGATGTCCAGCAGATCTCTGATCATATTTACGAGTCTGTCCACGCTCTTGTTGAGCAATCCTAGCTTTTGCTCTCCTGCATCGCTGAGCTTGCCGTAAACACCGCGTCCAAGCAAATCGAGATAACTCTGTACCGATGTCAGAGGAGTGCGCAAATCATGGCTGACCATCTGTACGAATTGAGCTTTCATCAGTTCTACTTCGTGTCTATCAGTGATATCGAGAATTAGACCGATCAAGCGTTTTCCATCCATCGTTTCAATCTCTCTAAAAGAGATCTCGACAGGAACCTCGCCTCCATCGGGTCTCTCGGCTAGACACTCATGAGCCCTTCCCAGCGCGTTTTCCGTTATGTAGGCAAGATTCACTTTGCGGGCACGCGAGTCGGTAAGGATAGTGTCGATGTTTTTGCCTTCGATATCCGTCATCTTGTAGCCGAAGACTTCTTCGAATGTGCGATTGGACAGCACTACCTTTCCGTCGAGGTCGATCATCATCAATCCTACGGGCAAGCTTTCGAGAATTTGACTGAGCCGCGCTTCCGCTTCTTTGATTACCTGCTCTGCGGCTTTTCTCTCCGTGATGTCGTGAGCCACGCAGAAGAAGGAATCGTCAGGATCGGACCATTGAACTGACCAGAGGATGTTGATGTCTGATCCGTCCGCGCGCGTAATGCGGCTTTCGAATTCGCTGGACTTGTTTCCTTCTCGTATTTCTTTCAGTGCGTTGACCGTCGCTTCTGCGTCGGATTTCAAAACGATTTCCAGGCAATTTTTTCCAACCAGCTCTGCAGGCTCGAATCCGAACATCGGTTTTGCCGCAGGGCTGAGCTTTGTGAAATTTCCGTCTCTGTCCAAAGAGAAAATCACGTCCGCTGCGTTCTCCACGAATGCACGCTCTTTTCTTGCCGCCGCGTTGAGCGCATTCGCCATTTCTTTGAATACTCTATCCAGGTGCGACAATTCATCATTGCCTGAAAGTGGCGGATTAAGCGGTTGCCCGCGCCCCAGTCGCACTGAGTTGTCCATCAAAATCGCAAGACGGCTCGTAACTTCCTTGTTAAAGTTAACTACAAGAAGAAAGGAGACGACAATTGTCACTCCGACCAACGAATAGAGAAGCATCTTTGTCTTCTCGCGCAATTCTGATTGCGTCTGGGGGCTTGTTTTCTCGATTTCGCGCTCGACGGATAAGATGGCCTCGAGTTCGGTTATCAAATCACGCAATATCAATTTCAGTGCCGGGAGTTCCGAAGCCAGAGCCAGATCACCGCCCTGTCTGAACATGCGCTTGACCTGTTTCAGTTTCTCGGCGCTGCAACCTGCCTTGCGCTGCAATTCCCTCAGGTGATTCATTTCTTGAGGATTGTCTTTAAGCAGCCTTTCCAAAGGCGGAACTTCCCGCTCGAAGCCTTCGCGCAGCGAGTAGGTCGCTTCCATCTTGCGTCCGCTGCCCAGTAAGCCCTCGGCGGTCACACCGGCTATGTATCCGATGATCAATCTATGTATTTGATTCACATGGTGAATGATCTCGCGTGCGCGGACTTCCTTTTCGCGCTCTACCTCTGTCTCATCCAGAAGTCTGCCCAGCATTGAGACGAATGTGAGCTGCACGCAAAGCGGCACTGCCACAAGAAAGAACACCTTTTGGGAAAGTTTTAGACCCGGCTGCATGGTCGGTCCGCCCAGCTACGCCTCCTCACTATATATAGCTTACCCAATTTGCCCCCCTGTCCCGGCTCGGGGAGGTTGCCAGGTGGGTTTTCGGGATTGTCACGTGAGTGTCATTTTTGGTCATTAATCTTCCAGCCAACCCTCAGATAAGCCGCTGGACCACTTTCGGCTCCCAGCATTCCCACTTCAACACTTACTACCGATCTCCATAGCCCTTAGCCCGATGCACTAACCGCGCATCAGCTGAGTGCGTTTCACCCTCAGGAGGAACACCATGACACGTCAGGTGGAAAATTTTAACGCGTGCCCCGAGCGTCAGCCGCAAACAGTAGATAACTTGTGCAAGGACGTTTATACGCCGGAAAACAGAAATCAATTTTGCGGAACCAAAAAGCCCGAAGTCAACTGCAATTCCGACGATGACTTCAACAGCTTTCTTTCGGACAATCTCAGTCAGAACATCTATGAAGGCGGCTGCGTCAGACCAGGCGACAACAAGTATCAGAAGAACATCGACAAGGGTCAAAAGTACCTCGACAAAGCGACCACTGATCTGGATCAAGCTCTATCTGCACTGGACAATGGAAACACCCGCGGCGCCATCAAGCAAGTCGAAGAGGCGCTCAAGCGCAGCGGCAAGTCCGTCGACCAATTCGGAGCGGCAGTCGAGAAACACAGAGGCGGTGGCGCCAATGGTGGCTACGGTGAAGACTCGATCAAAGACGGAGCAAAGGAGATCAAAGGCTCCCGCGAGGAAATGAAGGATGCCCTGGAATTGCTTAAGTGCGGCAAGGTCGGTGAAGCTTATGAAGCAATCCGCGCAGCCAAGGATGGACTGAAATCCGGCGGTCAGGAAGTGCAAGTCGGCGAAGACACCCTCAAAGGCCGGACGCCGGTCAATACTGCCCGTGGACGTGAAGCTGCTTCCGACAAAGAGTTTAAGGAAGGAGCCAAAGAATTCGATCGAGCCGGAGACGATCTTGAAGATGCGCTCGCCTCGCTGGACAATGGTGACAAAGCCAGCGCCTTGCGCGATCTCGAACGCAGCCAACGCAATCTCGGTGAAGGTCAAAACAATTACAAAGATGGTCTGAGACTGAACCAGACCGGCGACGAGTCCGGTATCAAGAAAGGTCTGGAAACCTCCAAGACCGTATCGCAATCAATAGACGCCGCCATGGAACTGGTCAAGTGCGGATGCACCAGAGAAGCCAAACAGATGATCGAAGAAGCGATGAAACGTCTCGAAAAGAGTTCCGATCAGCTGGCCAGGGGTGTCGAGAAGCAAGACGACGAGGGCGATCGAAACTGCGGCAACGGCAACGACCGTGACTTCCGCCCGGGCGACCGCGACGATGACCGCCGTTGCGAGAATGGACGCGACATCGACTTTCCACGCGACTATCGTCCGTCCAATCCTAATTGGCGCGACAGATTGAATCCGGGCAACGGAGACAATGACAGAATCGGTTTGTTCCCCGGTGAATTCGGCTTCAGGCTGCCGACACCGCCTTTGCCTGGTCGCGATTTCAATCCGTTGGATCCGATAGGTTTGTTCGACAGAAAGGGTGGTGGAAGTAATTTCAATCCGCTCGATCCGATCGGTCTATTCGACAAGACTGGCGGCGGAAAGGGTTTCAATCCACTTGATCCAATCGGTTTGTTCGATCAAGGCGGCAACGGTGACGGTCCTCTTAGCTTTTTGCCCAAGCCGCCAAACCCGCTCGAACTGGCCGGCAGATTGCCTAACCCGCTCGAAGAACTGCAGCCGAAAAATGTGATCGAAAACCTTACCAGACCAGACAAAGTAATCAAGAAAATCTTCGGAGGATTGTTCTAAACTGCGGGTTTCATCCCCGCTCACGAGTTAAATGCGAGACGTAGAGGGTGCTCCGGCACCCTCTTGTTTTGAGCAAATGATTTTGTCCGCGCAATGAAAACAGTCAGTCGACCACTAGCTTATAGCCGACGCCGTAGATATTCTCGAGCATAGAAGGCTGACCATCGATGTCGATCTTCTGGCGCAAACGCTTAACGCAAGTGCGGACTGTTTCAGGTCCTACATTCGATTCGGATTTCCATACGCGGTCCAAAAGACTCTGAGCACTAAAAACTTGATTGGGGTGGCGCATGAGGTGTTCCAGCAGCGCGAACTCTTTCGGGTGCAGGGTAATCTCTTTTCCGTCACGGCTCAATTTGTGCGCAGAAGGGTCGAGCACCAGTCCGCCCATTTCCAAAATGTTGCTGGGCGCAGTCGAGCCGGAGCGTCGCAAGAGCGCACGCACTCTGGCTGAAAGCTCTTTTAGATGGAAAGGCTTGGTCAGATAGTCATCGGCGCCGCTGTCCAGTCCCTTTTCTTTCTCGTCGATAGTATCTTTGCCGGTAAGCATCAGTATCGGGGTCGTGCCACCCTTGAAACGAAACTCCTTGCAGAGTTCCACGCCGGTGACCCCGGGCAGACCCCAGTCCAGCACAATCACATCGTAGTGATAGTTATTCAACAATTCCCTGGCGTCTTCGCCGTTGTAGGCGCATTCCAGGGTGTGATATTCACCTGACAAGCTGTCCGAAACCAGGTCGGCAAGTAATTTGTCGTCATCTACTACGAGGATTTTTGCCATCTGACTGGTAAACGCGAACCCGAGGCTAAGGGAAAGACTGTCATGAATTTAGCCCATTACGCGGTTATGTTCAATCTCTGGATGGTTTACAAGTGGTCGCCCGCTCGAAGCCGTTGGCGCAAGGCTAACCCAGCATTAGCCTGCGCGCACTGTACCAGCCGTCGCCCGAGCCGCCCCACCAATTGTTGACCAGAAATCTGTCAGTTTTGGGATCGTAGTCGTCGATCGCCATGGCATGACCGGGGACGATGTATCCTACCGAGCCATTTTTGAGCTGGCGAATCAAGCTCTCTTTTCTGTAGCGTCCGCCAGTCCAGGTATCGTGAATGGCCATCTTCTGTCCGGTCGCCATCATGCGAACATATTCCATCTGATCGTTCGTGGTGCCGGGATAATTGCCGCCATTGCTCTTGTATCCAAGCGTTGCCATCGCTGCAAATTGGAAAAGTTGGTTTGAATATGTACGGTGATAAGTCGGCTGATATTTGATTTGGTTGGCGCCCAATTCGACGACTCTTTTTTGCCCGTTTTTAGTGGTACCGCGGGAAGTGACGCATCCGGTCGTCAATGCTTCACGCAGCCAGCGAGTCAAGTCCTGTGGGCGACGCTGCGCGAGACTGTCTTCTACCGAGTTCAACGCGCAGGTTCCGACCGGTCCCTGATTGATGTATTTGGTCGGGTTGGCCAATTCCATCAATTCTGTTTCTACCGCCAGGCGGCGTTCGCCATGCGTGACACGTTTGGCATTGCCTCTGGGTTCGTCGGTAAAAACACGGCATAGATTTCTGTAGCATTCTGCGACGTCGTCGGGTGACGCTGCTTTCCAGCCTTTGTCTCGGAAGCGCTGTTGGCGAGCTTCGAATTTGTCCATCCAGGATTCGATGGTATTCTCATTGCCTTTGAAAACACCGTGTCGTCCGGCAATTTTGATGAAGTCTTCGCGGGCGGTTGCGAGGTCGGCGCTGCCGTATTCGCTGGGACCGACCATGAAATTCGTGACTATTTCTTGATAGATCAGATTGCCGTCGTCTTGAACTTGGACGTTCTTGCGCCAGGTCGTCTTGTTGGTGCCCTCCGTGTGCGTGACGAATTTATCGGTGTCGCCTACGCGGTCGGATATCTGCACGACTTGTCCGCCCATTGCGGTTTGATAGCGTTCGACGATTTGAGTCGCCCGCGTCGGCTTGCTTTCGTCGGTATATTTATATTCTGTGATGGAGCCGTCCGCTTTTATAACGCTTTCCAGTCGAGAAGTCGCTTTTCCGTTGACGTCGATAATTTCGTGAGTTGTGTTGGTGAAATCGGAGTGCATGGTGGAAACACGTTTTCCATCATCGGAGGCAATCATCACATTGCCGATGTTGTCCCCTTTTTGAACGATCTGGATGCGTGACGCCAGTTCTTTCAGGTCATCGTCCCTGGTGCTGCCGCTCAAGTCGATCACTGATTCTTGACCATTCATGCGGGTCGTGATTTTTTCAACAAGCGGTGCGCCGTTTGAGTCTAGTTTGACTTTGTTGTTTTCGTCCCTTTGATATTCGATTGATTGGGAATTCTCACCTTTGCGAACTTCGGTGACGAAGCCGCCCTCTAATTTTACGTAAGAGCCGTCGCGCTTCTTCATCTCGACGGGAGGCTCGGTGATTTCGCTTCCGGCACCGCGCACTTCCGTTCTGTCCTGCAGCACGGGTGTTTCCGCTTTGCTGGACAAATCGACGTTCCAGTTCGGCCGTTGATTCTCGGGTGGAACGTACTTTTCGAATTGCTGGTCGCCGGCGCCCGCTTCGTAGGGCTTCGCGGCAGTTGTTCTGTTGCTCATGATATTTACGGCTTGGGGGTGTTTCAGCCGAATTCCGATCTCTGCATCCGAAGGCTTTCTAGTGCTTGCCAGAAAGAACTTCGGAGCAGATTCGGTTGGTTTGGCGAACTTATGATTTCCGTTTTGCCTGGGCTTGCGCTTTGGCGTTATTGTTGTTGTTGATCAGATCAACGAATTTAATGATTTCCGTCTCTTTCTGTGGTGTCGGATTGCGTTGCAGTTCTGCAATCAGCTTGTCTCCGTTGTCCTTCTTCACCTTTTCCAGATCGGGTGAACCGCCTTGGCTGCTGTCATACTTCTTCGCTGTTTCGACCAATTGCGAATTTCTGATCGCCGCTTCCAGAGCTGAATTGTTTTCGAACATCGCATGGACATCTGTCGTGTTTGCTTCGCCGTGAGCAGCCTTATCGTAGAAGTTTGCCAGTGCTCCCGAGAATTGCTCCAGTTTTGCCGGATCGTTGCAGATGCTTTCCATATTGGTGCCGAAGTCGTTGAGGGCTTTGGCTCCTTCCGTGTCTCCTTGCTTCTCGAGCGCAGCGGCACGATCGGCAATATTTTTCTTGATGTCTTTGCCGTGAGTCTTCATATATTCCTGCAGTTTTTTCAACTTTTCAGGAGACCAGGGCGGATCACCGAGCTCTGCCAGTAATTCGGCAGGAAGCATAGCGGCCATCATCCAATTGGCATAGTGATTTGCGTGCATGTCGCCCATCGCTGTGGACATCTCTTTGAGAGCCTGGAAGCCACGTTCTTTATATGCTGAATTGTCCGCGCCCGGGTCGACTTTTTCATCTTGTTCCGGACCGATCTCGTCGTCAGGATTGAGGTCGTTGCCTCCGCCGCCGCCGTCGCAGCCGCCACCACCGCCTCCGCCGCCATCCGGCAATTCCGGATCATCGGGCAGTTGCTCGTCAGGATTGTTCTGATCGGCAGGTTTGTAGCGTTCACGGAATCGGTCACGATAGTCAGCTGATACCAGGTCTCCACCATTGGTGTCCTTGCCGCTGTCGATCCGTGGAGTGCAATTGGGACACTTGTCGTGAATCATTGTGCCCAGGTCATCCAAAACCTTTTCGGTTACTTTGGGATCGGTGCCGGCTTCGACTTGTACGTTGTATTGGCTGAGAGGTTTGTCGCCGTCATTGAGACCCTTGGCGATATCTACTGTGCCGTCTTTCTTGATGACAATATCTGCAGGCTGTGAATCGTTCTTCGGTTGTACGTTAATGGCAGGAGATTCGCCGTCGGCTATTTTCGGACGTGCCGCATCTACTGCTTGCATGCCTTCGTTGACTTGATATTTTGCAGCTTCGTTCGATTTAAAAGCAGTCGGTACATCGGCCGTGTTCACTTTCGCTTCCGCTTCCGGTTGCACTACTGCTGGTGTCGCATCGATAGCGGCCGGCGTCGATGGTGCATCGTATCCTGCCACAGGGCCGAAGCTGACGCTGCTCGAATCCGATGTGAACGAAGAGGAGCTGAACGAGTCACTGCTCGTGAAAGCACCGCTCGAATAAGACGATGTAAAACAGGGTTCGAATGATGCTGGGGCGAAGGACGCGGCAGGTGCAAACGATGCACCACCATCACCCACTGATCCAATACTGTCGCTCATAACTTTTAAATCTCCTTCCTTTGAGTGGAGTGGGGCTCCCCTCCTCAAGCAGCAGCTCTGCCAGGCGTTGGCAGTGCTATTTGGAAGTTTGCTTGATAGAGCCCGGTTACAGGATGGGGGTCCTGCTCGTCGTGAGAATTACCGGGTTTCGTGCTCTGGAATAGCGAGCAAGAGGGAGGGACGGGCACGCAAGGTGTTTCATCGTGCCGAACATTCTTTTTGGAATGTCCAACTCGGCGTGTGTGTCGTTGCGCATCTCTAAGGTATTTTTACGACATTGCAATTTTGTGGCACGACGATGGGAGGATTCCCACCCTGCCCACAGGCTGCCAAGAAGCGGGATTTAATCTTTCTGTTTTTTTGCAAGAGGCTGTCGGCGACAGGCTCATGAATTTGTCCGCCTGACAGCCGGAGCGGTGTGGTACATAGGAGTGGGGGTTTTCGGTCCGTGGAAGTCCTGCTGAGCTTGCTGCAAACGGATGCCGAGATTGAGTTTCGGAGCAATCAGACGATTTGGAGATTTCTTCTCCAGGCAATGAGAGTCGAATCTGAGAAAGATGGAGTTTCTTTTAACCAAATAACATGGGTATGGATTCCGATTCTACACTCGTCAACACTTCATCCGCCTCAGGTCGTTCTTCCAATACTTTTGCCGTTGGAAAAGTTCTCGACAATAAATATGAGATATTGGCGCTTCTGGGACGTGGAGGTATGGGCTCCGTTTACCGTGCCAAGCATCTGCTTCTGAATATTGAAGTGGCGCTCAAGACTCTGGATTACGAGCATATCGGTGACGTCTCGTTGTCTCGAAGGTTTGAAACCGAAGCAAAAGCCGCATTTACCCTTGAACACCCTGGTCTGGTCAAAGTGCACGATTATGGTGTACTGGAAGAGGGCTATCCATTTTTTGTAATGGAATTGGTTAACGGACAAACACTGCAAGCGCTTATAAGGGATCGCGGGCAGCTCAGTTTGGATGAGGTTTCGCTCGTCTTTCCGCAGATCTGTTTCGGCTTGGCTCATGCGCACGAGCGTCAGGTTGTTCATCGAGATATAAAACCAGCGAACATCATGCTTGTTGATGATGTCGCGCTGTCGCAGGAAGGCAGCGTAAAAGTCCTCGACTTTGGTATTGCCAAAATCGTGGGCAGCGAGCGCGGCGAGATGCAAACTCTTACTCAGACAGGTGAGATATTCGGAAGTCCCTCCTATATGAGCCCAGAACAATGTTCCGGTGCTGCAGTCGACCAGCGCAGTGATGTCTATTCAGTAGGATGCGTTCTCTTTGAGGCGTTGACGGGAACACCGCCCTTTGCCGGTATGAATGCTTTGCGTACGATGATGCTGCACGTCAATGATACTGCTCCCCTGTTGCGCGAAGCCGCACTTGGCAGAGAGTTTCCCGATGCGCTCGAGCAAGTGGTGAGCAAGATGCTGGCGAAGGAGCCCAGTCAACGCTATTCGGATATCAGTCTGGCCGGGCGAGATATCTTCGTTGCCTGCGGTGGCTCCGAAACGGAGTTCAAAGTATCCACAACGCAATCTAAGAATGCCGGTCAAAATAGAAGCGTTGCTCAAAACGAGAAAATCACGCTGACTTATGTTCAACTCTGTTCGACTATTTTCGCAACAGTAATAGTCTCTGTTTTGTGCACACTTACTCTTGATCGATACACCTATATCTTTAGGCCTACTTCGACTCCGAAAGCGCCGCCTGCAAAAGAAGCTGCCGCCAACCTCAGCTCAACTCATATAGACGATGTGCCTGCAATTAGAAAGAAGTTTACCGAAGCCAGAGCGTCTTTTGCCCGAGTACAAGAGATGAAGGCGATTACGAATCAGTCGAATAACCGGCAAACGATTGTTTTTCCTGCCTTGGCTGTCGGTGATTTATCCTTTGTCGACAATGGCGTCCTTCGCCAGGTCAAGGCTAAAGGTCCTATCAATCTTCCCTGCTGCGGTGTTTGGATGAATGTTGCAATCGATTTGTTTCCTCAATTATTGTCGAACGGCTATATCTTCGAGAAACTCGATCGAGCATTCGTTAGGGTTTTGACAATCGAAGGGCCGGATCGAGAAACATCAGAGATTTTCCCCAACCCTGAATTGCTTGCACTGAGTAATCAGTTGTTTACAGATTTGTTGGGCGCCGCCACAAGATGGACCGAACTCTGGTACTTGCATATTTCCAATCAAGATATTTCACCGCGAATGATGGATGAGATCGATAAGATAGGGACTTTGACCCGGTTTGGAGTCAATAATGTGACTTACCTTCCCAATTCTTTAAAAGGTCATTCAACGTTTAAACGCATAACGGACCTGGTTGTGCAAGATATGGATCCAAGGGAAATTTTTGAGGCTGTGGCAGGTTCCAATTCAATAAAGTACGTTGTGATTGATTGCACATTGACCGCATCGGATATTGCTATTCTTGGTACTTGCAAACAATTGAGGAATGTTGAATTTTCCAGGAGTTCGGTGCCTGACGATATAGCAAGGGCAGTTGTGAAATTGCAGCAGGTTGAGCAGATTCAAACCAAGCATTGTGCGTTGAGCAAAGAAGCTCAAGAGGAACTGTCCAAGCACTGGAAGGAAGTACCGGTTCCCGGCGCAGCGCCGGGAACTTCTTTTAGGTTGCAGCGCCGGCAATGAGTATTGACCCTAATTCTACTCAGTCTGATTACGAGAACAATGCGCAAAGCGTTGGCAGCCCCTTTGAGATCGGTCAAGTTTTGGGTGGCAAGTATGAGATCGTTTCTCTCTTGGGCAGGGGAGGTATGGGTGCGGTTTACAGAGTGCGTCACAAACTCTTGAATGTAGAGCTAGCGCTAAAAACGCTTGATTCGCAGCGTCTTAGTGATGCAAGTTCGTCGCGCCGATTTCAGACTGAAGCTAAGGCGGCATTTTCCTTGAAACATCCCAATCTTGTAAAAGTTCACGACTTTGGTGTTCTCGAGAATGGACATCCATTTCTTGTGATGGATTTGGTGCAGGGCAGAACTCTGCAATCGTTGATAAAAGAGCGCGGACAGCTTTCCCTCGAGGAGTTGGAACCAATCTTTTCGCAGTTGTGTTTTGGATTGGCGCACGCTCACCACCATCAAGTTGTGCATAGAGATATCAAGCCGGCAAACATCATGATTGTGGATGAGATGAAACGGACTGACGAGGGCAGCGTCAAGATCTTAGACTTCGGAATAGCAAAGATAGTCAATCAAGATCGAGGCGAAATGGATGCGCTCACTCAGACCGGGGAGATTTTCGGCAGTCCGTACTATATGAGTCCCGAGCAGTGTGCCGGTGAGACAATCGATCAAAGAAGCGATGTCTATTCTCTTGGTTGTGTCTTGTTCGAAGCGATAACAGGAACGCCACCACTTGTCGGCACCAATTCCTTGCGTACGATGATGTTGCACGTGAATGAAAAGGCCCCGAGTTTGAAGGAAGCGACGCTCGGAACAGAATTTCCGCCGGCCATCGAAAAAATTGTGGCAAAGATGCTGGCCAAATCTCCAGCTGATCGTTACTCAGATCTCGGCATGGTTGCTATAGAATTGCATCGAGCTTGCACCAGGCCCTCAGCTGATGTGTTTCATTTAGAAGATGATTCGCTTGACAGTGAGAAGTCCGCAAGAAGACGGACGGTGGCATTCACTCCTCTTCAACTAGCTGGCCTGATTGTCGCGGTATCTTTTGTTTCAGTCGCTGTTACGATAATGGTCTGCCGTCATTTGCGAGTTCAGTCTAATGATTCTGCTGCGGCTGCGCAGAAGAAGGTGGCCATCAGAAATGATTGGCTCGGCGCAAACAATATCAAGAATACAGGCACAAGGCACAGGCAAGGAAAAATTGAAGAGTATCGGAAATCCTTTGAGAAGGTTTCTCGAATAGAGTTGGTTCCGTATGTAGAAGGTGGAGAAAGCAAACGCAAGATCGTCTTTCCAGAATTAAGATGTGGCGCCACCAGGCACGGTGCTCCGGATCTGGATGGGACCCGGGGTATTGATAAAGTCGTAGCCGCAAAAACAAGAATCTATCCCGCTAGCGGCCCGATAATCTTTAACGTAAACGAAGACCTGGATGAATTCGCACTTCCGAATTACTTCATCTACGATAAGATTGATCCTTCAATCTTTTCCGGTCTTGACTTAGAAACAATTCCTTATGCCAACCGCGATGTAATTATTCCTGATGATGAGCTGAGCAATGTTCGTCCCGGCGTGGACCATTTATTCAAAATCATCTCAAAGTGGACGAATTTGCGTTTCGTAAATTTTAGAGATGTTGAGGTGCGCAGCGAGTTGCTCCGGTCCTTAAACGATTGCAAGCAGCTGACATATCTAGTTTTGCACACTCCAAAATATGATCCTGTCTACCTTTCCAGGCAGCCGTTTTTCAAAAGACTGAACAAATTAATCGCAATACATGGTGATGTGAGCCCGATGCTGAAGGCTCTGTCGCATACTCACACTATCAAGCAGTTGTGGATAGGAGATCATGCC
Source organism: Candidatus Obscuribacterales bacterium (assembly GCA_019745505.1). Lineage (GTDB taxonomy): Bacteria > Cyanobacteriota > Vampirovibrionia > Obscuribacterales > Obscuribacteraceae > QKMZ01. Next base: position 12,528 of record JAIETE010000299.1, on the reverse strand, counting down.
ACATTTACGCCTGAAGCGGCGATTTCTCTGCGTCAGTGCAGCCATATCGATTTCTTCTGCTTAAGTCAAACGGGATATACGGATGCAGTCGCTCGAGCGCTATCGAATCTTACCAATGTTTCGCGAATCAGTTTTACGAGAGGGACACTGAAGCCGGCTCAGAAAGCGATGTTCGAGAAAAACTGGAGATTGCTTGATGTCGGGGAAAACCCAAACTATGCTCGTGCGGAACATTTTGCGCCAAGAACGGTGTGGCGCTAGCTTTCCTTGTCTTGCGCGAGTTTGGCGTCAACCAACTCTTTCAGGGCAATTACGACATCATCAAATTCGAGTGGTTTGAAATTCTTGCCACCGAGAATTTCCTGCCAGATCAACCATGCAACAAAGCTGCCGCAACAGATGTGTGCAGTTGCAAGCGGATTGTTCAACTTCAATTCCTGGTGTTTGGCAAAATAACCACTCGCTAGTTCCATCCCTTTGAGAATTACTGTTTTCACGTAAAGTGTTGCGAGTTCCGGAAATCGTTCGGACTCGCCAATTACGACACGCAGGAGGGCTCGATACTCTTGCGATTGAGAGAGCAACTTGAATTTCTGCGTTAGCAAATTGACAAATTCATCTGGTGGCAAGCTGTGCAAGAGCTGCTCGAACTCAGGTGTATCTGCATGCATTCTTTTGAAGGTCACTTCTTCGATGATTGCAGCAAACAGTTCTTCTTTATCCTTGAAGTGGCTATAGATCGTTGCTTTGATCACGTCGGCTTCCGCCGCCACCCTATTCATGCTCGTGCCGGCATAACCGTTTTCCAAAAATACTTTGATAGCCGCCTGAACAATCTGCTCTTTCTTGCTTCGCTGCCGCCCGCCGCTGATGACGGCCGGAGTGTTGGAATTTGCTGTTTCTCTATTATTTGGCACTTTCAGAGTCCGGTTTAGCTTGGTTTCTTCGATTTTGCTGCGGAGTTTGGACCTTAATTGTGGACCGGCTGGATACCTTATATATGTGGTTCGGGCGAAACTTTGAGGTTTGAGCCGGGTCGATATCCTTGGAAATTCTCTGGAAAACCTGGAAACCCTTGCTCAATCAGGGTATCGCCGGAAAGTACGATTTAACTAGGAATTATCCATACCGGTTGGTATACTATCATCAGAAACACCCGGTTGGCAACCCTCCAAAATGTTGAAGACTCAAAACCAATCAACACAAGACACCAGCCAATGCGCCCCGCCCCGGGAGCAAAAAGCTGCTCATTTGCCGAAGCGTGTGCTTCTCGCGTTTCTTATTGCCGCTGTAGCCGGCGCCGTTTATTTCTATTTCAACAAACCGGCGCAGGGTCCATCCGATTCTTTGCATGTCAGCGGACGAATAGAAGGATACGAGACAAACATAGGACCGAAAATCGGCGGACGCGTGGATTATGTAGCGAAGCGTGAGGGTGAATTAGTCACTCGTGGCGAATTGCTGATCAAAATTTCCGATGATGATGTTCAAGCGCAGCTTCGTGGTGCTGAAGCGCGAGTTCTAAGCGCGCAGGAAAAAGCGAGTGAGGCGCACTATCAACTTTCCGTTGTTGATAATCAAATTGCCGAGGCCAGAGTGCGCGTTGCGCAATCGAAGGAAGATACAACAGCGCAGGTCGATCAAGCGGAAGCAAATCTAGCGACGACCGAGGCGAAAGTCGCGGAAGCTGAGGCGTTGCTTTCGCAAGCTAAGTCTGAGTTGGAAATGGCAACGCTTCGTCATGAGCGTTTTTCGTCTCTCGTTCAAGACAAGGCCGTGACTCTCGATGAAGCGGATCAAGCACGCACGGGCAAGGACAACGCCATTGCTCTGGTTGGTTCGCGCAAAGCCAATCTCGAAGCCGCTCGCAAGCAGCTGCGCGTAGCTAAGGCGGGGCTTGAAATGGCTAAGACATCGAGGCTCAATCCTCAAATGCGCAATTCCCAACTGGCTGTTTTGCAGCAACAGCGAATTCAAGCCCAGTTTAAGGAGAAAAGCGCCGAGCATGAAGTGAGGAATGCAAAGTCCGAAGTCGAACAGATCAAAGCAAATATTGCTTATTTGAACGTCAATAGTCCCATCGATGGTGTTGTTACTGCACGTGCCGTTGAGCCCGGTGCCGTGGTGGTGCCTGGGCAGAATCTACTTTCTCTCATTGATCTCAACAGAGTTTATCTGCGCGGCTTTGTACCCGAAGGCAATATCGGCCGAATTCGGATTGGGCAGTCCGCAAGTGTGTATCTCGATAGCCAGCCCAAGACGCCTTTGGAAGGCGAAGTGATTCAGATCGATCCGGAAGGTTCGTTCACTCCGGAGAATATTTATTTCAAGGAAGACCGAGTCAAGCAAGTATTTGGTATCAAAATTCTGCTCAAGCATCCTGAGCGTTTTGCAAAACCGGGCATGCCCGCAGATGCAGATATCTCGCTTGCGAAGTGAGCCATCGTGAGTGCCGAGTCGCTCGTTACTGTAAAAGAGCTGGTTAAAAACTACGGGCAAACACAGGCCGTAAAGAATCTCAATTTCTCTATCAATCAGGGAGAGTTGTTCGGCTTGATCGGACCTGATGGTGCCGGCAAAACGACGACTTTTCACATACTGGGCGGCATCATGAATGCTACCTCGGGAGAAGTGCTTGCCTTAGGGCGTAAGCCTCGCGATGTACGGCTTGAAATTGGCTATTTGACCCAGCAATTTTCTCTGTATCAGGACTTGAGTATCGATGAAAATCTCCGGTATGTGGCCGGGATAAGAGAAGTTCCTGCAGGCGAATTCGAAGCGCGCTCTGTCAAGTATCTCAGAGCAATGGATCTGCTGCGCTTTAGAGACAGGCTTGCAGGCAAGCTTTCCGGAGGGATGAAACAGAAGCTTGCGCTTTGTTGCGCGTTGATGGCCAGTCCCAAAATTCTCTTGTTGGACGAACCGACAACCGGTGTTGACCCTGTTTCTCGCCGTGAGTTTTGGGACTTGCTTTCCACTGTCGTCGGCGATGGTGTTTCGGTTGCCGTTGCCACTCCTTATCTCGACGAAGCAGAGCGGTGCAATCGTCTTATCCTTATGCACGAAGGTGAAATTCAAGAGATGGGCTCCGTGCCTGAACTAAAAGCCGGATTGCATATGAAGAGATTGGAAGTGCGGGGTGGACGTCTGCAAGCGCTGCAAACGCGGCTTTGGGCTGCGCCGGGATCGACTGAAAAGATCCAAGACATTCAGGCATTTGGTGATCGCTTGGATGTTCTCACTGCCGAGCCTGAGGCCGCCAAAGCGCTGATAAATTCTGTTGCCGCAGAAATGGAACCGGTGGATGAAAAGTCCGAGAGTCCTGCGGCTGGGACAGTCAGCATTGAAGTTCAAGAACCAACTTTGGAGAATGTTTTTGTAAACCGCCTCAAGGGTAAAGTCCATGTCGATACCGAGACTCGCTACCCGCAGGTGGCCAGACCGCCAAGAACAGGCAACGAGGAGGCCATTGCCGCGCGAAGCATATTCAAGATTTTCGGCGATTTCAAAGCTGTAAACAATGTCAGCCTCTCTGTGAAGTATGGCGAAATATACGGTTTGCTGGGCGCCAATGGTGCCGGTAAGACTACCACCATCAAGATGCTGTGCGGCTTGATTAAGCCTACGAAGGGCGACATGGTGCTTTGCGGCGCCAAGAGCAATCTGCGCAGTCCGATTCTCCGGCAGCGTCTCGGTTACATGAGTCAAAAATTTACGCTCTATGACGATTTGACCATTCTTGAAAATCTTGAGTTCTATTGCGGTGTTTATCAGGTAAAAGATCGTCTCAGAGACGAGCGTATCAATTGGGTACTTGCGAATTCCGGTCTGAAAGGCCAGGAGAGTATGTTGACCGGCCGCCTTCCGGGAGGGTGGAAACAGCGCCTGGCATTCGGAGCTGCCGTCATGCATCAACCGGAAGTTCTCTTCCTGGACGAACCCACCTCGGGCGTAGACCCGCTGGCTCGCCGCGAGATGTGGCGCATGATCAGAGAATTTGCTTGCGAGGGTACGGCTGTTCTCGTGACCACGCACTTCTTGGAGGAAGCTGAGCACTGCAGCCAGCTAGGCTTCATGGTGGCAGGGGAGCTGGTTGCCGAAGGTTCTCCCAGTGGTATCAAAGAGAGTCAGCCAGGCCAACTGTTGGAAATGCGCTTTTCTGATGTGGGAGCTGCTTATGAGCTGCTTTCCAATACGCTTGATTCTTGGCGTGTGAGTGTTTTTGCTGATTCCTTGCACATTGTCGTTGATGATCCGGATACTGAATTGTCGAAAATTATCAGTGTCACAAAGAACGCTGGTATTGAGGTTGTTGAAGCCAGACCTTTGCCGTTTAGTTTGGAAGATTCATTTATCTCGATTGTGAAACGCGCTTCAAATGGAGACGCAAAGGTAAGTGCCGCATGAAAAGGATTTGGGCTCAATGTATGAAAGAGATCGCGCAGTTCAGGCGCGATCGATTGACACTGGCGCTGGCATTTTTCCTGCCGCTTGTGGCACTGCTGCTTTATGGCTACGCAACGCGGTTGGAAGCAAAAGATATTCCTATCGCAGTTCAGAATTTCGACAACAGCGCCCTTAGTCGTGATTACCTCGATGCGCTGTTCAACAACGGCCAGTTGAAGCTGGTGCGCTGGACTGCCGGCGATGCCATGAAGCAGCTCGATCTGGGTCATGCTAAAGCGACAGTCGTCATACCTCCTGAATTTTCTCGCAAAATTAGACAGAATATCTCTGCTGACGTGCAGGTTTTGGTTGATGGAACTGACGTCAATAATGCTCGCGTAGTGAAGAACAGTATTCTTGCTACTACTCAGTATTTCGTCCGTTCTCATCACCTGGGCTCAGCAAGCGATCGCGCGTTGTTGAAGCCGGAGGTGCGCTTGTGGTTCAACCCCGGACGCAAGGAGGCCCTCTACGTCGCACCCGGCGCTGTTGCTATCAATCTCTGGATTTTTCCTTGTTTGCTGGCTGCACTTGCTATGGCTAGAGAGCGAGAGTACGGCACTATGATGCAACTTTTCACTTCCTCGATTACATCTTTTCAGCTTGTTGCCGGCAAGGCCTTGGCGTACTGGCTGGTCGGCATGGTGCAAGCGGCAATGATGCTGACTCTGGCCATTGTTCTCTTTGGTATCAGGTTGGTCGGCAACGTTCCAGTATATCTAGTGTCGTTGTCTGTGTTTATTCTAAGTTCCGTCTTGTTCGGACTCTTGATGGGGGCTCGTGCTGCGACTCAGAGCGCGGCTGTGCAGATGGTGGCGACTGCCGGATTCACAACTGCTTTATTGCTCTCCGGCTTCATCTATCCGGTAAGAAACATTACCTGGCCGCTGTCTCTCATATCTTATGTCGTCCCTGCGAGGTATTTTGTCGAGGCTTCCAGAAACGCTTTCGTGCGCGGCAGCGATGCTCTCAGCCAGATTCAAATACCCATTTACCTCACCCTATGTGCTGTTGCCTTCTACTTAATTGCCAGCCGTGTTCTGCGCAAAATGCAAATGGACGCCTGATATGCCGATCGGACCACTAGTTAAGACGACGAGATTGGGCGCACTGGCTCGCAAAGAAATGCGTCAAATCATGCGCGATAAGCAGCTGATTTTTATCTTGTTCTTGATGCCGCTTATTCAGCTCTGCATCTATGGATACGCACTGAGTCCCGACGTCAATCATTTGAGAGTCGGGATTATCGACCACTCCGCATCATCTATCAGCCGTGGGTTCATTTCTGCTCTGGTAGAAAATGGTGTATTCGATGTGCTTGATTCGGAAGGCAGTGAGCAAGCGCTCGGAGCTAAAGTGCGCGGTGGAAAGCTCGACGTCGGCGTGGTGATACCACCGGAATTGGAGCGAAATTATAAATCAAGCAAAGTTACGGATATTCAAGTTTTACTGGATGGAGTCGATGCCAATACGGCCGGTATTGCAATGGCGTATATAAGTCAGATCGTGATGACATATGATCGTTTGATTCGCACCGGTTCACAAACACCCGTGCAGAGAGCCGCACCGCAGGTCAGCTTTGTATACAACCAGGGTCTGGTCAGCAATTGGTTTTTCGTTCCCGGTGTTATCGCTTTGGTACTGAATCTTGTCAGCACTCTTGTTTCCAGCGCCGCTGTAGTCAGAGAGAAAGATTCAGGTACGCTCGAGCAATTGCTGATGACGCCGGTAAGCTCTCTGCAAATTTTGACCGCCAAGATTATTCCTCTGGCTGTTCTTCTGCTGATCAATGTTTCTGTCAGTCTGACCCTGAGCACCTTTCTTTTTCATGTGCCCTTCCGCGGTAATTTGCTAGTCTTTTTCAGTGTTTCTCTTTTGTATATCATTGTCGGCATTTCGATTGGAATCTTTCTGGCTGCCATTAGCGAAAATCAGAGACAGACGCTTTTGACTTCTTTCTTCGTCAATCTTCCGGTCATTCAACTTTCCGGCGCCATCTCTCCCCTGGAGAGTATGCCGCCATTTTTTCAGTGGCTTTCACTTCTGGATCCCTTGCGCTACTACTGCAGCTGTGTGCGGGCTATCTTGCTCAAAGGCGCGGGTTTTGAGGCAATCTGGCCGGATGTCCTTGCACTTGCGGCATTCGCTCTTGTCCTGCTTTGGCAGAGTTCCATGCGCTTCAGAGAGCAGTTGAAATGAGTATATTAGCAACCGGCTATCGAGCAGTGAATAGGTATCGAGGAACAGTACTGCTCCGATAATCACCCCAATCTGCGAACTTGATAAATGTCTCTATGTGTGACCCTGAGACTTATGGATGCATCGGCAGACTCACCGTAAATGTTGTTCCTCTTCCGACCTCTGAAGTACAGCTGATTTCACCGCAATGGCGCTCAATGATTTGGCGGCAAAGGTAGAGCCCCAACCCAGTTCCAAGCTTATGCTTGCGTCCGTGTTCGCCCTGCGAATAGCGTTCAAACATTCTTGCTTTCTCCTCAGGACATATGCCAGAACCGTTATCTCTAATCTCTAGAACGTATGTTTCGCCGCGGGTTTCTCCTGAAACGATAATCTCTCCATTTTCTCCTGTAAACTTTATTGCATTCGAGAGCAAATTTTCTATCACTCTTCTTATGGCTAATGAGTCAGCCATTATTTTGTTATCGTCTTGGAAAAAGAAAACTTTCACTTCGACTTTCGAATCTGTACTAGCAGCAAGAAAATGTTGAACCGACTCTTCCACAAGCGTCTGTATGTCGAGCGAGGCATAGTGAAGTTGATCACGTCCAGAGTCATAACGGTGTATCTCCAGCAAATGAGAAATTAAATTGAGCATATGCTGATTTGAGGAAGACATTGTCTTCAGTAAAGACAGCTGGTTTTCATCCAAGACACCAGCTTTGCCATCTAAAAGGAAATCCAGTATTCGAATAGAGCCGATCAGCGGGTTTTTCAGATCGTGCGTCAAAGTTGCGACAAAATCGTCGCGCTGTTGCGTAAGTTTGACTCTGTCGGTTACGTCAGTAGCCATGATGATCATTCCGCCATCATCAGATTCTACCGGCCAGCCAGCTAAGTCCCAGTGTTTTACTTCCGTACCGCTAATCGACCGCATCCCGTAATTGTTCAACGAGAATGGAATTTTCTTTTCCACCGCATAGATGAGTCTCTCATTCGGAAGATCGGGCAGAATCTGGAAAATGAACCTTTCCAAAATTTCATCGGGACTTTTTATGGAGGAAGCGAACTGTTCGCCAAACTGGTTATTCATGCTCTTAATTGCCAGATTCCTATCCAGCCTGGCTATAGATGCCGGAGCAAGGTGTATTATAGCCTGCGCAATTCTTTGTTCGGCCTGCATTGCTAGGCGTGCTTTTTCTTCTGCTGATTTGCGCTCTATGAACTGCGCCAGAAGTACTCCTAAGCTCGACATCATATCGAGCATAGGATTGTCCGGTTCGTCAATTTGTTTGTTTACGAACTCCAAAACTGCCAGCACTCGGTCGCCGAGAATGATAGGAAAAGTTAGAGAGGTATGCATGCCAGCCTTTTGTGCTATGCCCGCACGCGGATATTTGTTGCTGGTGCTGAAATCTGGAGTCCAGTAGAAATGAGATTCAGAATAAGTTTGACCGACTGTGCCGACTCCACCCGTAAACGCCATATGCTGTGAGATGCTTGTTAGCTCATTCAGATCTTCTCTTCCGTCGTTCCAGACGAATGAGCAGCGCAGTTCGTTTTTAAATTGATCAGCTATCCATAGGGCGCTCCAACACCATTGGAAGCTCCTTGATATAGTCTCGAGGAGTTTCGGAACCGCATCGCTCAGGGACGTCGATTCGGCTAGAATTCGTGCTGCCTTATACTGAACCGACAGCAGTTTTTCGTCACGCCGTCTCCGGCTGATGTCGCGTGCAATAATTGCCACGCCTGTCATTTCCCCAGCGGAGTCTATAATTGAGGAGAGTGTCAACGAAACCTCTACAAGTGTGCCATCACGTCTTGCCATAGTCGTTTCGTGGTGCTTGAGATTCTCCCCTCGGTTAAGTTTTTCGATATCGAACAGATGTTGGTTAAAGACATCGTCAACGAAGAGCAGGGATATCGGCTTGCCTAGAAACTCTGGAATGGAATATCCACACAGCTGTTCGGCTGCATCATTGCAATGCGTAATTATGCCGTCAAGATCTGTGCCTATAATTGCATCGTTGCAAGATGCAACCATGCTGGCTAGCTTTCGCAGGGAGTCTTCATTCTGCTTGCGCTCTATTCCCAGAGCCACATGGTCTGCAATTGACCCGAGTGCTTCGATAGTATCTTGGGCAAGCGGATGTTGAGCGAACATCGCCATTACGCCTACCAGCTTGCCACCTACTATCAGAGGGTAGCCTGCAAACGCCACTATACCTTCCTTCTTTGCCCATTCTTTATTGCTCACCCTCGGATCGTTCTGGACGTCATTCGTTAAGTGAGGTTTTTGCTCCGAGGCAATGAGACCGATCTTGAATTCACCGACGCTAATGCGCTGATGCGCGCCATTGACATGAGTGTACAACCCTGCACTAGCTTGGAGAATCAAATGATGACTCGTTTCATCTAAAGTCCAAATCCTCGCGAAACTAGCATCCAGGTGTGTAACGATTGCTTGCGCGCAGTTCTGTAGCAACTCTTTCATGGTGGCGGTGCGCACAAGTGCACTGCCAATGTCGGCAATAATCGCATGAAACTCTCGTAGTCTATTTTGAGCTTCCTTTTGTTCGATAAAAAGTCCGATTTGATGAGCTGCCGCCTCAAGAACTGTCAACCCTTCGTCAAAATTACTAAATTTGCTGTAGAAAAATTCCAAGACAGCTGCGACTTGTTCCTTTGTATGAATCGGGAATGCGACACTAAACATTGTGTCACCCGCGTGGCCAGCAGTGTGTCTGGTAGTTGTCGATTCGCCGAAAGAGCGAATCCATTTGCCTGACTTCCACGCTTCAGCTGGCAGCCCCGGTTCAAATGACTTATCTTCGCAGAGCAGTTTGCTGGAGCAATAGCTACTTGCGCAAACCTGCCAACCGTCGAGGCGATACAAGCGGTTGTAGTGGCGGTCTACCTCCCACAGAACACCGGCCTCCCAATTGGCCGCTTTGCAAATAGCATGCAACAGCCCCGTCGCTGCGTCTGTCAGAGATTCTGAGTCTGCCAGGACTTGCGCAATTTGATACTGGCATGTTTGCAAAATACGAGATGGAATGGCTGTGTCTTTCTTCGTTTTTGCAGGATTGGAGCTGAGAGCGAGTTCTTTTTCGCTTGCATACGCTTCAGAAGCAGGAGCAGTCATCGTAGAGCCGCATTTTGTAGAGCGCCTTTCCCGGCAGTTGTGGTGACGCTTTTCTCGACACTTTTGGCGCAATATTTTGATCGCATCGGCAACAGCAATTTGACCCCGCTGGATTGCTGCTTGAGCCTTCAGCGCTGCGACTAAAATGTCGTGAGGTAGGTCTGTCTCCTTCAAAATTATCTGTCCAAGAGGTCGTTTCTGGTTTTCTGCCATGCTAAGCAGGCGGTTGAGATGTTTTTCGTCCAGCCAACCGCTCTTGCGGAGCAATGTTCCTAGACGCGCATCCTCCTTTGGATGCAGATCAAGGTTGTCCGCTTTCAGGCGGGCTTCCATTTCAATTAGTTGGAGCGTTCTTTCGGCGCAGTTACTGACATAAGGATTTACGTCCTCGCTGAGAATTCGAAGCACGGATTCGGGCAACTCCGTACCTTCAGCGAGTGCCATGCGAACATTTACATCCTCATCGCTACAAAGCTTCTCCAGGATTTCCTGGCTTACCGCTTTGTTGAAGGCGAGTGCTGCTCTCACGTCCGGATGGGAATCACAGCTAAGCCTTTTGAGTACATCTTGCGGAGTGTTGTGATTTTCAGCCAACCGGCATCTTACCTGGACGTCGTTGACCGCTGCCAACCGCCGTAACAATTTCTCGGCAGTATCCGGATTCCCTGCAAGAGCGTATTTAAAATTGAATCGCAAAGCAATTGTCCCGTCAACGCGGCTTTCCCCTCGTATATAGTACTAATGTACTCGTCATTCCCGGGCTCTACCATCACCCTTACGGCGTATTCAGTAATGTTATAGCGCCTGCGTTTAGGTATTGGAGCGGCGACAATATCCACGAGCGATTAATAGGGTGTTCGACTCTATGGCATCAGGCTCAATCAGCTCACTTGAAAGAGAGCAGCAACTTATCAGATTGGTGATGGCTTATCTCATTTCCGGTCTCTTCTTTCTTGTGCTTCCAGGCGCTTTTCTTGGTTTGTGTAATCTGTTAGACATTAGCACGGCGCGCTGACTCTGGAACTGACTGGGCTGGCTGTCTTTACAGCGAATTTGATTGGAACCGTTTTTGCCCGCCCAACATTTCCGCTCGCTCAGCAGAGCTGTTCTGGTGCTACTACTACTACTACTACTACTACGCAGGCACTATGATTGTTTTTCTTTCAGTCCATCGAGAGATAACGCCTTAAACGATCTTCAAATGTTGTTTCAAAAATGCTCATTCTAATTCTCAGGAATTTGCACGCTGAGAGAGCCGCATGGGATGCATCGCGTGAGCATCCCACCTGGCGGTGGCATCATGATTATCCCAAGAATTGCATCTTGCCTTAGATTGCATTGCAACAATAGCCGAGCAAGAAATCAATCACCGCAGTTGCACAGTAGGAGTTTTCACCTCTCTTCACCAACTCAGCAATGTGTTGTATTTCATTGCCCGCGGTAACAAGCACCTTTTCGACATAGCCGTTCTTTTGAACTTGTGGAAAACCGATGTTTGCTACCAGACCATTACAAAGGCACTTGCGACCGATGGTATCTTCAACTTTACCGCCTTTCTGAAGGTACCTATCCACTGGTTCACCCGGGCAGCGAAAGCCGAGACTGCCGTCTTCTCTCTTGTACGCGCTGCGCAAAAAGCCGAGATTGCAGACTCGCGGACGATTTTCATACACGTCCTTCTCTGAAAGCGAACCTTCCAGTTCCACTACTTTGAATGGAAATCCTGTAGGAGAAGCGAGCGGATCCGTGAAGACTTTCAAATTTCCACTTAGCGCCTTTTCAAGAATGTGCCTCTTTAGCTGCTCATCAATTCCTGACTCGCGGCAAAAGGCAAATAAGGTGCCAACCTGTATTCCATTAGCGCCTAGAGCAATTGCCTCCTGAAATTTTTCAGGAGTGTTGAAAGAGCCGGCGAGCCAGAAAGGCAGTCCGAGCTTCTTGATCTCATCCAGATCCACTGTGTCGCGCTGACCATAGATAGGTTCACCATTCTCATCGAGTTGGAGGTTACCTCTTGGCGGTGCATTATGTCCTCCGGCAGTAGGATTCTCTATGACAAAACCATCGATCCGTCCATTGGATTTCTTTGCCAGCGTGGCGGCTAATGCTGCTGAAGAAACAATGCCCAGAAATTTCGGACGCTTCAAGGTCGAATTCAACTCAGTGTTGAGCAACCGCGGATCAAAAGACACTTCGAAATGGTCCTCTGCAGTAGCTCCATCAACGTTAAGCTTGAGGGAAACATCCTGGTGACCGGAAAGTTTGTCGAGTATGCCCGGAATTGTCCTGGGTACACCAGCCCCAATCAGAACATAGTCAACCCCTGCCAGCATCGCTCCATAAAGCGATGGCAGTGTCGGTAGCTGGATTTTCTCCAGGTAATTAATTCCCACAACACCGCCATGACCTTCCTTCGCTAAATATACTTCGACGAAATTCGCAGCTACAGTCAGCTTCAGTAAAGCCGGGTCGGAATTCTGTTTAAACATGGAGTGCCGATAAGGTTCACTATCCTTTTTTCCACCTGGCCTGTAGTAGCGCCGCAGAATCTCATCAGCTAAACCAGGTACAGGAATTTGTCCAAGAGCTCGGCGCATGTGCCCGCCGCAATCACCCTCCTGAAGGCGGCATACAAATATGCCATCTAATGCTGTTCCGGAAACAACGCCAAGCTGTCCTTGCCTCGAAACTGCCTGTGCCAGCCGCCAGTTGGACACACCAGCCCCCATGCCACCTTGAATAAGGACGGGATCGCT
>JAIETE010000201.1 GCA_019745505.1 Candidatus Obscuribacterales bacterium | reverse complement strand
AACTAAAAAGCCGGGCTGCGGGGACTTGAGCGACATTTCCAGGCGGTCGGGCCGCTCAAGAGAGATAGGTACTGGCAATCCGGCAAGAGAAACCGTCGTGTCCGGCCCGCCTTCGATAACTACCTTCGAGAATCCATCGAAATCCTTGGCCCTAATAAGATTTAGAGCCTCTTGAGGCGTGCCGGCTCTAATACTGGAGAACACCAGATATGCACGTCCGAGCGTCTTGGTATTCTCGTACACCCGCACCCTCTGCGGACCGGACTCGCTCACCAGTCGATAATGCAAGTCGGTGGCCACCCGGTCCGGCGCTGAGAATTGAAACTCACGCAGGGGACAGACGGCCCCCAATGCACGATCATCGGATACTCGATCGATATGCGGCTGGAGGAATTTCATTTTCTTGTTGTCGAAAACCTGCAGCCCAACCAGGAATTTCTCCCCGGCATTGATTGTGAGCGGCACCAGCGCCGAGAATGTCGTACTGCCGTCGGACGATGCCTTCTCTTTGACCGGCATTTGTCCGCCAAACCAGAGCGGATTTCCTTTCTCATCCGAGATTACGGCTAAAAAAGTAAAGCGGTCAGCGGCACCTTCTTCCACGTCAAACTTGAGGATGCCCAGCACTTCTGCTTTGCGCGAATCATAAGCAATTCGAGCTTCTTGCAGTTTTATCTCGGATGTTTCCGAAAACTCCACAGGACCGGAGGACTTCGACGTGTCGTATTCCGGCTCCGGATCGCCCTGCCCGCGCACGGGCGCAAGCGAGACTATATATTTCACGCCGGAAAAATCAACCAGCCTCGATAAAGGGACCTTATCGACAAGAGTATTGAAAGTAGTGCTTTTGGCACCGGCCGCGACAATGAATTCCTTGTATCGCGCCGGCTGCATAACATTGTGCGTACCGATTGATGCGATTTTATATACAACGTTGGTATTGGGACAGAGAACGTCAAAGCCAACACTCAAAACACGCTCTTTTTTCTCCTGCAGAAATGGCAGAGGCTCAATCGGGTCATAGTTGAAAACAGGCGAACTGGGCAGGGAAAGCCTGTTTACCATGGTCAAACTGCCAAAGGAAATGGCGACCAGCGCCGCGGACGCCAGCAGCTTCGGCAGATTTCGTTTTTCTTTGAGATATAGCAAGAGCCAAGCAAGAATTGCCAATCCACAAGTGATAAGAAAAATCTTTGTGCTGAAAGCCATATCCGGCACGCCATTATCAAAATTGCCCGATTTGAACGGATAGTTGAGAAGTTTCAGAACCGCCGGCAGCAGGCAAGTCAAAAGCAGAGCGGAAGTGAAAGCTATAAATGCCTTATTGTTGCCGATCTTCAGACTGCCTAGAAAATAGTCGAAGCCAAAAGCGGCAATCACTGACATCAACAATAAAAAAATCGGGATGCAATAGGTGCCTGGAATGACCGAGGCATGCGTAGCGACAAAAAGACCTTCGATAAATAGCGGACGGCAAATACTGAAAAAGGCAATCAAGCTGCCGACTGAGAAGGAGAGGACATAGCCTCTTTTTCTTCCTTCTACAAAGAAGGCAAGAACGGCAAAAGCAAAGCAAAAGACGCCGACATACGGCGAAGCCCCCCAATAAACAGGCTGCAGGAAGGGAAGAAGAATTCCCAAAACAGGTGGGTTGGTGCCGGTGGGACGAACAAACTTATAGCAGTCGGAATTGATCAAATACTCGAGAAAAGGAAGAATAACGGGCGCCGAAAGACAAATGGCGAGAGCGGCAACCAGGGGTATAAATCGAATTGCCGAGCGCCTCAGCTTTTGAAACGCCCCAAATAGAATCAGACACAATGTGGCAAACGAAATTCCAAGAAAAGAAGCTTCGGGATGTCCGGAGGCAATGAAAACAGCACAGAAAGCCGCGCACTGGACGACTTTGCGCTTGTTGGGTTCGGTGGCAAGGCGCATGAAAAGCCAAAACACCCAGGGCAATAAAACCGACGAAGTGCCGGAGACAAGTTCCACAAAATAAAGAGTAAAAGGACAAAATGCATAAGCCGTTGCAGCAAAAACTGCTGCAGCTCTGCTCGCACGCATATGACGAACAAACAGATATGTGCCCACCGCCGCCAATGCAATTTCGATTACAAGCAGCAGGTTGTACTGATACATGCTCGGGTTCAATGCAAACGCGAGTCGAAACGGCGAAAAAGAAGCCGACTGTATATCGCCCAGCAAGGGTAGACCCCAACCGCAATATGGATTCCACAAAGGCAATTGCAAATCTCGCCAGTAGTGTGCCACCAGATGGTAATAGGGAGCCAAAAGGAGGAAAACAGACTCGTCAAAACCGGAATGTCCGGCTGTGAAATACTTGCGAAACAAGACGTCGCGCCGACCGAGAAGAAAGACCTTCGAAATCGGCTCTGCCAGAAAGATCACTTTCCAGAAAAAAATAGCAACTGCCACACAGAGCGCAGCCATCAGGCCGACGTCTTTTTTGTGGTCGATAATCTTCCTAATCATTGCTGCCTGCGTACGCCGTCAGACATTGCGGTCCTACAGTTCTAGCGGCAGGCGAAAGAGCAACTATTCAGCCTTCTTTTCTTCGCCGCCTTCGGTCTTACTCGCAGCAGCATCCTTTTTGTTTTTGACGACATTATGGATACCGACAAGTTTTACTGTCCGTGCAGCCTTATTGGCGTAAATAACTTCAGCCTTCAGCCCATCACCGTAGTAGTGATACTCAACAGGCGAATCTTTCTTGCCAGCGAGAACTTCGGAATCATCGACTTTCGTTTCTTCAGGAGCGCTTGCCGGAAGAATCATCTTCAAACGTGCCAGAGCATTCTCTTTGGGGGCCGGCTCCATGTTGTATACAACCCTCAATTGCCTGGGCTGTCCATCCACAAACGTAATGCAATATTGCCCATTGTCTTTGTCGTAGGCGCGGCTCAGATACTGGGTCATTCCAGGCTGATTTGCATTCGTATCGGCAACAAAAGTCAAACTCGCAGACT
Source organism: Candidatus Obscuribacterales bacterium (assembly GCA_019745505.1). Taxonomy (GTDB): domain Bacteria; phylum Cyanobacteriota; class Vampirovibrionia; order Obscuribacterales; family Obscuribacteraceae; genus QKMZ01. Next base: position 52,157 of record JAIETE010000201.1, on the reverse strand, counting down.
TCACGGCCTCTTCCGGAACACCAAGTTTTATGCCATCCAGACTGATTACGCCTTTATATCCGCTGGTTGCAACATTCTGATCCTTGCTTGCACAGCCGTACATAGAGCTGATTACCGCAGCGATACAAATTATCTGAAAGCTCGTTTTGATGCTAGAAAAGTTCATCCAGGTGTCTCCTGATTTATCACATATCTCAAGGCCAAGAGTTTAGCGCATCGCTAATGTGGACTGCCCCTTATAGAGTGCTTATGAAGGAGGGCGTAACTGAATTTAGTTTTACTTCCTTACCAGCCCTCACGGGTCAATTACAGACCAGGCAAGCATTGCCTGGACAGAGGACTTGTCAAGAAAAACGAATGGATAAACAAACTGTAGAATCATCCGGCCGGCTGAAATCACTGCACGAGTGCTCGACTTGAATCAATTGGAAACCAGACGTCTGAAGTCCGTAGACACGGCGGCAATCATAGTAATCGCCGCTTTCATTCTCTTTGGCTGTTTTGGACGTACGGTCATCACCGGCAAAGAGATTTCCAAGCTTCCCGTTCTGGCGTCTGAAGATTATTTCTTCAACGACTCCTTGCGCTTTACCTTTCAGCGCCCGCGGTTCGATCCATCGCTCTACCAGTTTCACATTCCTTTCCAATTGTACGCACAAAAGGAAATGTCCAAATTTCACCTGCCCTTGTGGAATCCCTGCTTCGGCTGCGGGTTTCCAACGCTTGCCGAACTTCAATATTGCACTTTCTCTCCTTTTAGAGGAGTTTTTCAAGCAACCAATCCTTATCTCTACAATCTCGGTATCGCCGTAAAATCGCTGATCGCAGCACTGTCGATGTTCTTGCTTTGCCGTTTGTTTAGTTTCTCGACCGGCAGCTCGTCATTTGCGGCTATTGCCTATGGGCTTTGTCCATTCATACTGAGAGAACTCGAGCTGCCCAACGAGGTGCAAATGTTTCCGCTTCTGTCGGCGGCATTCGTTTACCTGGGCAATGGCAAGAGCTTCATCAAGATTGTTCTTTTGGGTGCATGTTCGGCAATCGCGCTTGCCTCTATGCATCCGGAATTCTTTTTTCTGGCCACACTCAACTCGTTATTGATCTTGCTCGCTGCTCGCCAGTTCTCACCGGCAGAAGCACCAATGCGAGTGGGAAAAAACATTCTGCTTGCCGGCTTAATCGGAGTTTGTCTGAGCGCACCGCTTCTTATTCCTTTTGTCGAACTTGTTTCCAATGCAGATTCCTACAAGTTTCACGACTTTCAAATTCAAAAGAATTTCGTGCAAACCCTTCTTGCCGGACTTGTCACGCCCGTAAGCAAGGGCGGGAGTGCTTTCCTGGGAGTGATATCGATTGGGGCCGCCACATTCGCAGTTATTTTCGGCAAGGGAAAAAATCTTGGACTGGTAGCAATCGCTCTCCTGCTCGGAACCTGGTGCTGCCTGCCGGAACCGTTGGAGAAAGTTCAATTTTTAAGTCTAATTCCGCCACGATATTTGCATGCGCCCCTGCTCATGTCATTGACCTTGCTTGCCGCGCAAGGGGTTGACCTGATAGTCGAGAAAGTTCGCGATCGTGAGCACAAAGGTCTCCTGTGCTTCGCTTTGATAGCCGTTTTCCTGGCCGCGGCTCCCTTTATTCTTTTGAACTCTCATGCTGTTCTGCCGGGCTTTGACGGAACCCTAGCCCCACCTGAAGTGACAAAATCAGAGGCCATAAAAGGAGCAATATCGATTGCATTGGCTATGGCCGTTCTGATTGCGGCATATTTTTTGCGCCTGCCCCAAAAGGCATTTGTGCTGCTGCCCATTTGCCTGCTGGCGGCCAATCTTCTTAGTCTGGGTGACGCATCTCGAACAGCTCTGGCACCGACTTTCGGATTTACATACAGAGAAACCGGTGCCATAGATGAAATAAGAAAGAGCGGCGAGCGCATGACCGCATCGAGTCAGTTTTTCTTTTACCCTAATATCGCTCTTTCTTACAGCTTGCGCGATTTTCGCGCTCATGGACCGCTGATACCCCGCTGGATGGCTGCAATCGGCAAACTGAGCTGGGCCAGAACCGCCGATGGAAAGAGCGCAAAATGGGCGAACAGAGGCTTTTCGATATCAACTATTTATGACGCCGCCAGCGTCGTTTATATCATCTCTCGCTGGCCAATCAATTCTCTCGGGGAGGCCCCCCTGCCTTACAAACCATTTTCATGCCTGAACGGCACGCCCCAGCATTTGATCGATCCAGTGGTCATGAAAACGGGCGATTACTGTTTGTCGAATGATGGTGAGCTATTCTGTAAATTCGAATGGCAGTTGAAACCAGAGCAAACCGCTCATTTAGCCGCTGAGCTGGATATCCTCGATGAAACAGGAAAAGTATTGGCGCGCGGTTCAAGATCTGAATTGGGAAAAGTCGGCGATGCAAATTCCACCCACTTTCTCTCCATTCTCGTGCCGGAGTTTCAGAAGAGAAACAGCAATCTGTATCTGGTTCTCAATCTATACAGCGGACTATCGGAAAGTATGCTGCCTCTGAAAACAACTATGCCCATGCGCGCCAACGGCATAGAGCTTTTGAAAATCACGCCTCAGGAAACAGACTTTACCGACCGAACCGGGACGCGCCTGCGATTCGTGAAAGCCGACAACGAACAGATCTTGATTTACAAGAATACGACGGCACTGCCGCAAGCCTATCTGACCACAGAGCTCGACTATGCAAACTCACTCGATTCGGCAATCGAGAAGATGGCAAAATCCGGATTCGATGCTCACCAGAAGACCGTTATCGAAGCTCCAGACGGACTGATCGAGCCGGCAGGCAGCAGCGGCAGCGATCTGAAGCCTGCTGCCGTCGAGCGCCCCGACGCACATACCGTTTCGATCAAAACGAATGCGAGTAACGATGCCGTATTAGTTCTCACCGATACCTATTACAGTGGCTGGCATGCTTACATCGACGGCAAGGAGGTGCCTATCTACAGAGCCAATGTCAATTTCAGGGGCATCAAAGTTCCGGCCGGTGAGCACCAGATCTCATTCAAATACACTCCATACAACTTCTATGCAGGCGTCGGCATCGCTCTGGCAGCCTTGATACTTTCTTCTCTCATTGGCGCGATAAAACTGCGAAAAGGCAATTAAACAATCGCCTTTTCCTTTGCGGTCTTTCGTCGCGTACCAAGCAAGAGCCTTGCGCGCTCGCGCTCTTTGACGCTCAAATCAAGACGCCTGACAAAATCGTGCGAACCCAAGCCTAAAGTTCTCAGAAGGGAAAGCCCGATTCTGGCTGCGGCTAGACGAGGTCTGCTGGCAGCCATACGGAACGTATCGCCCCAGAACTTGCGGGTTGATTTTTCTAGAATCAAGTCACGAATCATGGTGTCGTGCTGATAGAGAATCTCATCGGCATCAAGCAAGACATTTCCGGACAAACCCTGATAAGGGCTGCCCTGAATTTCCTTGAAGCGCATCGCTGCCTTTTCGTACAACTCCACGGTCTTTCTTGCTATCTCGACTCGATCGAAAACTTCCAACACTCGCTGGCGAGCATTGGAGGCAAGCCGATGGCGCTCAGTTTCATCGCTCAGAAGCCTGATCATGCCGGCGGCGAGCGCGTCGGCATCCTTGACTGGAACGATCAAACCGGACTGATCATGGACTATATATTCTTTGGTGCCACCGCCATCGGTGCCAATCACGGCACGGCCGCAAGACATTGCCTCCAGGCAAGTGTACGGCGAATTGTCATAGAGGGAAGGTACGACGCAGACATCAGCGGCGCGATAATGCTTGGGCAGATCGGCCAGAGGAATACGGTTGATAAAGGTGACGGAACCCGCACACCCGGTCTTGTCCAGGCGCTCCTTAACTTCTGTAAGAACGGATTTTTGACCGGCGGCATTGGCGGTATCGTCTCCGATGATGACAAAGCGAACATCCGGCACAGCAGCAACCACAGCGGGGATGGCATCTATCAGATAGTGAATACCCTTGCGCGCTTCCAGGCGTCCGACGAATAATACCGTGCGTCCGGCTGGACCGATAGCCGCTTTTTCTCCTTGCGGGCTGAATTCCGAGGCATCAATGGGATTGTAGACGATATCGATGTCCTCCACCTTGATGCCCAGGTCGCCGGCCACGAATTGGGCCAAATCAAGACTGGGCGAGGTGATCACATCTGCGGAAAGCATGGCTATACGCTCGACGGCAGCCACATATTGATGGTCGAAAGTATCGGTCACATTGTGCAATTTCTCGGCTATGAATTTCGAATGCGGGGTGTAAAGCCTGATAGTCAAAGGAGTGCATTTGGTAATGGCAGGGAAGAATCCTTCGGCAAGCAATTCCGGCGTATCGACGGCATCGAATGGACAGATCTCGTTCAACTCATCGAACTTAGCGAATAGTGCCGAACTAGTCCGCATGACATAGCGGCTGTAGGGCATGCAAAATGCAGTCCAGCCGAGATCCGCACCGATGGGCAACGGAACAACGCGATGCACAGGAATACCGAGATCGTCCTGAAGCTCCGCTTCCTTCCCTTCCTTGGCCAGCGCGACAACAACAACGTCATGGCCCAGAGCTTTCAATCCTTGAGCCAGATGGCGAGTAAAAGTGGCTATACCGCCGAATCCGGTATCAGGAGGATATTCACGAGAGATAAGACAAATACGCACGGAAAAACAGCTAAAACAGGGTGTAGATAAAGGGCGCCAGAGCACTGCTCTGGACAAAAATTCCGATCAAGCCGAGCATGAGAAGAACTATCAGGCAAGGCAGGAAAAGTAGTTGGCTATTGCGTGCGAAGTAGATTACCACCGAGAGCGGCTGCAGCCAACCCGGCAAACTGTATTCAGTCGACTTTCCGTTCTCGTCCGAGGCCACCTTATCGGCCCAGCCTTCTATACGCGCCGGCTTCTCGTCTATCCATGAGTAGAAGGGTACATGGTGGTTTTTCTTCTGATAGAAATAACCGGCAGGCAAGATTGTCGCAAAATAAATGAGCGTCAATACTGCTTTGAATAGGCCGGTCCCGACAAAAGTCGCTATCGCTTTCATCACGCGATGGGGATGGACCATCAGCCCCGGAGCGACTAGCGTGGTTGCTAGAAACAAGACCCCGAGCGAGAAAAGAGCCGGTGCAATGCCGCTCTCAAGCAGTATCCATGTCTTGAACGCGCCCGTCAGAGTAAAAACCCAGCCAATCGTCAATCCGAAGATCACGTTGTTTTTTAAAGCGGCATGCTGCCTGCGAGCCAGCAAGCGTTTCATATAACCGCTTACTTGCGCAGATCCTTTTGCAGATCGACGCGGCCCCGTTTTTTGTGAGGCTTGAGCTTTTTCAACCAATGCGCTCTTAGTCAAGGTCGAACCTCCTCAACCAGGCGGATCTCTCTTCTTCGCTGAGCGGCTTTTGTTGCTGGTCGTTTCTTCTGAAGAATCGATTTCCTATCACTACGCAGTCCATTTCCGTCGCCATAAAACAGCGATAGGCATCCTCCGCCGTATTCACTATCGGCTCTCCACGCACATTGAATGACGTATTCACGATCACCGAACAACCCGAGCGTTGCTTGAACTTGCTTATCACCGAATGGATAAACGGATTTCTCTCTCTGTCTATCGTCTGCACTCTTGCTGAATAATCCACGTGCGTCACCGCCGGCAAGTGCGAGCGCGGCTGCTTCAGCAGATCTATTCCGAATAGCCCCTTGTCCTGCACCGGTATTCTCTGCTTCTCCAATACCGGATAACAGAGCAGCATGTACGGGCTCTCCTGCGGTATGTCGAAATATTCCTCCGCATCCTCCGCCAATACCATCGGCGCGAACGGTCTGAAACTCTCCCGGAATTTCACCTGCAAATTCAAGTGACTCTGCATCTTCTGGCTGCGCGCATCCGCTAGAATCGAACGGCTCCCCAGGGCTCTCGGCCCGAATTCCGCTCTTCCTCTGGCTACCGCCACTATCTCTCCATTGTCGATGGCTTCGGCTATTGCATCCTGCAACTGTTCTTCTTCCATCTCTTCCCACACTGCACCCATTCGGCGCAGCACGGCATCATCTTCCTCTGAATACGAGGGTATCTCCAAGCCCAGAAATGCTCCCGACATCGAATCCGGTTTGCCGACAGCTCTGGATTTTCCCAGCACCTGGTGCCACATCCACAGGCACGCTCCCAGCGCTCCTCCTGCGTCTCCGGCCGCCGGCTGTATCCATATCTCGTCGAATATTCCTTCTCTTGAAAGAATTCCCGTCGACACCACATTCAGTGCCACGCCGCCCGCCAATACCAGATTCTTCGCGCCCGTCGCTTCTTTCACATGCCGCGCCATCACTATCAGAATGTCGTTCAACACTTTCTGTATGCTGGCCGCTATATCCATCTCTTTCTGCCGTATCAACGACTCCGGCTCTCTGGGCGGACCTCCGAACAGCTCATCGAATCGGCTGTTCGTCATCGTCAATCCGCCCACATAATCGAAATAATGCTGGTTAAGCGCTACTGCTCCCTGCTCGTCCACAGTGATCAGCTTTTCCATGATCATTTGCGCGTAAACAGGCTTGCCATACGGCGCCAGCCCCATCAGCTTGTACTCGCCGCTGTTAATCTTGAATCCCGTGTAGTACGTGAATGCCGAATACAACAAGCCCAGTGAATTCGGAAAGCGTATATGCTTGAGCAGTTTCAGGTCTTTGCCTCTGCCCATCCCGTATGTCGTCGTCGACCACTCGCCTACGCCGTCTATCGTCAATACCGCCGCTTCTTCAAACGGCGACGGGAAAAATGCGCTGGCTGCATGCGACAGGTGGTGATCGCAGAAATAGACATGCTTCTTCACGCCCAGCTCTTCGGCTATCTGCTTTCTCATCCACAGCTTCTGCGTCAGCCACACCGGCAAACTGCGCAGATACGACGGCAAACTGGCAGGCACTGTCGCGTGATATGTCGTCAGCAATCGGTCGAATTTCGCATACGGATTCTCATAGAAAACCACATAGTCGACTTCCTTTTCCGTTATCCCGCCCGCTTCCAGACAGAAGCCCACAGCATTGTGCGGAAAGCTCGAATCGCCCTTGATCCTCGTGAAGCGCTCTTCCTGCGCCGCAGCCACTATCACTCCGTCTTCCACCAGGCAGGCGGCCGAATCGTGATAATAGGCCGAGATCCCGAGTATACGGACTTTTCCGGTAAGATTCTCGCTCACAAATTCGCCTTCCGTCAAAACTGCAAAGCCGGCTGAAATGCCGCCGGCTCAATGATAGTCCCTAACTCAACCTCTAGTCCTGACTGAAATATCAGGTTGAAAGGCGGTTAATTTTTTCAAATACTGAATTGCCCAACAGGCGCCGCTGGAGCGGCGACGAAATCCGGCGCCACGACGGCGGTGCGGCGCTCTTGTATTGCTTTCAACTGCAAATCCAAATTCGACACAGCCATTGTTGCCTGGCTAACACCGATCGCATCTCGGGTCGTCATGCTCAAGGGAATTGCCTGCCCCACTGCGGCTCTGCGGACTTTCGCCTGAACCGGACAGAGTTTGTCGAAAGGTGACAAACTGACCACTCGTTTGACTCCGGTCTTCTTCATCCAGGCTGCAATATCTTCCACGCGCCAATTGGTCAAATCGACAATTTCAGCATCGGCATTCATAGGCTCGAAAGAATCGGCAACCTCCGACGTGACGATCACTTCGGTACCGTGACGACGGAACACATCGACTACGCTAAGGGCTTCTGCGACCAGCAATTGCGATGCCGCGACAAGGACAGGTCCTTTTCCTGAAAGCGCCTTTCCGGAAGCGATCTGGGCACGAGCGTACGCTTCTTCGAAGCTGGAGCCTTGCCCCATAACTTCGCCGGTAGAACGCATCTCCGGACCGAGGCAAACTTGAGCATCGACAAATCGCTCAAAAGGAATGACGACGGATTTCACTGCGTAGCCATTGTCTACAGGCTGAATTTCCGGCAGCAAATCGGACAGCCGGGCGCCCATGATCACCCTGGTTGCCAGCTTTGCCCAGGGCACCCCGGTTGCCTTGGATACGAAAGGCACTGTTCTCGACGCGCGCGGATTCACTTCCAATACATAGAGTTCGCCATCTTTGATCGCGTATTGAACATTCATCAATCCTTTCACCCCGAGCTTTTCGGCAATCGCTTCGGTAGCTGCGGTGATACGCGATTTGGACTGCTCAGACAAGGAAACGGACGGCAGAACGCAGGAGCTGTCTCCGGAGTGCACACCGGCTTCCTCCACATGCTCCATAATTCCGGCAACGATAGTGGTTTCGCCATCAGATAGAGCATCTACATCAACTTCGACTGCGTGTTGCAAGAACCGATCGATAAGTAGCGGCTGATCGGGAGATGCAGCAAAAATAGAGTCAATCAGCTCAAGCAAGTGCTCGGAAGAGCGAGCAATATGCATCGCCTTGCCGCCAAGCACGAAACTCGGTCTGAGCAAAACAGGAAAGCCCAGCAGTCGCGCTGCTTTCAGCGCCTCATCGCGAGTATGAACTATAGCCCCTTCAGGCTGTCTGATACCTAGCTCGGACAATACTGTTCGGAAACTGGAGCGATCTTCGGCAAGCTTGATCGCATTTACCGATGTGCCCAAAATCTTGAATCCGCGGGCTTCGAGCTTTTCGGCGAGGTTCAATGGAGTCTGTCCGCCGAACTGAACAATCACGCCCTCAGGTTTTTCCACCGAAAGAATGTTGCTCACCGACTCGAGCGTCAATGGCTCGAAATAGAGAACATCGGAGACATCATAATCGGTCGAAACGGTCTCAGGATTGCAGTTGACGATGATTGATTTCAGCCCCTGCTCTTTGATGGCGAGGCTCGCTTGAACACAGCAGTAGTCGAACTCGATCGCCTGGCCGATCCGGTTAGGTCCGCTGCCCAGGATAACTACTTTCTTGGCATCGTCTGCCTTGTACTCCTCGCGCGCCGGTGCAAAAGTCGAATAGAGGTAATTGGTCTGAGTCGGAAATTCGCCGGCACAAGTGTCTATCGCTTTGTACACAGGATGCAGACCGAGTCTTTGACGGAATGCATAGATGGCGCCCTCGGTGGCGACTTCTTTGCCGACCGCCGCATTGATGAATGATGCGATCTGCGCATCGCTGAAGAATTCGCGCTTCAATCGTTTTAGCAAGCCCTCTTCGAATTCTCGAAAAAGTGCTTTCACTCCGAAATTCTCAATAATTTTGGCAATGACGGCACGAGCGCCACGCTCGTTATCGCAGATTTCCCTTAAGTGGAAAAGAAACCACGGGTCTATTTTGCTGACATTGTGCACTTCTTCGATTGACCAGCCTTGCGCAAAAGCAGTGGCAATATCGGTAAGGCGATAGCGAGAGGGGGTAGCGAGTCGCCCCGTCAAAACATCCTTTGCCGGAGCAGTGCGTCCCGGCGTTTCGGTGAAGCCGGCCAGATTGAGCTCCAGGCTGCGAAGCGCCTTGTGCATGGACTCGCTAAAGGTTGTTCCTACGGCCATAACTTCGCCGACCGACCGCATTTCAGTGCCAAGATTGTCTTTGGCTCCGTAAAATTTGTCGAAATTGAAACGAGGAATCTTCGTAACTACATAATCTATTGATGGCTCGAAGCATGCGGAAATTCCGGCCACATCATTTTTGATTTCGTCGAGAGTAAATCCAACAGCCAGTTTAGCCGCCACTTTTGCAATGGAATAACCAGTCGCCTTGCTGGCCAGCGCGGACGAGCGCGACACGCGCGGGTTCATCTCGATTACCGTGTATGCACCATTTTCAGGATTAACCGCATACTGAATATTCGATCCGCCGCAGTCCACGCCAATCGCTCTGATTACTTTTGCAGCCGAATCTCTCAGCGCCTGATACTCGCGATCAGTGAGAGTTTGAATCGGTGCAACAGTGATCGAATCACCGGTGTGCACTCCCATCGGGTCAAGGTTTTCTATGCCGCAGACAACAATGAAGTTGTCGTTCTTGTCGCGCACGACTTCCAGCTCGATCTCTTTCCAGCCGGTCACGCTCTCTTCAATCAATACTTCGCTGACGGGGCTGGCGGCCAAGCCAATACGGCATGCGGCAACCAGTTCTTCATAAGTATTTGCCGCACCACTGCCGGTACCACCGAGTGTAAAAGCGGGACGAATAATGCAGGGAATCGGTATTTCGTCTTTGAATTGTTCTACCTCGTCGAGAGAGTGAACAATTAATGAGCGCGGAACAGGCTCCCCGATTTCCATCATTCGATTGCGGAAAAGTGCCCTGTCCTCGGCAACATTGATAGCTTCCATTGTGGCGCCGATAAGCTCGACATTGTGACGTTGAAGGACGCCCTGCTCATATAAATTGCAAGCTATATTCAGCGCCGTCTGACCGCCCATCGTCGGCAAAAGTGCTTGCGGCTTCTCGCGGGCAATCACCGCTTCCACAAATTCCAATGTGAGCGGCTCGATATAGGTACGCTGCGCGACCTCAGGGTCGGTCATAATCGTCGCCGGGTTGGAATTTACCAGGACAACCTCGTAGCCCTCCTGACGGAGCGCCTGGCAGGCTTGAGTCCCGGAATAGTCGAACTCGCACGCCTGACCGATCCGGATAGGGCCCGACCCGATAATGAGGATTTTAGAGATATCCGTGCGACGAGGCATATCTGCCTATGTGTTGCCTTTGATTGTTCTGAATTCGCTCAGTTGAGGATTCTAGAGTACTTATTGGCAAGTTTAGTTAGAGGCACTTAGGAACCTTATGTAATATGCGCGAAAGTCCGACAGGGCACGCCGCAACCAGTCTTAAAATAATTTCAAAGTGGAAACAGGCAAAGGCTTCAAATGAAGCCCTGCAAATCTTCAAACCGCAGCCGACTAAATCGCTGGCTCAGAAGGTCAGGACGGCACTTTCACTTGATTGATGACGCCAATCAAATGTTTGGTCTGCTCTTCCAGAATTTCGCGATTGACGGCGCCGACAGTCAGTCTCAGCACCGGCTCAGTTTGCGAACCGCGGGCGGCGAACCACCATTGAGGGAAATTCACGGACAAGCCGTCAATATGCTCTTTAGCACCACCAGTGATGGCTTCATCGAGATGACGCAACACTTGCTCGATGCCGGCGACGCGCAAATTGATCTCGCCGCTGGAAGAATAACGGGACAGCGGTTCAATATGTGCCGATAGCGGGCGTCCCTGACGAGAAACCAGGTTGATTACTTCAATCAATGTCCGCATAGCATTGTCGCTGTCGTACATATCACCGTAGTAGTAGTGACCGGAAAGTTCGCCGGCAAAGAGCGCTTTATGCTCTTGCATATTGTTTTTGATAAACATCGTACCGACGCCGGTGCGTACAGCTGTTCCGCCCAGGCTTTCGATGTGCTCACCAACAGAGCGACTGGCGCGCAAATCAAAAACGACGGTGCCTTTTCCTTTACTCTCGATGAGGTGAGCGCCGACCAGGCCGATCATCAAATCCGTGCCGATCATTACACCGTTTTCGTCAACAAATATGGCTCTATCAGCGTCACCGTCGAAGGCCACACCGAAATCGCATTTTTGCTCGACGACCGTCTTCGACAGTGCATCCAACGCACCTTCATCCAGGGGGTTGGGAGAACGGGTGGGAAACTCACCGTCGGCCGTGCAAGCGAGCGCAATCAAGTCGACGCTGGTGCAAGTTCTGAGAAGCTCCTCCACCTCAGGGGCAGCGGCGCCGTGTCCGACGTCAATCGCCACTTTCAAACGGCGCTGAGGGGCCAGCAGCGAGTTCAAGAACTCGATATATTGCTGTACTCCGTTAATTTGTGACACCGAACCGGGCTTTTTGCCGTTGACCGGCTCGAGGGAATTCAATATTTGCTCGATTTCTTTGAGACCGTTGCCCGCGCCAATCGGGTTGGCTTTACCGGTGTAGAGCTTGAATCCGTTATGTTCCTTGCCCAGATGGCTGGCAGTGACTGAAATCGTGGCGTCAAATCCGTTGGTAGCGCCGTACCAGGCGATCATGGGCGTGGAGGCGACGGAAAGAGTGACGACATCATGTCCGGCTGTAGTCAGACCAGCCGTGAGAGCCTCAGCCAGCTTAGGAGAATGGGTACGGCTATCGTGTCCGACCAAAACCCGTAAACGCTCCACAGGAGACAGAAAGCGACCAAAAGCTCGACCGAGCTTGAAGGCAAAATCTTCGTTGAGAGCTTGACCGTATGTGCCGCGGATGTCGTATGCACCGAATAGCTTGTTGCCGGAACCCATTGAAAAGCATGACCTCGTCTATTGACTACTTCAATATTGCCATAGAAGAGTAATCTGAAAAGAGCTCAAAGGGTGCTCATGACAATACCCTTACCAAGACTTAACCAGCATCTGACACTTTCAAATATCCGAACCATAGCCGACTTCACCAGGGAAGGCCGAGCAAGCATACATAGCCCCTTTAGCGAGCACCTTCTTGACATCAGTGATTCGGGAAGCCGAGTTAAGAGGTAAGGACAGTCGAGTCGTTCAGAAAGCAAACCTTCAAGTTGAATATTTCGTCGCTGCGGATTTAGCGCACTTTTTTAAAAGCACTAAATATCGATGATGGAACGCATGAGCAGCGACATTATCGACAAATCTATCTCCTATTTTAACTGAACGACCAGAGCGCATTTCGGGACGCGAGCCGCTATCGGAGCCGAAAGCTAAACTGCTTCTAAATCGCTCCTCAAGCTTTCTGCAACGATTCGGGAGATTAAAACGACAGCATAATTAATTCATTTTGTTTTGCTATGTTTTCCTATCGGTGACTATTTCGCTCCGGCCGCAATTAGGTGACATTTCCCCTCAATGAGCAAGCAAAAAGTTCTGGTTACTGGTGCTGATGGATTCATCGGGTCACACCTCACTGAGCAGCTGGTGCGCCGAGGTTACGATGTCCGCGCTTTTGTGGTCTACAACTCTCAAAATTCTTGGGGCAATCTAGATTCTTGTCCCGATGAAGTACGGCGCTCCATAGAAGTCGTCGCCGGAGATGTGCGAGATCCACACTGCGTCATGCAGGCGATGAAGGGCTGCGACACAGTCTTTCATCTGGCCGCTTTGATAGCCATACCATATTCGTATCAGTCGCCTTCATCCTATGTAGAAACGAATATCACCGGCACTCTGAACATCCTGCAAGCAGGCAGAGAGCTCGGAATCACCAAAATCGTCCACACATCCACCAGCGAAGTCTACGGTTCGGCACGCTTTGTCCCCATAACAGAAGATCATCCACTGCAGGGGCAATCACCTTACTCGGCGACCAAGATTGGCGCCGATCAACTAGCGCTTTCCTTTTACAACTCATACTCACTGCCCGTGGCGATCGTTCGCCCGTTCAACACTTACGGGCCTAGACAATCAGCACGAGCAATTATTCCAGCGACAATCGTACAAATTGCCGCCGGGCAAAAGTCGATTAAGTTGGGTTCGCTGCACCCTACAAGAGACTTCAATTATGTCCTCGACACCGTGAATGGCTTTATTTCCGTGTGCGAATCTGAAAATTCTCTGGGAGAGGTTATTAACATCGGCAGCAATTTCGAAATATCCATTAAGGATACCGTCGAATTGATTGCCGAAGTAATGAATGTAGAGATTACGATTGAGACAGATCAAGCTCGCTTAAGACCGGAAAACAGCGAAGTAGAAAGGCTCTGGGCCGACAATTCCAAAGCGAAAAAACTGACCGGATGGCAGCCTCAATATGCAGGCAAAGAGGGCTTGCGCCGCGGGCTTTCTGAGACCGTTGAATGGTTTGTGGATAAGTCTAATCTGCGTGGATACAAGACGGCGGTCTACAATGTTTAGCAGTATTGGCGGCATTCTGTGCAACTCTGGCAGACGGGAAGAAATTAAGTGAATTTGGACTTTACCCCTGAACTAGACGCAGTGTTAATGGTAGGCGGACGCGGTATCCGGCTTAGACCATTGACGAACAATTGCCCCAAGCCAATGCTCGAAGTAGGTGGCAAACCTATCCTCGAACACACGCTGGACGATCTGATTGCCGCTGGATTCAAACGGTTTTGCCTGGCAGTTCACTACAAGGCGCAAGCTTTTCAAAATTACTTCCAAGATGGTCGAAAATGGGGAGTTTCCATTGAATACTTGCACGAAGAAAAACGGCTCGGCACGGCTGGAGCCCTGGGCTTGCTAAGAGAAAAAATAACCAAGTCGACACTGGTCATGAACGGTGATCTCATTACTGATGTAGATTTCGCTGAAATAATTGCGCACCACGAGCGGTGCCAAGCTGTTGCGACGATGTGTGTAATTCCATATGAGATACAAGTTCCTTACGGTCTTGTTGAAATCGAGGGCGATCGGTTATCGAAAGTCTGCGAAAAACCCATCCTGCAAACCTACGCAAATGCGGGCATATATGTCCTCAGCCCCGAGGCGGTAGCTAGAATTCCAGCAGGCGAACATTTCGACATGCCGCAACTATTTAATTGCCTGAAAGACGAGGGTCTAAAAACGGTGGCATATGTCATTAAGGGACAGTGGACTGATGTGGGCGATCGCGATGAGCTTGAGAGAGTTCGCAGACAATTTTCCACATCAGCAGACGATGCAGTGCCGACCCCATATCTAGAGCCCGATACTATAGCCAGAGAAGCTTAGCATCAGACGCCAGGCTTATGAAATCAGGTGTTTCACTCTGCGCGCAATCCGCCTGAGCACTGATGTTTTTTGCCCTGCCGGCGCTCCGGCGAAATTAGCCTGCTCGTAATTTCGTCCGTCCCTGAAACCTTTTGCGTAATTTTCTCCGGCGAGTTTAGTGATTGCATCGCCGTGACTTTTGTCCAACGACGCTATCGCCAGAAACTGCATAATGTTTGGCACAGTTTTACGGGCACGCTCGCGCGCCGAGCCGCCTGCTCCAAAAGAGGCAATCGCCTGCTCATATACGGAAATCGTTTCTCTGATTGCTTTTTCCGGAGAGCACATCTCCATGACGCCTTCCCGGCCGGACGCGGCCAGACTCTTACGCAATTTTGTATCTTCGCTGAGCTCGATAATGGAAGACTCCAATGCCGCTTGATCATCGACTGCAATCAGCAAACCGGTCTTGCGATCTTGCACATATTCCGCCAATCCTCCGGCCGCCGTCGCAACCACGCATGCTCCATAAGACATAGCTTCCAAACAAGCATAGCAAGCGGTTTCATAACGAGACGCAAAAATACAGATGTCCGACTGGATGGCAAACTTCTCGATGTCGGCGCGCGGCAATTCACCTTCGAAGCTTACGCTGTCGGACAGATGCAGCTCATCGACTCTGTTTTTCAATTTTTCACTGTATTCTTTGCAATAATTCTGGTTGCCTGCAATTCTCAAATGCGCAGAAGGAAAGCGCTTCTTTATCGCCGGCATGGCCTCGACAATCATGTCAAATCCCTTTTGCGGATCGATACGCCCCCAGGAAAAGAGCTGCGGGAAATTCTCTGCACCGCCCCTATCAACGTCTCTTTCCTTTGGTTCTGAAACAATCGTCAAAGGGGTTCGAATAATCTTGAAGCGATCAATCTCCAATTCGGAATGCTCTGCAATTCTTGCCGGCAAGTCGTGACATAGAGACATCAGCGCATCTGCACCGGTCATGGTGGCCAGCTCGAGAGCGCGCGCGATATTCAGCTCCATCGGTGATATATCACCCAAACTGCCATTAGCCATCACCACTGGAAGCGAGCCGATACAGCGCATCGCCACGGGATAAGAGCCGTCCATAACCCAGGGAAATCCCAATCCAAAATAATCATGAGTCTCGATGATGTCCGGCTTGAAGGAAACAACGCGCTCTCGAGCTCGCGTATAGAGTTCAAGTGCCTGACTGGCCCAATATCCGATCAGCCCGAGGCGCAAAATTCCACCCCAGCCGAAATTACAATTCTCGTTAATCCTGACGCGATGTACCGGGATGCCCCGCACTGTGTCCTCGCCTTCTTTATCCATCGACAAAGTAACAACCATGACTTCATTGCCGGCGTTTCTGAGACCTTCGGCAATTTCCAGGCTCATGGTGAGAAACATGCCGTCAATCGGCTCAGAGGGAAAGCTCGGAGTGATAATACAAACTCGCAAAAGACTCTCCTTCAATACCGGCAATTGCTAGTGCAGTAGCGCAGCCACCGGCAAGTCAAACTCGCCAGCTTTGCATTGACTTTGCCGGCAAAATCGGTTTTTCCTGCACTGACCGCCTTGGCCCTGAGCATAAACTTCAAACAGAAAATGAAGTACAAACCCAACCAGAGTCTAACTAATTGCAGCATTCGCGGCGCACTGCCAATTGCCGAAGAGCTGACACTCCGGCTGAATAACTCGTCCGCATCATCCTGCTCTGCGCGTTGCAGCATTGCCTGCCGGCCGCAAGCAGCAAGCGAGCTCGACAGTTTCACGTCGAACAATGATTTTACTGCCTCAGCCAGCGCAGAAGAATCGCCGGGAGGAACGAGAAGACCTGTTTTCTTATCTTCTATAATCGAGGGGCCTTGAGCTCGTTTAGTGGCAATTACCGGCTTTTCCATCAACAGCGCTCGCACTATATTCGGTGCCACATCCAGGTGGGATGCTTGTACGACAATGTCGGCAGCTGCTAGGAATTGCTGCGTATCTTCGGACTCCGGCAAACAATGAAAGTGCTCGGCAAGTCCCTTTTTAGCCGCAAGCTCCCTCAGGTGATTAGCAAACCCTTGCCCATGGGCATCCTTCTGGGTGCCGACAACAACAAAGTGGGCGCCCGGGTATTCTTCGATGACGCTTTCCATGGCTTGCACAAAGAGCACCGCATCATGCATAAGCACACCGAATAGATTCTCAGGAAAAAAGGAGGTTCTAGGGTAAAACGGACGAAGATCTCCGAACATACAAACAAGCTTGGTGCACTCTTGAATGCCCAGCCTCGACAGCAGCTCCCTACGCGCCGCGGCAAAGTCAAATTCTCTGGCGTCAAAGTTCTGAGCATTGACAGAGCACAATGGATGCCGCATCACGTTCGCCATTCCCAGCTGTCTGCACTTCCAGGCTATCCAATCCGAAAGAGCAAGAGTGTCCGTCTCCAAATTGGACGTGGACACTTCCAGAGCCTCACCGGCCCAGCTGGATAAGCAGGCGGCATCGTATATCAAACCGATACGAGTCGGTATTCCGGACATCCAGGCGGCGATTCGGACCGTCGGAAGATCGGCTTGTCCTACATAAACGACTGCATCGAATCGATACTGCTCGAAGAAAGCGCGAATTTTCAGCACCCGGGAGAATGTGCGTCGCCACGAGGAGATGCCGGGCTCGGGCGTAGAATCGAGCAGGAAGTAGTAGAAACCGCTGCGAGTAAGGCGCTTGGAGAATTCTCCCGGCTTCGAGAAAAGCGCATAACAGGTGCTGCCGTTCAGACTCAGCTTCTTGATCGAAGTAAGCAAAAAATCCAGATTGCCGTCGCCGATTGTTTCATCGACAACAAACAGCACTCTCGCACGCGTTTTGAGCAAGTCGTTACGCAGAACAATAGAATCGCTTTGCGGTTCTATTTTCGCCGGAGCTTTCTGGAGCATAGACAGATGAGTAGCCATAGCAAATGGAATCTACTCGACCGGCGAGAACATGTAATTAACAAACTGTAAGACTCTCTACGACTTTCCAGGCATTTCAGACAGCTTCCAAGCCCTGATGACCAAACGGAGCGCCGCATATATACTTAGGGCTCTCCATCACTTCAAATCAGCCCTCTTGCTGCCGTGACCATTGCAAAAACACTACTTCTGACACCAACGCGCCCGGGTGAAGGCAGCGTCGCAGAAGTCTTTTTGCGCAATTTCTGCCAGGCATTTCCGCGCGATCGGCTGGTTTGTTTTGCCGCACGAGGAGAGGGCTACGACGCCGGACTGGCCTCTCCCTTGTTAAGCTGGCTGCCCATGACTGTCCATGAGTTGCCGAATGAATGGGCCGGTGAGTATCTGCGTCTGTATTCGAACCCGGGTGCCAAAGTCTCCAATCGACGGCTCAAGGAAGTGCAAGCTGCATCAGACCTTCTGGCGCAAGAAGTAGTGAAGTATGCGCTCGAAAACAAGGTCGAAAAAGTCGTAGCGATTTTGGCCGGACCAGCCACCATATACCTGGCAAAGAAAGTAGCGGAAATATTGCCGGCGGCAGTCTCGATTGTCCCCATAATCTGGGACCCGATTGAGTATTGCGCTGAAAACAGGGGATTCGACAGCGCTGCAATCGAGCAGATCATGAAAGATTTCGCACTTCTGATGAAGAGGGCGGACATTTGCGGCGTGGCATCGACAGGCATGAAAGCTGAAATCGAGCTTCGCTACGGCGCTGAGTGTGAAGTGATAATAAATCCGGTCGACATTCAAGAAGTAACATCGCCCCAAAGAGACGATACCGAATTCCGCATCGGATTCGCCGGCAGCATCTATGCTCGCAGAGAGATGGAAACACTTTTGCACGCTCTGAATTATTTGCAATGGAGAGCAGAAGGACGCAAACTCAGCCTCTGGATCCTGGGACATTCTTTTAACCTTCCCATTCATTCAGCGGCGTCCCCGGCCGATTTTCGCTTCCTCGGCTTTCACCCGGAGGATAGAGCACGCGAGCTTCTCAGCCAGGTTGATCTGGGTTATCTACCTTATTGGTTTGACGAGAAGTTCAGCCGCTGCGTCCGCCAGTGCTTCCCGAACAAACTCAGTCTCTACCTCTCATCCGCGATTCCGATTCTCTATCACGGACCGGCGGATTCATCGGTAGAAAGATTTCTCGCAAGCTATCCGGTAGGGGCATCATGTAACATTCTCGACACCAAAATTTTGGCCGACACTATAGTCAGGCTGGCAGATGATCAGTCTTTCAGCCAACAATGCACGATCGCTCGAAAAGAAGCCGTACGAGACGTCTTGGGCCTCGAGCCATATCTCAACCGGCTCGCACGGCTGCTCAGGGCGAATCGGGAAGACCTGATCAGCGACACTGCCGCTGCCTGCAATTCATCTTTCGAGCAACCGGACGGCATAGGTTCCAATGAGAAACTATTTACTGCCCAACAGTGATTCAGCTAGTTTACAAAGGGACAAAGCCAATTAATTTCGAATAATATCGAGGGCTAAAACGAACTTTATACTTGCTTTTCAGCTAATTAGACCGAGTTGACGCCGTGCGTATCGCCATTATTACTCCAAATTATCCGTCCGAACCGATTGACGGCGATTTTCTTACAATGAGCCTGGAGGTCACTCTCGGGCTGAAAGAAGAAGGACACGAGATTTTCATTGTCACTCTGTCTTCCGATAAAGAAGGTGAGGAAAATGTCGGCGGAATAAGAGTTTTAAGAGTCAAACCAGACTTCGAGAAATACAATGGACTTGCCGCCGTTTCGGATTTGAGCATTTTTTCGTATTGGCTGTATTGCACTCTGCTCTTGCACTCAGAGGCAAAGCAAGCTGTAGAGGAATTCAAACCTGATATCGTCGAATGCCACGACTTCCTGGGATTGGGACTGCCGTGGATTTGCGATCGCACTCATCCTGTAGTGATCCGCATGATCGGTTCGCTTTCCGAGATGATGAGAAATGGCTCTGTCCCGTCAACACAAATGGCAAGACAATTCTCGACCGCACTTGAATTTGCCACTATTAGCGGTGCCGCGCTGGCATTTTCACTCTGCGAAGATCTGCCAATGATTGTCAGAAATATGACCGGTCTCCCGGAAGATCACTTTCGGGTAATCCGAGCCCCGCTGTCCGCCCCTAAAGACATTCCTGAAAGAGCCTCTCGTCTCAAAGAAAGCAGACCATTTCCAGACCTACTATTCTGGGGACGCATCGATCCTCAGAAAGGATGCGACCTGCTGGTAGAATCTTTGCCGGCGGTAGCAGCTAAATTTCCTAATTTCAAAGCAACCTTCGTCGGCAGTTGGCAGTCCGATCCTCTCTATTTCGAGAAACTGAACAAGCGCGTGCAAGAGATGAACTTGACGAAGAACGTTGAGTTCACCGGACTCTTGCCAAGAGCACGGCTAGTCGAATTAGCTGTAAACTCAGATCTTTGCATTTTTCCGTCCAAGTACGAAGGCGCCTGCTACGCCGCCTTAGAAGCCATGTCTTATGGATGTTGCGTCATTGCCACAGCGGTAGGAGGGCTCAAAGAGTATGTACAGCATGATGTTACCGGCTGGCACGTACCTTCCGGAGATCATGAAGCCCTGGGGCAGGCAATCATAAAGCTCAGCACTGACGACGATTTACGCCATCGCCTGTCCCAGAAGGCAAAGACAGAGATATTGAAGATCTGCGATACGAAAGTTGCCGCCCAAGCCGCACAAGACGCGTATCAAGTAGCGATGAAAAGGTTCACGCCCTCCCTGTCATCCGGCACATTCGACTCCATCGTTGCAATGATGATGGACGCGTTGGCGGATAAAAGCATCTACGGCTTTCTCGGCAGCTTACAGAATACTGTCTATCAAAACGGTCTTCAGGCGGGTCTTGACCAACGCGCAGCCGAAATCACGCGTATCAAAAAGGAGCTGGACGAAGCTCGCGCACAGCTGGCGGCGCGGAGATCTTTCAAAGATCGTGTCCGCTCCCGATTAGGACGCATCAAACGGAAGTTGAAGGAAATCGCAGTACCCAGCATTGACAATTGAAGAAGTAGGTTTGTTTAGGATCGATAGAGAGAAATGCCCGATACCAAAGATGTAGACACAATTGCAAAACCAGCAGTTAGACAGCATCAATCGCAAAGCTATTTGGAATACGCGGACTGCACCAGTCCAGAGTCATTTATGCTCACGCCAATTGCTCTCGTAGGCGTCGGCCGCAGCGGAACGACTCTTGTCATGGCACATCTCGGCAGAGACGAAAGAATTCTCTTTGACCGCACCTATGCATTCGAGACCAGACTGCTCTCCTTTGTAGCCAAATTTTGCCAAACTCTCCCGGTGGTGCCCCTGTACAAACCAGAGATGATCATCCGCGCAATGTCGGAATCACTGCCTGAAAAACAACCATTTTGCCTGGGCTCGGGCACGCGCTCAACCGACTTGAAATTCAGCGAGAAGCAGCTGCTGCAAACTCTTTGGCGCAGCATAAGTTTGAGCAGCCGCGAAAACAACCAAGATGCTCACTTCTATGCGGAAAAGACCTCGCTCTGGCTGAGTCAGTTTCTCCAGGACAAATTGCCTGTCACTACAATTTTTCTATTCAGAGATCCCAAGGACGTATTCCTTTCTCAAATAGCATTTTCTGAAAAAATCCAAAGTCGTGCGTTTCAGGCAAACCAAGGCGCATTGGAACTGGTCTACGATATTTGCTGCATGTTCGAAGAGATGCTTGTGCAGGAGCATAGCGGACGTTCAATTACCATAAAATATGAAGACATGGTCACCCATCCTGAAAATGCCCTGACTGAGCTTCAGAAATCGATTGGGTGGAAACCATCGGCCGCGCTCGACAGAGAATTCTACGACAAACACCGCACAACGAAAGATCCAAGCGCCTCGATCGGTCGCTGGAAGTCGGAGAAAATCGATTCGAAAGATCTTCTCTATCTGGATATTGTTCCCACAGAGATGATGGAACGTTTCGATTACTCTCAATCAAAACCTGAAGACTCAGAACGCCTCTGGAAAATCAACCTAACAGAAGATCACAATCCACACTTCCGCATCGACGAAGCAGACTTATCGATTGAATCAGGCGACTCGCTGCGCATCCTTTCAACGAGCCCGGCAACCAGTATTGTGATTACCAGAGGAGAGCGAAAGTTAGATAAAGTTGCAGAAATTTGGTTGTGTGTTCGGCAGACGGCTATCTCTAATTTTGCCCTCTACTGGCGACAGGCAGAGCAAAGTTTTGGAGATGATCGGGTAATTGTCGCTCAACGCGAGCTGCTAAAACAGACAGGTATACTCCGCTTCAAGGTCGGCGACCATCCAGCTTGGTCAGAGCAGTTCGCAGAGCTGTTCATATCGGGCTGGCACCAACCGGGCGCGGCAGAACAACAGCCGAGCGTTGTTCGCTGGATCAAATTCGTTCCCGAATCGGACGGTGGCAAGCAGATATGAGAATCGAGCTCATCCTCGGCTCTTTTCCTCGCAATGCCGCAGAAGATCCGGTCTTCCCGGCTGCATGGGAAATGGCGCGCGAGATGAAAAACCAAGGTCACCAGTTACTGGTTTTATGCTTTTGCGATCCTTTCAAACCGGATGATCTAGCCGGATCGTTCGATGTGGATGGCATCCGTGTTTTGCGCAAGCCAAGAGACTGGACTAAATATGACGCTCTCAACGCACTGCCGGGCATACCAACCACCTCTTCCATACTTGGCTACGCGCGAGAATTGTATGTCAGTTTTAGAGACGAGCTTGCACAATTCAACCCGGATGTCGTCGAATGCCAGGAATTCAACGCGCTAGGTGCATTTTTTGCTGCCTCTCACGACTTTCCTCTGGTGATACGCTGCTATGGTCCCCTCGGAACAATCATGCAAGCCGGTCTGGTCGGAGACTATGCGCGCTCGGACAAGAAAGCGGTAGGGGCTATGGAGTTGTCGACAATTTGCGCTGCCGATGGACTAATTACAATATGCCACGATATGGCTTCTACGCTCGCCAAACTAAGCGGAATAAGCCTGGAAGAATTTTCCATTATCCGCACGCCTTTGCGCTTAACACAGAGAAGTCTGCCGGAAATAAGGGAAACAAACAGCCCCCATTTCCCCTCGCTTTTTTTCTGGGGTCAGGTGATCAAACTCAAAGGAATAGACACTCTCGTTGATTCTTTGCCTCTTATCAAAGAGAAATTTCCCAACTTTCAATTGACCGTCGGCGGACGGGAGGTGGCACTGGCCGGGGAGCCGTCACCGCTGGCAGACAGGCTGAAGCAGCAAATCGCCGAACTAGGATTGACCGACAACGTAAAGTTTCTCGGATTTCTAGAGCGCGCTCAAATTATCGAGAATGCGCAGAAGGCAGACATTTGTGTCTTCCCATCACGATATGAGACCGCCTGTTATACATGCCTGGAAGCAATGTCATACGGCGTACCGGTGGTCGCATCCAGAGTGGGCGGACTGCCTGAATATTGCCTTGACGGCGAATGCGGTCTGCTCTTCGAGAAGGGAAATTCCGTCGATCTGGCTGAAAAGATCATTGCACTAGCCTCTGATACGACCTTGCGCAGACGATTCGCAGCCGCTGGAATCGAGCGCGTGCGAACATTTTGCGATCCGAAGATAACGGTAGAACAATCGCTGAAAAAGTATGAGGAAGCGATTAGTAGATTCAATCAGAGAGATGCAAAAGCAGCTCTTCCATACCAGTTTTTGATGGCATCACTTGGGACTTTGCTCGACAATGTCAGCTTGCAACAAATGCCGGAGCTTACAACCACCGCGGCGGCAGCAGCTGCAGCAGCAGCGGCAGCGGCACCGGCAGCAGAGCCCCAGCAGGTTGTGGTGCAGCCAACTGTTCAAAGAGCTGCGCCGGACAAGCCACCAAGTTTGATTCGAAGAGCCGTGCGCAAATTAGTCAGAATGGCAGGAACTCCGAAGAGGATTTGAAAGACAATGATGAAACACAGCGTTTGAGAAAATCGCGCGCGCAATCTTCACTTTACTATCGCTCGCAAATATTTCAAGAGTACTTCCTGCAACGGTTCGGTCTGCGCATCTTGTCTTTGAGTACGCGAACGCTCCACCTTCGACAGCACCCATCTCGGCGTAAAAATTTCGTTTCAGATCGTCATCGATTGGCAGAATTTCCCGGAAATGGCTCCAGGACAATTTGTGCGACAGCGTGGCAACAATCTCTGAATTCGGGAATAGTTCAGTGAATTGGACCATTCTGGTCAGTGAAGAACGGCTAAATCCTTGCCCATACTCAAGGGTCAATTGATGACCGAGGCTTTCCAAAACTTGCTTTCCATATACGGCTCTGTCTACCTTAAGAATCCCCTGCCTAATCCGGGAGCCAAGCAGTTGAGAAAAGCTGAATGCCATCGCTTACAACTGGCACAAAGGGAAGGGGTTTTGCACGCGCCCCAGTAGTGGACTTGGTTTCGTCACGCCGGAGAGGAAAATGGGAAGTACGCGCCTGCATTTACCAACGACTTTTCGTCACGACTACGGATCGCGAATCGAAGAAGTAATGTGGAATGCCATTTTTCTTCGACACTAGCAATCGCCCTGTGGCAATTATACATTCACCCTCTCCGAACTCCTTCATCTTCGGTTGAGGTTGACCGTCTAAATGAATGCGACCTGTACCGTTGTAATCAAGAATTGCGAAGCCTTTTTCATCCCCCGTTAACCACCTACCTTTTACCGTAACAACAGCTCCGGCATGTTTTGCCAAAATTGAAACTGGATAGGAAAAAAGCCATCTCTCGTTCGGATGCGGCAGCGACGGAAGCGTAAGGTCTCCCTGGTAAATGAGTTGACCTGAAGACAATCCATTTTTTGCAACTCTACCAACAGCTTGAGAAACTGAATGAAGGGGCGTGCGTCCCTTTTCAATCTTTGATGCGTCAACTTTCCACTCCTCCAAGTGTTCTGCTGATACTGAAAATCCATCTGGTACGTCTCTCTTCGCATAGACAACGGAAACTTTGCCTCGCTTGTCGACTTTTGTTTGGGAAGAACCAGAACCTCGCTGAGACGCATTTTCTGCCGAACAGCCCAGCTGAAAAAGCATAAAGGCGCAAATGCAGAAGCTAATGCCACCACGAGTTGTTTGAGAGCCTCTCACAAAATTTTCTCCTAGCAAACTAATTTGACATACCGGTTCGAGGCCCCTTCCTGCAAGTCACACACGTGATTTGCCCAAAGCTTGGTGCAGGCCTCGGACATGCAGTGTAGATATGACCAAAATCTCTGTTATAAGCACCGACCCACGCATTCTTCGATTCATCAAACGCTGCATAATTGTAGTCTGTGCTGCCTAACATACCGTTGGGATTACCGTTTACTGGTCCTGAACTAGGCATATTTGTTTGATTGGGAGGAAGCGGTCCAATTTTCGTCCACACAACCTTGGCGCAATCGCATTTGAATGCATCGATATCCTTTTGATTCGCAGCCATTGAGCCAAACCAACATTTGTCTGCATGCAGCTCTGGGACGTCACCTTGTCCTAAGCCCAAATATGAGTTAACTACACTTCGACATCCCATGCCGTTGGGCGCTTGCCAAAATGCTGGCTCAATGCCAGTCAGTTGCTGGAAGGCACCGCCACTGTATCCAACATCAAGGCCTAGTGGATCAATCATGCTAATGGGATTGCCGGAAACATAGGCGAACAAATTTAGAAAGGCGAGTTCGCCCGCTGGATCGCGGTTAAGCCATCGGCCATTGAACGGTTTGTATGCTCTGAAAGACGTAAGAATGAGATTGCTTCTTGAGTGGACAAAGTAGCCAGCATATTGAAAGTCTGCTATCACTAATTCCGAGTTTTTCAGAACGGTGCCATAAGGTCCAAATGTATATGAAGAAGCAAGAGATGTTGCACTCACAAGCTCGCGGGTTGAGCCGAGATGATCTTTCGAATAGAAATAATTAGATGGCGCTGCACCATTAATCAGTGTTTGCCCGCACGCACTGAATTGCTTAGTTGTATTCCCTGCAGCATCGCGCTCTTCAAAGATTTGCGAATTGAACCTGACGATCTGCCTCGTTTCCGTAACAGTTCCAGCAACAGTTTCCACAATTTTAGTACCAGCTCCTCGCCCATCATAAACAAACTCGCTCTTATTCCCGCTTCCCGGATAATCGATTTCAATCAATCGATTCTCGGCATCCCACTTGTAAGTGTTCGTGCCATCGCTGGTCATGTTGCCGTTGGCATCATATGTTAGATTCTGCGTGGGGACTGGATTGACGTTGACTTGATACGTGTTTGTTTTCGTGTTATTGGCACCGTCTGTAGCGGCAACGCTTGCAGCACTTACTCCTGAGGAAAGCGCTTCGTCTCGCACGAAATTCTTTGTCGTCGTGAGCGTCGCTGGATTGCTATTCACTGATGCTGACTTCAGTGCTTTGTTCGTCGATGCCTGGAATCGAACAGGGCCCCCAGCAGCGATGCTGGTCAATTCATTGACATTGTTGTAAGCACTGAGCTGAGCACCGATTGTTCTCGCAAGTGCGATGGTGGCAGTTGCTCCACCACTTAGTGAAGATGTGTAAGTTGTCGCATTCTGAGAATTTGATTTGATGTTGACCACAGTCGAGACGGCAGTTGCAGAAACTCCGATTGCGGCAAGAGACGTGTCAGCTGTGATGGCAGCTGCAAGCCCGCTGGTCATCGTCGCCAGAGTATCACCGCCTTGGACGGTGTAATTAATCGCCTTAGAGCCGCCTGCAAGACCAGCATCGTAGACGGTTATAGTCAGTACATTTCCGGTTGTCTTTGTTCCGCCAATTATTGCTGTCTGAGTTCCGTTGGGTGGCAAGCCTTGTTTCAGAACTTCGGTTGCATTCGCATTTGTGGATGTGCGAATTGTGGTTCTGTTCGGAGAATTACTTGAGATGCTTACGATTTGACCAGACGAGGTCGAACTAACTCCAATGCCTTGTAATCCTGTGTCAGCATTTATTGCATTGCTTATGCCGGTGGCAAATGACGTGAGATTGTCTCCTGCCTGGACCGAGTAATTGATTGTCCTTGTTCCACCGCTCAAACCTGAGTCAATGAACACAACGGTCAGCACATCACTGGTTGTCTTCGTTCCTGTAACTCCAATGGTCTCGATCCTATTCGGACAAACATTCAGATCGATATACTCTTTCGCTGTGGCAGCTGTTGCATCTCTATAGACGGTTGGGTTTGCTGACGTCGACTTTATCGTCACTGTAGCGCTGGCTGATGTGGCCGTCACTCCGAGAGTCGATAGGGCTGAATTGGCATTTACGGCGTTTTTCAACCCGGTGGCAATTGCCGCTAGGTCATTTCCGCTAACAACTGTGTAAGAAACATTCTGTAATCCGCCGGAAAGACTGGGATCTCTCACTGTGAGTGTAACAACATCGCCGACAGTAACTGATTGACCGGGCTTCAGGGCAATGGTCAATTGATGACCGAGGCTCTCCAATACTTGCTTCCCGTATTCTGCTCTGTCTTCCTTAAGAATCCCCTGCCTAATCTGGGAGCCAATTCTCCAGTAGAGAAGGACAAGCTCCGTATTCACTTGATGAAAGGCACGAAGCCTGAATTCCTCTATAAGTGTTTCGACTTCGTTGAGAAGCAGCACTGTGCCGTCAGACAAGTCACTGCCCGTTCGCACCGTCAAATCAGATTTGTTGTGCTTCTTGCTCATAAAACAGCGCTACATGAATCAGAGAAATCATAGCCGGTTGGAAAAAACTTCGCCCACCCGTAGTCAAGGAGTTATTTGCTCATTCCTTTCGCGCATTCATTGCGCCCCTTCAGATGCCCATACGTGCAGGCGGTTTTCTGGGTTCCTAATATCACCAATGAGTTCATGCTGGATCGGCAGTGCTTTTTGCGCAAAATCAAAGGTTTAAGGCTAGGCTTACTAAATCATCATGAGTGCCGTCTTCGACAAGCATTACTTCATGTTTACTCAAGTCTAAGTCGAAGAGCCGTGCGCAAAGTGGTTAGAATAGCAGGAACTCCGAAGCGGATTTGAGAGACACACATATATGATTAGCGGCATTCGGATTACCAAATTACTTTCCATCAAGGATTATCGCGGCGAGCTGACGGAGATATTCAGACTTTCGGATCTGCCGGACTTCAAATTCAAACAGAGCAATTTTGTGCGTTCAAAAGCCGGTGTACTGAGAGGAGTGCATGTCCATAAACAGCACACAGACTATTTGATCATCTTGGAAGGCCGCGCCACCATTGGAATGAAGGACTTGCGAAGAGATTCCGACACCCATGGAGAGTTTCTTTCAATTGAAGTAACGGGAGAAGAGCTGACATCAATTGTGATACCACCAGGAGTGGCGCACGGATTCTACTTTCATGAACCAAGCCTGCATATTTACCAGGTTGACGAATACTGGAATCCTAAAGACGAGCTCGGTTGCTTTTGGGCCGATCCTGATTTGGGAATGAAGTGGCCACAATCGGATGTGATCCTGTCTGAAAGAGATGCGAATTTGCCACCACTCAAAGTATTGCTCGAGCAGCTCACAGTATAGAGTTCATAACCTTTCTCAATAAGGGTATACGGGAAAGCTTTTTTGCAACCCGAACACACCTGGAACTATTGAGTCGATTCAATTCTTGCTCGACGCTAACATGCTTACTCTGATAAATTCTGGCATTTTCAGCAGTCTCAACAAGCCTCGCTTCAAGATCCTCGACTGCAGCTTGCAGCGCGATTGCTCGCTCGCTCCAAGTCTGTTCTGATAGTCGGGCGACTGCAAGCGCATTCGTTTTCTCGCGCATCAAACTACTCAAGGTGTTGGAGATTAAGTTGGAACGAAATTGAGGACACTCAATCCACTCGCTCCACTCCTTCAATTCAGAAGCCCGAGCCTCATTGCTCCAGCCACTTCGCGAAATACTGCAGAACTTCAGCACCGTTGGTAATCCACCGGAAAGAACTGCAAATTGCCCATCACTAATGAATTTATGCCAAAAGAAAAGATCCGTAGGATTGCCGGGAGGAGTTGAAGTCCACCCTTCCGCGAGGCGTCTATAGGCGCTCAGCGTATGGCCTCCAGTGGAAAGCGGTGGTCCGGTATTTTCAGCCAGAAGTCGCTTTCCAGCCTCTCCCTCGACATCAGACCACCAGATCTTGCACTCTTTGGGTCCACCTGGATAACAAGCAATGGAACGAGAGACTGCAAAGTCCGCCTTCGTCAACATCCCAAGCATAGTCTCCAGATGATTTGGCAGCCAGAGATCGTCGTCAGACAGATAGCAAACGATTTTGCTTCTTGCAGTTTGAAGCGCTAAATGTCTGTATTCTTCCCCTTTTCGCGCCGACTTCGGATGGTCTAAGAACCTCACGCGAGGGTCTTCAAGGCAACGCTCAATTGCCGACTTTGCAAATTCAGGAACGCCATCGCCGATAATCACCACTTCTAAATCGGAAATAGTCTGAGACAGCGCGCTTTGAACAGCAAGACAAATTGTCTCTCCATGGTCATAAGTCGGAATGATTACCGTTGCAAGTGGTTCGCTCGCCATGCATCCCTCACAAATTCTTCATTGCCATGCTTCGCAGCTGCTCGATGCATCCGACGATTTCGGCACCGTGCCTGGCGCTGCTCTTCGGAGCAGGTCCCCCTTCAATATGATTGACGAACGCCTTTAGTTCCGCCAATAGTGGCATCTCCTGCAAGAACGGTAACTTCTCAACAGCGGCATCGGCAGTACTTCTAGATATTGTGATCTGTTCGCTGTATGAGTCGTCCAGATGCGCCACGCCATCTCTGCAATAAAGCCACACTTCGCGTCGTGAGGCAGCCTGCCTTGTGGAGATTTCGCTTACATGCCACGGATTTTTGCCGCAAATGGAGTACAAATCTGTCAATCCTTCCGATGTACCGGCGCCAACAGCATGGACCGGCTGCGGAACGTGACCAAATATCTCCAGAGCGATCGATAGATCGTGCGGCAGCAATATCCAGACTGAATCTACATCTTTGTGCGGTTGACCGAGCTGCGTTCGCGTGGTTTTCAGTCCTTTGACAGGTCCAAGCAATTGGGACCTGGCTATCTCCGCCAATTTAAGAATGCCGGTGTGATACCGCCACTTGTCCATGACAAAAACTCGATCGCCGGCTAAATCAGCTATCCGAATCGCACTCTCATAATCAACGGTAAATGGCTTTTCTACAAATATCGGAAGATTTCTATCGAGCAGGCTTTCCACCACAGAGCAATGCGTCACAGTCGGCGTGGCAACCACGAATCCTCTGGCTTCAACTACTTCATCGATCGATGCGACTATTTTGTCGGCACCCACGCGCCTGGCATTCTGCTGAGAATCTTCAGTCTGCGCCACAACGCAGACTTCGCATCCGAGCGACTTCAGGTCGCGAAGAATCAGCGAACCCCAGCGCCCACAACCGATCAGACAAATGGGCAGACCTGACATTGACCTAGACCTATCGAAAAAACACCCTAAAGGGTAACAGTGTAGATCTGCCGGCAGAGGTTAAGAACCCAGCCTTAAGTGCAGCTTATGTGCCGGCAGCCAGCACATTACAGAATTATCACCGGAGGACAACGCAAAAAAACAGATAATAGCTTTCTGATGACAACACTGAAAACAGGTATCAGCGTAGTAGTACCGGTCTACAACAGCGCGCCTCAAATTGGCGAGCTGGCAGTCCGCGTTCAAAACGCCTTAGAGCCGTACCAGACAGCCTTTGAACTGATTCTGGTCAACGATCAGAGTGCCGACAACAGCTGGAGCGTCATAGAGGACCTCGCCAAAAAGCACAGTTTCATCAAAGGCATCAACCTTGCCAGAAACTCCGGTCAACATAACGCGCTGCTTTGTGGTATCAGGGCGGCCCGATATTCCGTTTGCATCACACTGGATGACGATCTGCAGTTCGTACCGGAAGACATCCCCCAGCTTTTGACGAAGCTGAATGAAGGATTCGACCTGGTTTATGGCACGCCGCTAAAGCAACAACATGGCTTGTGGAGAAATTTTGCATCACTGACCACAAAATTGGCTCTTAACGCTCTTATGGGCACTGAGATGGCCAGGCATATCAGTCCGTTTAGAGCATTTAAGACCAAGCTAAGAGATGCTTTCAAGGATGCCACCGGCGATGTGACCCTGGTCGATGTGCTTTTATCATGGGGCACTAATCGCTATGGGTCCGTTCGCGTACAGCATCTTGCCCGCGCCACCGGAAGGTCCAATTACTCATTTTCCAAACTGGTGCTCTGTGCTTTCAATATGATCACCGGTTTCACGACCATTCCACTGAGAGTGGCGACAATCAATGGCTTGCTGTGCGTAGGCGCCGGGCTGATACTGCTTGCGTATGTCTTCTACAGATACTTTGAAAATGGCGGTTCTGTGCCCGGATTCCCATTTTTGGCTTCGGTAATAATCATTTTTTCGGGAGCACAATTATTTGCTCTCGGAATCATCGGCGAATACATGGGAAGAATGTACAGCCGAACCTTGAATAGACCTTCTTATATCATCGAGAGCATTGTCACATCTGATTCCTCTTCTGAAGATCCAGAATGTAAATTGGAAGCAATGCTGCAGCAGTCATTCGCGCCCGACCGACCTCAGAATATTCCTGCAGGAACCTTGAATTAAGCCTGTCTTGCCCAGTGGAACGTGTGGTAGGTGAAGACAACGTTCGAATTCATTTTTTGACAAACTCGATTAACTGGTTTGTTCGGCAAAACCGTCTTAACTTCTACTATCTTCGCCCCATTCTCTTTTAACCACTGGCACCCGGCCTGTTGCAAACTTCCGAATACACCTTTTCTGGCTTGATCGGGGTCGACTGCACTAAGAACAGCCATGGCCAGCCCGATTTTAGCGTCCGCTCCGCGGTGATGCGGAAGTCTGAAGGTATAAAATCCAGCGATTTTTCCGTCATCGAAAACCATATTGGCGTCGCAATCATTGTTGAGAATGGCAGCCGTCGTCCACTTCGCATACATTTTGCCGACCAGCGCAGCATCGAAATGCGGATCGCACAAGAATCGGTTCAGACTAAGTCGTCGATCTGAAAAGCTGCGCTCGGCAATTTTGGCAACCGCCTCAACGTCTGCCGGGGTGGCTTGCCTGACATACTTGTTGGCGGGAGAGTCGGCCATTTTTTCAAGATCGATGTGATGGCAAACTATTGTGTCTGCCAGTTTGAATCCGCACTCCTGCAAAACCAGTTGCGAAAAAGTATCGGCTGACGACACCGGCGCAGCTACATGCTGAATATCCGAGGCGCGATCCAGAACCTCTCGCAAGAACTTCGCGCCCTGTGCGATCGTCGCAATATCAAAGCTTGTCTCATTGAAAATCAGTGGCTCAAGCCTCGCCATTTTCAGATTGAGGGACTCTGATTCACCGGCGATACGCCTCAGCCCCGCAAACCAATTGCCTTTAGTAACGGCGAGAAGGGCGCCTTTGTCGTCCAGGCAATCTTCAGTAATTTCTTTGTATTGGGCGAGATAGGCTTCAGCACATTGCTCCCGTCCGGAAAAATACTGCAAGTAAGGCAGATAAGTCCAATTTTTCAGCACTTCAGTTACTGATGAGATGGATTTTAAATCAATATTTGCAGCCAATTAGAAACTCCTTCGAGCGCCGGAACACAAAGCATTGTGTTGATTCTGTCACTTCAGTCGACTCCTCTATTCTCGCGCTCAACGACATAAGAGAATATGAAAGCTCATTTATCCTCGACTCAGGCGTCAATACCTCGCGCGCAAGGCTCTGCTGCTGGTATCTTACTAGGATGTCAAAGAAATACGACATTGTCTTTAATCGCCCCGCCTTCTCCGGCAAGGAGATGGAGTACATCGCGCAAGCGCTAGATTCGGCACATCTGTCGGGTGATGGTCAATTTACCGGCAAATGCTCGGCGCTCCTGACTGAAATTCTCGGGATCAAGAAAGCGCTTCTGACTACATCGTGCACTCATGCGCTAGAACTATCGGCGCTGCTCCTCAATATCGAGCCTGGCGATGAAGTCATCTTGCCTTCATTCACTTTTGTCTCGACCGCCAACGCTTTTATTTTGCGGGGTGCCAAACCAATTTTCGTCGACATTCGTCCAGACACTTTGAACATGGACGAAAAACTGATCGAGTCACGGATCACGAAGAAAACCAGAGCCATTGTTCCTGTTCATTACGGCGGCGTGGGCTGCGAAATGGACACGATATGCGCGATTGCCTCCAAACACAAAATCGCCATCGTCGAAGACAACGCCCATGGTCTGTTTGCAAAATACAAAGGCAAATATCTCGGTACCTTTGGTGCAATGGCAACGCAAAGTTTCCACGAAACGAAAAATTTCCAATGCGGTGAAGGCGGCGCCTTGCTAATCAATGACGAGCAATATGTCGAAAGAGCTGAAATCATCAGAGAAAAGGGCACCGACAGAAAGAAGTTTTTCCGCGGTCAGGTAGACAAATACTCCTGGGTAGATATCGGCTCCAGCTTTTTGCCGTCGGAGATATTGACAGCAGTACTGTATGCCCAATTCGAAAACCGCCTGAAGATTCAAAATCAAAGAAAGTCGCTGTGGGAAAGATACGCGGAATCACTGGCAGATTGGGCAAGCAAACAAGGAATTAGAATTGCGCAAGCTGGCGAAGATTGCGAACATTCGCATCACGTTTTCTACTTGATTTTGAACTCTCTGCAAGACAGAGATTCGCTGGCTGCGCTACTGGCAGATCAGGGAATTCTGGCAGTGCATCACTATGTTCCGCTCCATTCTTCAAAAATGGGATTGTCCTTGAGCGGTGAGAACTTGGACTTGCCGGTTACCGATTACGTGAGCGACAGGCTGTTGAGATTGCCTCTGTACAACAGTCTCACTTTCGAACAACAAGACAAAGTGATTGAGACGGTCAAGAAATTCACCTCGAAGTCACCCAAAGGCAACACTCGTTTGAATTCAGCTCTTGCATATTTCTAGGTTGTGGCGGCATGTTAAACACTCTTCCCACCGAGACAAACGCGAATACCGCAAAGAGTGCGGCAGAAGACTCATTCAAGAAGGAGTTCTTTCAAGACCTCTTCAACCTGGAGAGCGGCAATTTCTGGTTTCGCAACCGCAATAAATTGATTATTTGGTCCATCAAGAAATTCTTTCCTTCGGCAAAAAGCTTTCTAGAAATCGGATGCGGCACGGGATTCGTACTTTCCGGCATCAAGAAAGCCTTGCCGCATCTGGAGTTATGTGGCAGCGAACTCTTCGAAGATGGTCTTTCTTTTGCGCAAAAAAGAATTCCCGACGCGCACTTGATGCAGTTGGACGCAAGAAAGCTGCCATTCGACAAAAGATTTGATGTTATCGGTGCCTTCGATGTTATCGAACACATTGAAGAAGACGAAGAAGTGCTGAGAGAACTATACCGAGCCTGCCGTCAGGGAATCGTCTTGACTGTTCCCCAACACAAATGGCTGTGGAGCTATCTCGATGAACACTCCTGCCACAAGCGCCGCTACACAAGAAAAGAGCTTGTGGAAAAGGTAGAAGCCGCGGGTTTTACCATTAAGTTCGCGACCTCGTTCGTTTCTTTGCTCTTACCGGTAATGCTGATGTCTCGCTTGAGAAAGAAAGCATCCGAAGACTTTGATGTAACGGCAGAACTCAAGCTGCCCGCCTTTGCCAATGCCATTCTGGAAAAGATTCTGCAGATCGAACTCTTGCTTATCGGCAAATCGATAAGCTTCCCAGCCGGTGGTTCGCTCCTTCTGATTGCAACCAAGTCACCACGCAGCGGAGATGCGTTATGACCGAGGAAGCAGCGAAACAGGCAAGCAGAAAACGATGCTCTGCAACTGTTGCCAGTCTGAGCATACTGACAGTTCTGACAATCTGGATAGTCTTCGCGCAGACAAAAATCGACCGCGATTCTTATCTGGCAATTTGTCCGGATAAGCACAAGATTCTAAAAGAATCACCATCACCAAAAGTTATTCTGGTGGGTGGTTCAAATCTGGCCCTGGGTATGGACAGCGCATTGCTGGAAGCCCGGCTCAAACGACCGGTTGTTAACATGGGCACCTGTATTCAGGTCGGGCTGGGATACATGCTTCGCGAGATCGAAAGTGATGTAAAACCCGGCGACACCATTGCAGTCATACCCGAATACGAACATTGGGTCGATCAATTCAACGGTGACAAGTACTTGCTGATGTTGCCGGCGCTCATGCCCAAGTCAATCGCCTGGATCACGCCAAGTTATTTGACTCCGACATCCACAGTCGATCGATTTACCACCGACTTCTCATGGATGACGCACAAGCGTGCAAAACACATGCTTCCCCCGGTACTAACAGGTAAATCCTCTGATGACGATGACGATGCGGTTTTGTACAACTATTCCGGTTTCAATCGTCAGGGAGATTTCGTCGCGCACCTGGATCTGCCGGGCAAATCATTCGACCATTCGCAAGCATCCCTATCCGATTTTAGTCACCCGAATCCGGCAGCCATTAAGGCTTTCAATTCAATCGTAAAAAACATGCAAGCTCGCGGAGCAAGAGTTGTTCTTTTGCCGCCGGTAACAACAGCATCCTTTGCTCGATTGAGAAAGGCGCAGCTGGACAGCTTCTACAAAGAGGTTGCTGAGGGACTCAATGCTCAAGTTGTTAGCGATTATGCAGAGTATGCCCTGAATGACAATTATTTCTTCGATTGCATCTATCATGTCAGAAAAGAAGGTCGAAAACTTAGAACAGAGCAGGTAGCCGCGGACCTCAAAAGGGTCATCCAAGCCCAGTCGCAATCGAAAGGAAGGATACTGTGATCAGCGCACTATCCACCTTATTGCTCCGGTGAAGGTTTTGCCTATATCGATACTGGCGGCAATGCTGCTTGTCGCCATGACTGGATTGATCTTGTGGGGCAGAAATAAAGGCTTCTGCATCACAGACGAAGCGTTCTATATTTTGGTCAGCCAAGATCCCGAGAGATACAAGTGCATAGTTACTAAGTTCGGCTTTCTGCTAAACAAGCTTCCGGCGCTCACTGCTTCAGATTTGGTCAACGGCAGGCTCTGGCAGCTGATTCTTCAAATGATCGGTGCATCGCTTCTCTCAATCGGCCTGATCAAAGCTGTTAGCGCAACCTTCAATTTGAGCCGCAGCATGAATTTCCTCCTCTGGTCTCTAAGCGCAGCCGGAAGCCTTCTCATTTTCTCGGTCTTTCCGATGTTTGCTTCTTACAATACCCTGGTTGCGGCAGCCACCTACTCGTCTGTCGGTTGCTGGCTCTATGCATGGTCGCAGGAACGCAGAAGTAAGACGATCGCCTATTTGATTTGCGGAATGTTTGCAGCACTTGCTGCTTTTTCCAAAGTCACAAGTGCCATGGCGTTGATATTACTTTTAATTGTTTGCATTCTACTGAAAGAGAAAGGCAGAAGCTTGATCGAAGCACTGCTCTCTTTCATGATTGGTATTGCCCTGGGCGCGCTGTCTTATTTCACTTTCGTCGAACCTTTTTCAACGTGCATCTCGAGCTTCCTGCAAGCCTCGACGTATATGAAAGAGACAAATCTCTACACGCCCGAGTTGGCTGCAAATAAATACTTCGCCAGCATTTTCAAACTAACAATACATGCGGCTATATCCATCGTACTGATTGCATCCATCAGCATCGCACTTGATTTTGTCGTGCGAAAAGCAGGCCAAAAAGCAGAAACAATTAGACCGTATCTCGTAGGATGCACAACTCTGGCCGTCTTTGCATTCTCAGGATACTTTTCGGCAGCTTCCGTCGAGCCATTTTATATAGTTCCGCTGCTGCTCGCGGCAATTGCATTAAGATTGCACGGCAAAGAAAAATTCAGCAAGGACCTTATCGTCTCCAATCTGCCGCTCTTGGTATTATCAGTGATACCAATCGTTTGTTCTCTGGGAACTAACAACGACGTCATCAACCACACTAAGGTTTTCGTCGCTCCACTAATTCTGGCAAGCCTGAACCTTTCTCTCAGGATCTCGCAACGGCTGCGCTCTCACTCTTCGTTCGCTGTAACTTCAATTCTTTTTCTGGTGATTGTAGGCACCCAGTTTTTCGCCGGTTTTCTCAATACGCCATATGGCATTCCCTTGCCGATGCAGCAGCAAAAAGAACTGAGCAAGGCGCCCAATCTGCAAAAGATAAAGCAAGCGCACGGACCAAAGGTATTTTTCGATGCATACTTTGAGATGTTGCAGAAAGCTGGATTTCATGAGGGAGACATAATCATCGCCGCATACAATATGCCTGGACTGGTATATGCGGTCGACGGGCGCTCAGTGAAGTTTGCAACATTTTTACCCGGGCTGGAAGGCAAAGGAATGTTCGAAGCGGCACTGGCGGAGCTTAGAAGAGAAGACGCGCGGCAATTCTTCGTAGTAACCAATTACGAAGGCGATCCAAACCTGTCCGAATCCTTTTCGAAAGCCGGTTATAGATTCCCCGACCAATTCCAAAAAATTGGCTCGCTTTCCTGCCCGTATGACGCTCCTTACGTCGACATTCGGACAGGAAAAGTCGATCTTACGGACCTGCACAATCGCATTGCCGTTTTCAAATTCGAAAAGGACCAGCCTCCCTCCAGATGAACTCATATCAATATAGGCAATCGGCGCTTGATAAGGCGATATGATCCAAGCCTATGCCGCTCTCGCTTGCAGAACGAGATCAAGACCATACCGCTGTCGCAGCCGCCCCGAGGAATGCCGACACGCCTCTCGCCCTGCCCTTATTACAAATCGTTAATGCCCAAAGCTCCGACATGGGCAATCGCCTGTTCTTCATCGAATTTCTTCGGTGTTTCGCCATAATCCAGGTGATTCTGCTGCATGCATCCGCGCCTTTTGCAGTTGCCGTGTCGGCCAAAGGGAATTTCTGGATAGGCTGCATAGTGGACTCCGCTGCGCGTTCTTGCGTTCCGCTCTTCTTGCTCATCAGCGGTATGCTTCTGCTTTCCTCAACCCACGAGGAAAGCGCCGTCTCCTTTCTCAGGCGCAGATTCTGGCGCGTTGGCATGCCGCTGATTGCCTGGACGCTTATCTACTGCTGCTGGCGCCTGAACAATGGAGCGCATCTGAACTGGCAAAGTGTCGTCAATCAACCAGCTTGCTACCATTTGCAGTATCTCTACTATCTGGTCGGGCTCTACCTTGCCACTCCGATTCTGCGGGCTTTCTTGAAGGGTGCAGACCGCCGGCTCGTTTTCTACTTCCTTGCTCTCTGGTTTGTCGGTGCCAGCATTTTGCCGGCTCTGGGCAGCCTCACAGGCATCGCTCCTCCGATTATTTTTACGGTGACGACCGGATTCTCAGGCTATTTCATACTTGGTTACGTGCTGCGCGATTACAAAATTGCAGAAAACCGATATCTCCATTTTGGGCTTCTGGCGTTTGCCTGCCTTGCCATAACGATTTTTGGAACATACTTTCTCACGTTCAACCAAGCTGTTCCTAAGCTAAACGAAGCCCTGTTCGATTATTCGAGCCCACAGGTGATCGTCTATTCCGCCATCCTTTTCCTGGCTGCAAAATCGTTCTCATTCAAATTTGCAGGCGCCGCAGGACGATTGGCAGCGCGGGCCATCGAGTCTTTAAGCGCCGCCAGTTTCACAATTTACCTCGTGCATCCAATCATCTTGAGTTTCCTTTCATCCCAATTCAAATGGATGCTCGCTCTGGAAGCGCACCGTTCATTTCTGACAGTCGGATATTTAATGGCAGTCGCGGTCGCCACTCTGCTTTTGTCATGGTCCTTCTTTCTTTTCTGCCGCTTGCTCAAGATCCCGACCTGGATTGCGCCTTGACCTGAGCGGCTCAACCATTAACTCCCTCAAATCCGCAGCACCAACAAAAGAATTATCCTTTCATGCGACAGAACATCACCCTTTTCATAGTTTTGCCTCACTAATGGTCAATACGGCTTCAATCGAAAGCAAACCGCGGATCTCTTCCAACGAAGCAGTCCAGGCCTTCGGCAGCAAGCCTCTGGGTAAAATCCTTCTGCTCTCATCGGTACCGCCCAGCTCCAAGTACACTGGCGCGTTGATGCTGCATTCCATGTGCCGCGCTCTGCCGCCCGGCAATCTTAGTTGTTTCGCTGTTTTGACACCCGGCATGGATTCCGAGATTCATCCGGACTGGAAAAACATTCCCTATGTCCATCGGCAAAAACCTAGCGAGTCTCACTTAAGGCGCCTGCCTCTTCACCTGGGCGTGCTCGAATCGTTCGTCAAAGAGCAGGCAACTGCCACTTTCGCTACGTCGAAAATAGCAAAAGAATTGCTGGCATTTGCCGAAAGCAACGGGGTCGAAAAAATCTGGTGCACGCTCGAAGGGCAGACGATGATACGCCTGGCCAGAGCCGCTCAAAAGCACCTTGCACTGCCTATGGTGGCACAAGTCTGGGATCCACCCGGCTGGTGGCTGAGAGACAATAATGTCGACAAATTTTCCAGGAAAAGAGTGCTTCGAGAATTCGCAGAAGTCCTATCCGATACTCGAACCACGACGGCAGCAGCTTCCTGGGCCATGGCGGAGCAATACAGGAAAGAATACGGATGCAATGCCATTCCAGTCATACCCGGCTTGCCTGAGAATTGGGCTCATCAGCCAAAAAAAGGTCTCAACGACGCCAAAACATTGACGATTGGATTTGCCGGGCAATTGTATTCCAGCGAAGAGTGGAACTGCCTGATGCAGGCCCTCGAGTCTACCGGTTGGGTAATTGAAGGACGGCAAGTAGAAGTAAAAGCTCTCGG
The DNA here is from genome assembly GCA_019745505.1 of Candidatus Obscuribacterales bacterium. Classification (GTDB taxonomy): domain Bacteria; phylum Cyanobacteriota; class Vampirovibrionia; order Obscuribacterales; family Obscuribacteraceae; genus QKMZ01. The sequence goes on along the minus strand of JAIETE010000201.1, from coordinate 12,722 downwards.
TCGGGTCTTTGGCATTAACGCCTCGGCAGAGAGGAATATCCGCTTCTACGGCTGGAGATCGCAACAAGAGACCATTGAAATACTTTCCGGCTGTGATGTTCTATATTGCCCCTACTGGTTTTCACCTCAGTTCGAGACGGAGTCGCGTTTGAGCTTTCCGTCCAAACTAACCAGCTATCTTGCCACGGGCCGACCTGTTCTTTTTCACGGTCCGACCTACTCTTCACCTTCACGCTTTTTGCATGAGAATGACGCGGCCATGCAATGCAACAATCTCAATCAGAAGGCGCTCATAGAAGCATTGAAGACACTGGTCGGCGATGCGAATCTCTATGAAAAACTTGCCGCCAATGGAACAGCAGCTTTTCTTGCCCACCTCACCGAAGAAAAAACCCAAGCACAATTTTTGAAAGCGATAGGATAGCGAAAATGCCGAGCGAGCTCAAAGAGAGAACAACTGGTGAAATAAAAGGCAAGAGCAAGAAGTTTCTTTTGCTCACAGATATTCCACCTTGCCGAAACTTCACAGCCGGACTGGTTTTAGACCAGCTGTGCTCATTCATGCCGGAAGGATCGATAAGCTGTTTCACCGTGCTCAACCGCGAACTAGATCCGGAGATAACTCATAAGGAGATAAAAACTCAGATCGTCTCCAAGCCAAAAGAGCACAAGACTAGACGTCTGCCCGGCAGACTGGGCGCCCTGGAGTGCTTCTTAGCTGAAAAGTACACAGACAAGGTTACAGTCAGCAGAATCGCCCGACAAGCAGCGGATTTCGGCAAAAAATTCGGGGCTGATGCCGTTTGGTGCGTGGTCCAGGGACAGACCATGATAAGGCTTGCCAACCAGGTTGCCGACCTGATGAATGTTCCGCTTTTGACCCAAGTTTGGGATCCTCCGACCTGGTGGTTGCGCGCCAACAAAGTAGACAGCTGGTCGCAAAAACTGATCCTTGCCGATTTTGCATCAGCGATGAAGAAATCGGAGCGCCTTGCTGCGGCATCATGGGCGATGGCAGAAAGCTACGAGCGCCTCTACGGCTGCCAATCTATTCCTGTGATTCCTAGCCTTGATGCAGCGCTGGCGAAACCACCGGCAGAGAGAATGAACAAGGATGATGAATTGACGATCGGCATGGCCGGTCAACTCTATTCTGCTGCAGAGTGGGAAAACCTGCTGCTCACTTTCAAGCATGCCAACTGGAAAATCGGCAAGCGCAATGTGAAAGTGAAAGTGCTCGGGCGTTCGCTCTCATTGATTTCGAATGCACCGATGAATGTTGAGTTTTTAGGCTGGCGAAGCCAGGAAGAATCGATCGAAGTGCTCTCTCAACTGGATGTCCTCTACTGCCCTTACTGGTTCGACCCGGTCTTCAAGGAAGAGGCCAGTCTTAGTTTTCCGTCAAAACTGACTACATACCTGGCAGCAGGGCGTCCGGTCTTTTTCCATGGACCTGAATATGCGTCCCCGGCAAGATTCTTGAAACAGCACAATGCCGGTGCGCTCTGCCACGATCTGGCCAGAACAAGCATTTACAACGAGCTGCAAAAGCTGGCAGATGATGCCGATCTTTACAGACAACTGGCAAAGAACGGCTCGAAGGCATTTCATGAACACCTGACGCTGGCAACCATGCGGAAAAATTTCGCAGAATTTCTTTCCTTGCCCAGCAATACTCTGAATTGAAGAATGAAGCAATTCAGCATACTTCAGGTTGGCTCCACGGATGAAGAAGGAGCGCGATTCAACGGACAGGATGTCCACAAAGAATTGAGAGCGCGAGGTTTTCGCTCTCACCATCTGGTGTGGCTGAAAACCGGCAACGATCCTGACACGACGCAAATCCAGACGCCCAGGTCGAATGCTATGCAGCAAAAACTTCGCCGCATAGAGTACAACAACAGCGTTCAGTCGCTTCTCTACCCCTTTGTGTTCGACTTTCCGCTCAGGCAGCAATTCCAGCAGGCAGACCTGGTTCATTATCACCTGATTCACACGGGCTATTTCAATCTGGGCGCGCTGCCGATGCTGACGCGCATGAAGCCGTCAGTCTGGACTATGCATGATCCCTGGGCGATGACTGGTCACTGTGTGCACCCATTTGCGTGCGAGCGATGGAAAATCGGCTGCGGAGCCTGCCCCGATCTAAACATCATGTTTCCTCTCATAAAGGACAATACAGCCTTTCTGTGGAGAGCCAAGAAGTTTTTCTATGCAGCGTCCCGCATCGACATCGTCCTGGCATCGAAGTGGATGATGAAAATGGCTGAAGCCTCGCCCTTGATGTCCAACTTCCGACTGCACCATATCCCTTTCGGAATCGATACCAAGATATTTGCGCCCGGCGACACCGCCGCATGCAAAGCCAAACTCGGCATCCCCCGAGAGAATGTCGTGATTGGCTTGAGAGCAAATGCCAATGACTTCAAAGGGCTCGAATATATCCAAAAAGCATTCGAGCATCTCGATATCGACCTTCCCATAACGATCTTGGCCTTCAACCAGAAAGGTCACTTCGACAAATTCCTGGGTCGCTACCATATCGTAGAAGTGGGCTGGATCAAAGAAACAGACAAATATGCAGAAATCCTGCAAGCCTGCGATCTTTTTCTCATGCCGTCGACTGCGGAATCATTCGGAATGATGGCAATCGAGTCGATGGCCTGCGCTAAGCCATCGATCGTCTTTGACGGCACGGCCTTGCCCGAAGTGACTTTTGCGCCGGTGGGCGCAATTTCGATTGCCCCCAATGTCGATGAATTGGTCAAAGCGATGAAACACCTGATATCGGACGCCAAAGCACGCCAGCACATGGGCGCCGAAGCCAGAAACATCGCGGTTCAAAATTACGACTTCACACTTCATGTCGACCGAATGCAGCGCCTGTACGAAAATTGCGCCAGCCGTTCCGGAACGGCAAAAACCAAGGTCGAAGAACCCGCCTAGCCATAACCCGGATTAAACTTAAGAAAATCCAAGAATGGCTCAAAGCCTTACGGACAGGGCGATAGGGGCATTCGCCCTCCCTGCTTGTCAGGTCATTACATTAGCCGAAGAGCGCGGCGCCAAGCCAATACTAGGATCTATAATGCCGATTATTTATGTGAGGACAATATGACCGTCGCAACTATGAATGAAACCATTCGATATCCGGATAGTTTCTTAGGACTGAGCGAATTAGGCAAGAAACCGACGCCCTACAAACCGACCTATCAGTTTGCCGGCAGCCATATCAACGACAACCACAAATACTACTCAAACTGTCCGACCGGTCATAAGGATATTCAAGTCTGCATCGATATCGGCATTGAGGGTTACCTTCAACAAGGCGATGCGCAAAAGCTCTATGAGCTTGCCTATTTCTCCAGTGGCGACATTCTGGAACTGGGAACTTTCTGCGGACTCTCAACGAGCATAATCGCACAAGCAATCTATGATTCGAAAAGAGAGATCCGTTTTGAAACAGTCGACATCGATAAAGACGCCAACGAAAAAGCGCAAAAGAATGTCCTGTCCAAAACCGGCAGAGCACCTGTGAAATTCAATATTCTCGATGCCACCGAGTATCTGGACAAAGCGATAGCCGCAGGTAAATCGTACGGGTTCATCTTCGTCGACCACTGGCATGGATACGAAGCAACTTACGAAGCGGCGATGCGTGCCAAAAAGCTTCTGAAAAACGGTGGATTCTGCTTGTTTCACGACTACAACGATCCGGCCAACACAGACCCTGAGCATGTATATGGAGTCTACAAAGGCGCCAATGATGCGATGCTCTGCGACCCCAATTTTGAGTTTTATGGCTTATTCGGATGCACGGCACTATTTAGAAAGTCCATCTGACAGTAAATGACCACCGCTTACTTTCAACAGTATTTTTCCGAGCCTCTCGTCGATCTGTCGTGCGAGGCTCCGCGCTACGCTAGCGTGTACTCTCCCAAGCCGGAAGTAGGTCTGCCACGCTTCGGCGTCTCGGCAGAATTTCTCGAGAAAAGCGAATCTTATTTCGAGAAATTTCAGCAGTACGACTATATTTTCGGCTTGATCGAGCGAGAGCTGAAAGCTTTCGGCATTACGCCAGAAGGAACAGCGATTGACTTTGGCTGCGGTTTTGGCAATACCGTGATTCCAATACTCGAGCACTTCCCTTCACTCAAGATGATTTGCGTGGACATCAGTCCCGACCTGCTCGTAATTCTCAATCGTGAAGCCGAAAAGCGCCAGATGAAAGAGCGCTGCCTGGCTGTAGCCATGGACGCGCAGCGTGATTATTTCGGCGAATCATTCGCTGATATCGTTTTCGGCGGCGCCGTGCTGCATCACATGGTCAAACCGGAAAAAGTCGTCGAGACCACGCTGAAGGTCCTCAAACCGGGCGGTCATGCTATTTTCCTCGAACCATTCGAAAACGGACATGCAGTCCTCAGACTGGCATACGAAGAGATTTTGGAAAAAGCTCGTCTGCAAAAAGAGGCCAGTCCGGCTTTCGAGTTTCTTCGCGGACTGGCTCTCGATATTGCCGTGCGGACGAAAAGGGCTGAATATCCTGGATTCGAAAATAAATGGGAGTCTCTGGACGACAAATGGATGTTCACCAAGACCTATTTCGAGAAAATCGCCAGAGATGCGGGCGCAAAAGGGGTTCAATTCCGACCGCTTCATGAGACCGGCAATTGTTTTACCAGGCAAACAACCATGGCGCTCAGCCAATACGGCGGATTCAAATGCCCTGATGCTCTGCCGGGCTGGGCATGGAAAATCATCGAGCGATATGACGACTTTTTCTCCGAGGACATGAAACAAGACCTCCTGATTGAAGGCTCTATTGTCTTTACGAAATGAGCTTTAATCGTGATTGAGCCTTCTGAGAACAGCGAATCAAATACTCTAACAATTGCAGCCGCGAATGCCGGCAAGGACAATTGGGAATGGAAGTGCCTGCTTTCTACTCTCGATAAAGTGGCATGGAAAATCCGCGACCGCCGAGTGTCGCTGATTGTCTTCGGAGAGGAGCTGGGCTTCGATCGCAACGCATCGCTGGATGTAAGATTTGTCGGCAAATCGTCTCGTGAAAGAACTGAGCAAATTCTGTCCACAGCCCAAATTATGTATTGCTCCCAGAGTTTCGAGCCCAAATTTGCCGACCATACACGCTCATACATACCGCCGGAGTTATCGCTGTTTCTGAAAAGCGGACGCCCCCTTGTTTTTCACGCTCCGGCATATGCAGCCCCCGTGGAATTTTTGAAAACGCATAAGGCTGCCGTACTATGCCATTCGTGCGAACCGGTCAGCGTGGAGCTCTACAACTGCTTCGACCGTCTTATTTTCGACTCCGAATACTACGAAGAGATTGCCGGACAAGGATTGCACGCAGCCCAACAGGAATTGATTGCTGCAATATCTCCAGAGCAGTTGCGCCGCTGCATAAAAACGAATGACTAAGGTAAAAACACTACAGATTGGCAATGTCGACGTCACCGGCAGTCGATTCAACGGGCAGGAGTTGCATTCGGCTTTGCGCCTGCAAGGCTTCGACTCGCACCATCTTGTCTGGAAAAAACTCGGCAATGACGAAGAGACGACAGAGATCGACTATCCATTCAAAACGCCGCTCAACAATGCGCTAAAGAACCTGGAAAGCGAATTCTCGATTCAATCGATTCTCCACCCGGCACCACTTTCAATTGCGGTTAACCAACACTTCAAAGCCGCGGATCTTGTCCACTATCACTTGCTGCATACCGGCTGGTTCAGCCTTCTGGGCTTGCCTTTTCTCACTCGAAATAAGCCCAGCATCATGACGCTCCACGATCCCTGGAGCTTGACCGGACATTGCTCCTACCCGCGAAACTGCGACAGATGGATGACGGGCTGCGGCAATTGCCCAGACCTGGATGTTATTCAGTCAATGAAGAAGGACAATACTCATGGAATGTGGCAAACCAAAAGAGACATTTTCGCCAAGTCGAATTTAGAGATCGTTGTCGCTTCCCGATGGATGCTCGATAAGGTGCAAGCGTCTCCAATCTTTTCGCACTTCAAACACCACCTGATTCCATTCGGAATCGACCTGGATAAATTCCGTCCGGGCGATTCACAAGCAGCCCGAAAAAAACTCGGCATCTATCCGGGCAACACGGTGATCTGCCTGCGCGCGACAGTCAGTCCGTTCAAAGGGCTGCCGTACATTTTCGAAGCGCTGGAAAAGCTGCCGTCGTCAGCCCCCCTTACTATTCTCACCGTCGAGGACAAGCAACTCTTCAAAGACTATCTGGGCAAGCACCAGCTGATTGATTTGGGATGGCTGGAGGATAGCAATCTAATTGCCGAAGCCTACAGGGCCGCTGATATTTTTCTGATGCCCTCGACCGCAGAAGCCTTTGGTGTCATGGCCATAGAAGCAATGGCGTCAGGCAAGCCCACGATCGTTTTTGAGGGAACTTCCCTGCCTGAGGTTACATTCGCACCCAGGGGCGCGATAGCTGTCCCCATGGGCGACAGCGAAGCCCTTGCAAAGGCTCTCAGCCGGCTCATCGAGAACGAGGAGATGCGCCATGCCATAGGCAGAGAAGCAAGGCAACTAGCCGAGCAGCAATACGACTGGAAAACGCACGTAAAGAGAATTATCGAACTGTACGAAAAGATTTTGGCCGGACAAACAGCCGGAGCCGCTCGTTAGCGCCGCGCCGTCTCTTTCATCCGCACAGCAATCGCGTGCGGCTTGAGCAGATCGTTCTTTTCAAGAAGCTCTTTGATTTGCTGTTTATTCATCAAATCCTTTCTGGAATCATACTCTTCGCCGGCAAGACTGCACGGCTCGTATGTCTCCGGCTGGATTTCAGGCAAAATCGGCAGCACGACGTAATAGTCGCCCCGTTCGATTGTTCGATACGATTCCTCATCCGAAACCAGAGCCTCATGCTCTTTCTCGCCCGGCCGAATACCAATTACTTTGAGCGCCACGCCGCTGTCGCCGATCATTACTTCAGCGAGGTCTTTGATGTTGGCGGCCGGGCACTTGGGCACGTAGATTTCGCCAGGCTTCGCACCGTTCAGGCAGGCGAAGATGGTGTCTACGGCATGGTCGAGAGGCAGCAGGAATCTGGTCATGGTCTCTGTGGTAATCGTCAGCGGACCGCCGCAGGCAATCTGCTCGTGAAACAGAGGAATCACCGAGCCGCGCGAAGCAAGAACATTGCCGTAGCGAACGCAAGCGAATCGGGTCTCCGGGCAATCCAGATTGGCGCGCCCGTAAATTCTCTCTTGAATGGCTTTTGTCATGCCCATTACATTGACGGGCTTGCATGCTTTATCAGTGGAGACACCAATAACGGTATGTATCTTGAGGTTGTTCTCACGAATTGCTCTGGCGATATTTTCAGCGCCGACAATATTGGTAAGCACGGCCTCATAAGGGAAGTATTCGCAGGCAGGTACTTGTTTCAGTGCAGCCGCGTTGAAAACGAAATCGGCGTCTCTTATCGCGGTCCTTACGGAGCTGTAATCGCGGATATCACCAATATGAAACTGCAGAACTCTCTGGTAGTTGTGATAGAAAAGCTCGTCAGTGGCGACTGCCAGCTGCTGGAATTCCAGCCTCATGAAATGTTGCTTCGCTTCGTCCCGCGAAACAATCAGGAGCTTCTTAGGTTGCCCGCACTCGCCTGCCAGCAGTCTCTTTACGAGCAATTTGCCCAAGGAACCGGTGCCGCCAAAAACCACAACATTCTTATCGGTCAGCATAAAACCCCAACGGTTGCCCGCTCAGAACAATTACAACCGGGAGATCATAGCAAACAATATGCTGCCGGTCCTTGTCTGCAAGCCGCTCGGAGACAAAACTAAAGCTCTTTTGGCAATGAATGCAAGCGACAATCCAGGCAAAAAACTTCGAAATCAGCCTTATACAGCCCGAAACGCTGATGAGAAATCACCAAGAATCGAGCGATTCTCGAAATTCTCGCTTCCCCACGCAGCGGCTAAGAATTTGTTCACACTGAACATACTTTCTTTTCGCTAATTTTACTGCAAAGGCGGAGCCTACTGCCAAAGAGGAGTATATGCTCGGCAAAGCAGAGATAGCAACAGATAAAGCGGCTGCACCACAAGCGTTGCCGCTGCGCTTCGGCAGCGAAATCATACCGGCGCTGCTGACCGCGGTAATCGTTTGCTTGTTGCTGTTTCCCGACGTCATTTTCATGCGCGCAGGTCTGAGCCAGACGTCCCAATTCATAGGAGCAGCAAACAAACAACCGGCTGTTGTTTTCTATCCTCAACCCCACCAGAGGCGGTCACAAGACGCTTACTCCGACGCGGGAGGAGCCTTGTGGCAATCGGAACCAGCCCAGCAATTTTTGCGCTATTGCCTGAAGAATCACGAATCACCTTACTGGAATCCTTACTCGGGAGCCGGACAGCTGGGGCCTGAAACTCTGGTCGATCTGAAATTTTCTTTCCAGTCTTTCCTGATAGCCCTTCTGAAAGGAAGCCAAATTGCCTTCAACGCGGTTGTTATCGGCTCGTATGCAGTAGCGCTCTTTTTCATGTACCTGTTTTGCAGTCGTTTCCTGCAATTATCAAAACTTGCTGCTGTCGGCTCATGCATCGCCTATGCATTTTGCGGATACAACACAGCCACTATGGCCACAAACACCTCGCAAGCCTATCTCTATTATCCTTTGCTGCTGTGCGCCCTGGCGTCCTTCTGCAACCGTCCGAGCACCATCAGATTGGCGGCTCTGGTCGTCCTGGATGCCGTCATTCTCTCAGCGACTTTTCTTCCTACCTGCTTTCTGATGCTGTTTACGGCACACACTATCGGTTTTGCATTTGCAATTTCTTTGCGCAAATTCGACTGGCGCTCACTTTTTTGTCTTGTCTCTCTTCAATTTGCAGCCATCGTTTTTGCAATCTTGGGATTGGGATTTCTGTACTTTCCCATCATCGAAAGCCTCTTTTACGTAGATGCCGTCTCAATGTACAGCGCTCGCGTATTCTTTCATGCCAGCCACAACAGTATTCTTTCATTCTTTTCCAGCAAGCACTTCTGGGAAGATTATTGCGCCATTCCTCAATTTCTCACCAGCGGAGCGCCTCATAACAAGGCGATTGTGGTGACAAATTCTATGTATCACTTCGGAGCGGTCGCATCAATGGCGGCGTCCTGCGCTTCATGCCTGAGCGGACGACTTCGACCGGTTGCGATTGCCTGCCTCGGCCTTCTGCTCATAAGCGTGGGCAGAATTTTCGGCATGCCTTTGATCGACCAGATTGTTTCCCTCACCCCTGGTTTTAAAAGCCTGGGAGAGCAATACTGGTTTATCTGCACTGCTTGTGCCTATGTCGTCGCCGTGCCGCTGGGCATAGAGGCGATCAAGACAAATCTGCCCAAGGTATGGATTCCATCTGCAGTCGTCGGTTCGATTGTACTGTCTGCCATGGCCTATCTTTATCTCAATTACGGATTCATTGAACCGGACATCGAATACAAGAAGTATTGCGTAACGGTATTACTGGCGGTGACAGTCAGCGCACTGGCCCTGATATTTCTGGCTGCTTTCCGAAAGAAAAGCACACAAGCCGCCTGCCTGCTGATTGTCGCCTTGCTGGCGGGCGAGCTGATTTTTGACTTGATGTATTTGCGCTATGTCAGAAATGATTATTTCCTGGATTCATCACTGGCAATTCAGCTGCTGAAGAGCAAAAGTGCACTCTGGCGAACAATCAACTTCAATATCGGCATCATGCCAGCCGAGCAGGGCTCAGCCTTTCAAATCCAACAGGTTGAAACCCTCAACATGAACATACTTCCGGCATACGAAGCCTTCTTTCATCGCAATTTCGTCAATAAGGACATTCCCGCCTGGGGCAGGTTCTGTACGTTTTACACGATGGTGGAACCGCCCGAGGAAAATTGGAAGCCGCAAATCAATATGCGCATGTGCAACCTCATGGGAGTGCGCTATTTCGTTGTTTCGGCTTATTGGTCGAAGACGAGGAAATTTCTGGAAGATGCGGGCTGCAGAAGATACTTTGCTTCAACAACCTGGCACATCTACGAAAACCCCAATGCATATCCCCGCGCCTTTGCGGCCAGTGCCGTCGACGAAAGTGAATTGATCAAAGCAGATACACCGGACTCGTGCCGCACGACTGCATTTACGAAAGACAGCCTGCTTTTGAAGGAAGCGGCGCAAATGGGTGTGCCCAGACTTACGCCCGGCAATATTCCTCATCGCTCGCCAGATACCGCCTGCAAAATATCCGCTTATCACAACGATAGCGTCACTATAGATGCCGATTTAGAGCAGCCTTCCGTGGTTGTGCTTACAGACAACTGGCATCCGAACTGGACGGCCAGGCTGGACGGCAAACCGGTTCATCTCGGACTGGTAGATGAGACATTCAGAGGCATCGTCGTGCCTAAAGGCACTCATAGAATCGAGATGAATTACAGGCCCAAGTCTCTTGATGCAGGCATTGCCGCATCAGCAATCGTTATTGCACTTTTGCTCATCGGCGTGCTTTTGAGAAAGAAACTCGACCAGGTATTGGCAAAAGCTAGAACTTAGATTGTGAAAGCCAGTCCTTAGCCGTCACATTCCAGAGCTTTTGCACAAATTCATACAATTCCACGTCATAGCTATTGTGCTTGGCAATGGCATTGAGAGCCTCTTTCGATACCGACGAAATCGAAGAACGCTGCTTATTGACGTTCTCGCTCGGCACATCTTCGAGCGAGAAGCAGAATAGTCTGGCCAGCACGGCCAGGAATTCCGGAGTTTGCTCCGTCAGTCCGACCAAAAGAAAATGTTTGACGATATTGATTTTTGCTTGTTCCAACATTTCCTTCGTGCAGGCGCCCAGAGGCACTGCTATCGGCTCCAGATCGCAAAGCATGCGCACCATGTGGTTGTCGAAATAGGCTTCGCTGTTTGCAAAACTCTCCAGCGTGATTTTCTTTTCGATAATGGTTTGACCTTGCCCGAGCCAACTGGCGTTAGCGCGCAAGTAATAGTAGAGAGAGACGACTCTGTCCACAGGCTCTCTGAGAATGCTGATATTGATGCTTTCGCGCGGAGCAGTCAGTTCGTCCACTCTGCGGCAAAATGGAATGTGTCCGGCCAATACGTCGAAGTGCCCAAACTTTTCGGCAACCGCGCGTTCGATATCCTCACGCGGAGACATTTCGAACTCGTGAATACGAGCAATTCTATCCACCGTCAGGCAGCGGCGCAAATAAGCTATGATGCTGTTTCCGGCGGTCTTTTGAATGTGCGTGAGCACAATTACCGGCATTATACGGGCGGACATTGCCTCCAAAACCCTCTTCTCCAGGGTTTCAACAGAGGCAAGATACCGGGAATATTCGGGGAAGTGTTGCTTTATCGCCTCGCGTTGATGTTCGACGAACATCACTCTTCTCACCGCTGCTGCTTCGTTTTTCACATCCTTATTGAATTTCTGCTCGCGCTCGATATGTTTGGACACCGATGCCAGAATTGATGTGAGCTCTTCGCAACGCTCTGTCAGCTCTGCAGTCTTCGATTCTTCTTTCTTCAGTTTGGCTTGCAGATAACCCGTTTCATGCCTGGTCAAAAGCGCCACGCCGGAAAGCACCGACTGTTTCAGACCCGGAACGCTCCGTACCAGGTTGACGGCCGCGCCCTGAATTTTTTCGCTTTTAGTGCCGCGAAAAGGCTCGGCCGCTTTTTTCTTGTCTTCGGTGGCATTCATGCTGTTGCTTCTCTTTAGAAGAAATTGGTGATTTGACTACGCATTACATTCACTACCACGGCAGCGGGGCTGAAATTCTCTTCCAGACTGTATCTGCCATGCCAGCCCTGGCTGGTTACGGTCTCCACTGATTCCACTATATTTTTTTGATCCATTCCGGCGACAATATGGGCGCCCCCTTCCACAGACTCCGGGCGTTCCGTCGTCATCCGCAAACTGACACAAGGAACCTTCCAGAAATAGGCTTCCTCCGGGGCGGTTCCGGAATCGGAAAGAACGCAAAAAGCGTTCTGATAGAGAGCATTGAAATCATAGAATCCGAGCGGATTCATGATCTGCACTCCTTTGGGAACATCGATTCCTTTGAGCTTGCTTTGTGTGCGAGGGTGCATGGGGTAGATGACGTCTTTTTTGAAACGCTTATGAATCTCGCCCAGGGCACCAATGATGGCATTCAAATAGGTCGGATTATCGACGTTTTCGCTGCGATGTGCCGTAACGAGAACATAGCCGCCGGAGCTCAGCGAGAGACGCTTCAGGACATCGCACTTTTCGATTTCCGGCATGAAGGCTCTGATTACTTCGAATGTGGGATTGCCTGAGACAAAAATCTTGGAAGGGTGTATGCCTTCGCGCATGAGATTTTCTCTGTGATACTGATTGAACGGCAAATTGATTGTGGCCGCGTGGTCGATGAGCTTGCGATTGCGTTGTTCCGGCATTCGCGCATCCCAGGCACGCAGACCGGCTTCCATGTGAAAAGACCGGATACCTCGCTGCGCCGCCGGCATTACGGAAAGCCCGCTGAATGTATCACCCAAAATGAGCAGAGCATCAGGCTTGACCTTCTCGAATAGATCGTCGCATTTGACGATTACATCCGCCACTTCCTTGGCATAGGATGAAGTATCGATTTCCAGCTGATAATCAGGCTTTCTTAGTTTCAGATCGGTGAAGAAAAAATCTTTCAACTCGGGCGTGAA
>JAIETE010000033.1 GCA_019745505.1 Candidatus Obscuribacterales bacterium | reverse complement strand
TCCTATGACGCCAATCTCGACGAACAACTCGCCACCTGGGCTCACTTTGCTCCAACCCGGATGCAGTGGATCTGGCGCTAACAATCCAATTGTCGCTTTTCCGAAAATCCTGCATCTTAATGATCGCTGCCCAAGTTACTCTATTTTGAGCTGATTTTGGGTTTTGCATAGATTGGTGCCAGTGATGGTATTGCGGCCCAAAAAGGAATTACTGTTTGCGAGGTGAGGTCTTTTGCTTCTTTCATGGCAAAGACAATCGGATATTTTTTGTTCTTCAGCGTATCGTTTCGCCCTTGGCATTGTGCTTCTCCGTATGCGCGAAAGCGACAAATCTTTTTTTCTGTCTTGTTGACTTGAAGTTCTCCGGTGATTGTTCCATCGACGCTGCCTTCGCCGCCATCATCAGCGCCTTTGGGTGCATAACTCGAATACTGCCCCTCGAAAGCTATGGAAAGCAAATCGCCGGTTTCTGATAGCTTTTTCGCCTTGAATTCTGCTTTCTTGACTTGCGTCTCTCCAAATGGGCGCATGATGTTGCCTACATGATTAAGTAACTGGAAGCGCACCATGCGTGCCACCATAGTGGCGGGGAGCTTTATGTCCGTTGTTTGATTCTTACTGGCGTCAATCAGCTTATCAACCTCATCTTTCATTATCCACATGTAGTCGCGCCCGACACTGCGTTCTGAAATGGTGGCACCGACTGGGAGTGGCACAACGCGGCTATAGACCTGCACAACCGAAATGGAGGGATCTATTTGAAAAGAAGGATCGATCGCAGGGCGGCTAAGCGAAATGTTTTGACGCGGAGAACTTTGATATTTCGCCAGCGCGCCTTTGAGGACATTGACAAAATATTTTGGATCATAGTTGACCCCAACCTTATATTGATACGGTGTGCCATCTGCGCCCACAACATAGAGTCCCTGGTAGGTTTTGAATTCTTTCCAGAATCCTGGAGGTCCAAATTCTCTCATGGCCTTCTGAGCCATTGGTAAAAACCACTTCGATTGCTCAGATTCTTTGGCTCCATAGCGGCCTGGCTGCAGCTGTTCTATCGCTGCACTGACTGGAATGAAATTGCTTTTTACAAACTCGATGACTTCATTGTTGTTCAAGAGCGCCCGGCTCAAGTGACCGTTGCCTCAGGTGGCTCCCAGTACATTGCCGTCCATGATCCAGATGAACATTGGCTTGTTAGCTTTCTGAGAGCGAATTCTTGCCTCTAAAACATTCGATTCCCATGGAATCTCAAGAAACCTCTGTTCTTCGTTTCTTGGCAAAACAGCCTTTATCTTTTCGTCCAATGACAGATTTGACTGCGGTTTTTTGATGATGATTGGCGCGCAATATGCTGTTGATGCAGCGCAGGAACGCCCTGATCTGAGTGGTTTTAGATGAGCGCTTGCGGGCGCCGAAACCTTTGTAAACAGTGCTGGTGGTCCGTCAATACTTTCTACACATCTGAACCATTGGGGCAGAGCCTGTTCGAATTGCCATTCTCCAGTCGTAAGTATGAAGGAGACCAATTTACCTTTACTTTCGATGATAAGGCGTTCCTGTTTCATTGGTATTCCGTGCACTGCGAAACTGGCAATTTCAGAATATCCCCTTAAACGCCCCTGTTTTCCAACGAGTACGTTTCCGTTAATAACTTTCGACACTTTGCCAATCTTTGCATAGAGCAGCTTATCCAGAATTTCAAGAAAAGCTCCAGGAGTAAGCCCCATGCCGTTATCCATAATTGAAACGCTTACCTCTGCATCGCTGCCTGTAGGTGTGCGTCCTGAAACTTTTACCAGTGTGTCTTTGTCCGGGTGCTGCTCGACCTTCCACGAGCGGTCGTAGCTGAATTGCAAACCACCGGCGTCATGAAATTCGACAAAGTCTGCTTTATTGCTTTCAACAGAATCGATAGCTTGAGCCAGAGGAATTGACCCGGCAACGTATGTGCAGTAAGTCATTAAGGCAATGCCGGCTTTCAGCCATCTGCAAGTGATTCGTCTTGCGGAGTTTTTCAATGTGGTGCTTCCCGGATTCTCTCAATAAGTTATACCTCCATTCGAGGCTCACTATCAACCTACCGGAGCCTGTAGAAGTATATTTTGAGCGTGGTTGACTTACTGTGCAGTTTTATTCAGTTGTATCCGAGGCAAAGGGCGTCTATGTGGACTCAGTGGTGCCAGACAACGTTCACCCCGGGCAGTTTGACGGCTGGGTTGGAACCTGGATCTCCCTTCACGAATCTATCTAGGAACGCGATGATGTAGTGATCTATCAGGTAGGCCTTAGAAGGTTCACGATTCAAGTTCGTCCACGTGAAATGGTTGGCACCTTTGATGTCGACAAGGTAAGCAGGAGACGGCGTCATTTTGAAGGCACCTTGAGGTGCTTTCAAGAACGGCGCCACGCCGAAGTCGGTGGTTCCAGTCTGGTACATGACCGGAATGCTGATCTGACCTAGTGTTTGCTTTGCGACGAAAGGATTTGCGTATGGTGAGAGTGCTACTACAGCAACTGGTCCAGGTATCTTCCAGCTACTCCATGCGCCTGCCAGAGCCAATACAGTGTAGCCCCCCAGTGAGTGTCCCATAAGCGAGATCTTGGACCATGCAATCCGAGAACTCCAGGCTGGATCATCCTTTAGTGCGGCAATTAGCCTTGCAATATCCTGCCCCCGTTTTCTGTATGTGCTTTCGCTCCATTTGTCCGGTCGCGCGAGTTTTTCTTCCGTATTTCTAAACCTGTTTGACGAGGTTAATGCATCGTCATGATTGGGGGCCGCCACAAGATAACCTGCGTCCGCCAGCGCTTCGGAAATGTAATCGCTCTGTCGGTTGAGTCCATGAAGTCCATGGGAGAAAATGACGATTGGCCATGGTCCAGGAGTAGACTGCGGTACCCAGATTGCTGTTTTCAATCCTGAGATATTCAGTTCGTGCAAGCTCTTTGATTTCCCATTCGTACTTCGGGCGCGCGCACCCGCTCTTTCCATCGCCCTTGCACTTAGAATTTGACGCACACTTTGTGCTCTTGCCTGCGTCGCAGTGAAGTTCGGCACTTGAAGAAAATGAAGCGCCGGCATCGAGAGTACTGCAAGTAGGAAAGCTGCGCCATTTGCGCAAAAACGAGTAATTCTCTTGTCCCCAGGTTGGTTGGCGACTCTGAAAAAGTTCATCAAGATCCCTCTGCCAAACGCTGATTCCGTGCTCGATTTCTTAGACAAGTAATTTAACGCAGAAAACTCTATCGCCGCTTATCGATCTGCTTCGCAATTGCCGCACACAGCAACGCAATTGTAATTGAACGATTGGCATCTTCGCTTATTCCACTCAATCCTTTCAGCAGTTCTCGCAGGCACTTAATTTCTTCCATGCAATCCGGCCTGATACCGCAGAATTCTTGCTCTGCCGCCTTCAGCGTGCGTATGTACCGCGCTTCAAAGCGAGTTATTTTGGGTCGCGACTCAATTTCTTCCCTGATCGCGCGAATCTGCTGCAATTCTCTGTTCGTCAGTCTGTTCTGGGGCTCGAGCGATTCTTGAAAGTAATCTTCGGACGTGCCAGCGTACGAGCGACCATAGGCGGTCGCATAGTTATGCGAAAAGATTTCCATATAATTTAGTTCTATTTATTGGGGGGACTGCGCGCCTGGCGCTGGTTTTTAGCACCCTAGCGTGGCAAGTTTCAAAAAATCTTGAAATTCCCCAAGATCGGAACTAATTGCAGCGATCGCCTGCCAAATTAATCCTAGGACCCATTTGCTGGTCTTCGACAATCTCTAGTTTGCAGAGCCCCTCCGGATTTCTGCTATTGGCGGCATCGCGAATGGCAGTCCATACAGCTCTTTCCTGCCTGGCAAGTTCATTGAAGATGCCCTCAGAGCGTCTCGTGGCCGCGGGGTCTCCGTTTAGAATTGCTTCTCCGTTTTGGCGAAAGTCGTTGAAGTAAGCTGTGGCCCCGGGCAAGCTAAGCGTGCATTCGTTAATGAGCCTGTTGGACGCGGCTCGATTGCCCTCGTTCAACTGTGCGGCAATGGCATCGATTCGACCGGGTGAGCAAGACTGGTCTGACATACAAAACCTCTAGAAACTGGCAAAATTGATTGTCCTAATCAGCCTAACAGCGTCATATGACATTAAGCTGACACTGACCGGACCCCCTAGAAGCTGACTCCTGGCACGAATTGGAGGGGCAAATCCTGCTATCGGTTATTAGTGGATGGTCTCGAGGAAGCCTGATATCCTTTATTGCGGTTGCCCGAAAGTTCGAAATAGACCTCCATGAGAACAACAGCTCTAAAATTTTCTGTGACGCGGAATTCAACTGCAAAATTATCTCTGCTGCGCAATTCATTGTTTGGGATGACATTTATCGCGCTAGTAATGGCGCAACTCCTTTCATCTTGCTCGTTTATGCCGCCGCCGCCTGACGACACCAAAGGGGTAAAGGATTGGATTGTCGTGCCCGTTTTCTATGCGACGAACCGAGCCTTTTCGGGAAGGAATGGCAGCATCGAATATTCGGAAGAGGAAAATACGACGGGGCTTCAGTTTGGAGTAAAAAACTTCGTAGTGCCATATCCGGTGCGCACACCTCTGGATAGCAAAACAGAAGAGCGAATGCAGTGGCAGCGCTTCAATCTCGATCACGATGCGAAAAAACTTCAGCCTATTGCTCCGCCTGCCAATCTTTGTAGTCTTGCGAATTCGACATTCAACAAAGAGCAGATGATTGCTGCTCTCGATGCATACAGAAAAAGAGCCGGCAGTCTTGAGTCGGTTGTATTTGTGCATGGATGCTGTGCGACCTTTGATACTTCCGCTCTGCGAGCGGCAAAACTTGCAACGCACATGCAAGTCCCTGTCCTTTTATATGACTGGGTTTCGCCGAAGGGCTTCAAGAATTACCTGAAGAACGAGACTCTTGCAGAGCAAACAGTCGATGGTTTTCTGTCTGCGCTCATTGCATCGGAAAAGATCCTTGGTGCTGAGAATATGTCATTGGTTGGGCACAGTATGGGCGCCTATATTCTCGACCACGCGCTTATGCGCAGGAAGCCGCATGGTTTGGGTTCTGCGAGCGCACCTGGGAAGTTTCGCGAATTGATTATGTCCAATGCGGATACTGACGCAAAGACATTTCTCAACCACGCCGGCGATTTTGCATCAAATGCCAGGGCGACTCGAATCTATTTCTCTCGCTCAGATGATCGCTTGAAGTATTCCGCGTACTCTCATGGCGACTTCCATCGACTTGGTTTGCCGGGTCCGCTGGCAAAGCCGCTTGCGAAAGTCGACGGCATTCAAATGATTGATATTACTGACACAAAGACCAATCACGAACTGCCTTTCTGGCTGGTTTCCAACATGCATCGCTTCGGCAATCTCGGTTCGGTGAAAGATTTTGTGCTGGAGAAACAGGACTCTGGAATTCTCGAAGTTAAGAGAACCGCAGCTCCTCTAGCCGAGCCGTCCGGACTGGAGTGAAACTCCAACTATCGCGTCCCGTCGCCGCCGATGTAGTGCAATTCCATCTCATGCCAGAATGGCCAGTCATGTGCGAAGCCGTCCCAGATGCGAAATGAGTGCGGCACGTTTCTCTGCTTCAGTACATCATCAAACATCACGTTGCCACGGAAAAGCGGATCTGTTTCTCCAATCGCAAAAATGATGTCGAGCTTCTTGAGTTTTTCAATATGCTCATCAGAAGCTGCTTTCACAAGTTCCGTTGGATCACATTGGCGAATATTGTCGTCGTAGTAATTGTGAATCCAGGAGAAAACATCATATGGTTCGCTCATTTGGTGCATGTCGTAAGGACCGCTCATACCGATTGTTCTATTGAAACTCTGTGGAAAACGCATCGAGATATCGATTGCATGATACCCACCCATGCTTGCGCCTAGCGCGATGACGTAATCGCTGCTGTTCTTCTCTTTTGTAAAAGGCAGAACTTCATCGATGATGTACTTGTGGTAAGCAAGGTGTCGCAGCGCCTTATCTTTCGGATGCGCGTCGAAATTCCACCAGCTCTCGAAATCCACGCTGTCGACGCAAAAGACTTGAATCCATCCTTGTTCGATGTGGTGACCAAGAGTATTGATCATTCCGCGATTTTCCCAGTCGAAAAATCGCCCGCAAGATGTCGGGAATACAATCACTCTTGCTCCGGCGTGCCCGAAGCTAAGCAGCTCCATTTCCCGGTCGAGACTTTTGCTGTGCCATTTGTGATATTCGCGGTTCATATTAATAGGTAGGTTTCCGGTAACGTCGGACCATTGTAAGACAGCCCAAGGCTCGGGCGAGCCGCCACTGGCGATTATTAGCGCCCTCTAAAGAGGATTTCGGCCAACTTATAGGCTTTGGCGTAAATCAATATGGGTTACCCCTACTGATTCTGGTTGGAAAGACCCGTACACTGGGCATCTTAGGAGAAATAACCTAAACTGCAGTCAGTTCAATGGCGTTGCGTTGGACGGGAGTTTCACATGCTTACAAAAAATCGGGATAACGATGTCCTGTCGCTGCTATTGACAGGGGCACGCATTATCGACCTTCGGACCCTCGAGGAGGGTTATGCTTCATCTGCGCGGCTCAGCACCCCTTTGCACAAAGTGCTGGTCATGCTGAGGCACGTGAGCCAGTACACGATGGACAAGGCTCTGTGCGCCGAATCTATGGTCAGAGAGAATCAAATCTCAACTGATCTCGCCATTAAGGTCTTGCGGATTGCCACCACGCAGCAACTGTCTTTTGAAGATGCTTATGCCTCGATCGGCGAGGAGCACAAGAAGACCAACAATATGCCGAGCGCGTCCAATGAGATTACAGACTTGCTTGTCGAGGCTGGAGTCATCAACAACGAGCAGATTGGCCGTGCGCTTGCCACATCACTCGAGACCGGTATGCAAATGGGTCGTATTTTGGTGTTCAACCGGGACGTGACAGCCAACGTTATGAAAGCAGCTCTCGTATGTTGCATGCTTTTACAGGATGAAAAGATAGGTCATGCATCGGCAGTCGAGGCTGTTCAATCGGTAAGAAAGACCAACAAGACGATTGAAGAAACCTTTTTCAGGCTCAATATCCATCATGAGGAAACCGGGCAAGGACCGAAGCTTTACGAGCTGTTCGCTATGTCTGGATTTGTCTCGGATACGGACATGATGGAGTGTCTTGAAATTCATGTCTTGCGTGGAAGGCAGTTGGGTCATATCTTCATCGAACAAGGCTTCGTGACACACGATGCTGTTGAAAACGCAATCATATTGCAGGGCATGATCACGAGTGGTGCGATCAAGGCGTATCATGCTGCTGAAGCCCTTAAGAGTGCCCACGCCAAGCAGATTTCCATATATCAGGCACTCGGAGAACTTGATCCACCGGCAGTGCCACCAACTCCGACTTTGACATTTGGGCAACTTCTAATTGCTTCCGGAATTGTGCATCCTGAGATGATGGAAGAGCTGATGGGCGGTATGGAACTCAATGCGCGTCAGCTCGCGAAGAAGGCTCTATCCGCAGGGTATTTGACCGATAAGTCTTGTGTTACAGCATTGCGCTGTTACTCGCTCAACACTGAAGGCTTTATCGCGAATAAACAGTGTGCGGAAATACTTAAGCAATGTGCCGCGCTTGATCTCAATCTCGAAGAACAACTGGCAAAAACGGGCCACTTCGCACCCCCTCGCATGCACTGGATATGGCGTTGAAGACAGTGCTGGAGACATCGCTGAAACAGAATTGAAAACGTCGCAGAAAACATAGTTAAAAAAATAGTTGGTCCGGCAATTTTTCGCAGATTGCCTGAATCAGAAGCACTGAGTATATAGTTGCACGTCGTGTGGATGTTGCGAGCAATACATGATGTAGGCCGCTCCAGCATCACCGAACATGAGTCTTGCTTCCGGTTCTGAACCAATTTGCATGAGCAATTCCATTCTTTGGCCGCATGTCTTGCATTTAGCGTTCGGACTGCCTTGAATCCATTCGGCATGTCCGCCGACCATAGTGCTGTAGTCGTCGGACCGTCCGGAAAGCTTCTCAATCAGTCCGTAGTATTCATCGATGATCTCGTCTGACTGCAGGAAATCCGCTTCATTATCAGCTAACTGTTCCAAATCATCTAATTGCGGAAAAGAGTCGAAAGGCAAAAGAGCAATTCTACATTGTGTCGTTTGCGCAGGATTTCTTTTGAATATTTTGGAAAGAAACCCACGAGCTGGTTGTGGTGGCATTTGAACTGGTTTTGCCTTTGCTGCTTCTGGAGAGGGAATATTTACCACTGACCATCCAGGCTGCTCAGATTCCCATGGATAGCAATTCCAGCAGTAGAAAAACTGTACCAGTCCAAAATGTTGCGAGGCACTGGCAAGTGTGCACTGTCTTATGTCAACCTGGCAAATGAAGAAGAGCGCGCTGTTGCACTTTGTGCAGCAAGTCCATTGTGAGTCTCCCTCGAAATATGGCTGACCGCCAAACTTCGATTCCAAGACCGTGCATGAATCACTGACTGTGAGTTTTGCGGAATATGCCGGTTTTGCGTATTTACGCGCGAGATCTTCTAGTTTTGACACTGAAGCCCTTTTTGAAAGCTATAACTACTGTGGAAGACAGGCAAACTATCAACATATAACTATTGTGCCTTCAGCTTGTCCAGGCGTTCTTTCGCTTGTGCGGCGCGTGGGTCGGAACCGTCACACAGTTTGAGAAAAGTCTCCAGCTCTGCGATTGCTTCTTCCTTCTCGCCGCTCTTCTCCAAACTGTTGCTGAGCAGGAAGTGCGCGCTTGCGTCATTCGGAGCGAGTTTTACTGCTTCTTTATATGAATTGACCGCAGGCACCACATAGCCCTGCACCATTAGCGCAGAGCCTAACGTCGTTCTTGCGGATGCCGACTTCGGGTCTAATCGAACTGCTTCTTTGGCTTGCGCCGCAGATTGATCGACTTCGCCGCTCTTCATAAGCCCGTATGCAAGGCGTTCGCGCAGGTCGGCGCGAGCCGGATACAAGTCGACGGCTTCTTCCAGGAAGCGAACCGACTCCTTCAATTGACCGGAAGACATTGCCTTTTTTGACAGCGCCATCAGCACCGTCGTATCTTTCGGATTAATCGTGTATGCCTGATTCAATTCGCGCAGGCTATTTTCAGCGTCGCCCAGCTTGTCCAGGATACGAGCGTAGTTGAGGTGATACAGCGCATCTTTCGGGTTGGCGGCGATTGCACGCTTTTGCAAATCAGCCGCGCCTTTCCAATCGCCTTTCAAAGCCAGGGCTGTTCCATAGTCTGCAAGTGCGTCAGCATATTTCGGATCGGCTACGATGGCCAGTTTGTACTGAGCAAGCGCTTCTTCTATTTTTCCTTCGGCCATTGCTTTGCTGGCTTTCAAGTAAGAGCCTTCGGCGGAGAGGAATGAACTTACCGATGCAGGCAGGTTTGCAACTCGCTCGGCAGGTGGTGCGCCTACTACAAGCTCTGTTCCTGTCCATGCTGATTTCATCAAGGGCACCTGTTTCTTTCTGGCGTCGGTAGCGCCGGTTTCTTTTGCCGTTTTATCGCGCGCAATTGCAAATGCTTTGTTTAGTCCGATGAGTCCGTCTTCTTGTTTCAGCGCAGCGATAAGATTGCGTGAGAATGCACTGCTGTGAGTTATTTCATTGGCTTGGCTGGAGGAAAGGATGATGAAGCCGTTGCCCAGAACGACTTTTTCCATATCTACGTTGAATTGCTTTTTGACGGGCTCCAGCGATTTCGCCCCTTCGGTCAAGTTGGCAGCGCCGCTGTATCCGGCTTGCAAGACAAGCAAAATGCGATCGGAATGAACATTCTCTTTCAGCGAGCTCATCAATGATTGCATCGAAATGCAGGTGCCATAAATGTTGTCCAGAGCGCAGTCATAAGAGCATAGATAAGTGTTGCCGTCGGTCGTTGGGAAACTGCTGGTGGCAATGTACACAACTACCAGGTCGTCCTTGCCGGCTGCGTTGCCGAGGAAACTCGGACCAAGCGCAGTTGTGATGTTTTGCTTTTGTGCATCAGAATCAAGAAGTAATTTGACGTGGCTGGCATCGAAGCGCCCGCCGCGCGGATCTATCAAATATTGGTAGAACTCTTTCGCCGATTGGGCCATGTCATCTTCTTTGCCGGGGCTGAGTCGACCTTCTTTGAACTTTGACGTTCCAATTACCACTGCCCACTTTTGCTTGATAGGGCGGTTTGTGCCGCTCTTTGTCGGGTTGAGATCTTGAATCTGCGTAAATTCGACGCCTGGCAGTTTTGCCGGTTTTGCATTTGTAGTCGAAGCAGCATCACCGGATGCTTGACTCCATGCGGGAATGCCTGCGCCGTTCGCGAGCATCAGTATGCTCGACAAGCTCAGCAATGCCATGCGCTTAAGACGAAGATTCAACATATTCATTTCCTGTGGGAATGTTTTCTAGAGTGAGGAATTTCTTCCTGGTGCGGGATGCTTTGTCGTGTGCGACAAAGTTATTTCCCGTGGAACAATTGAATGCTCGCTGACACCATTTCGCCGCTGTTGGAGGTCAATCTGACTAAACTGCTTCCAGCGGACGAGCTAGTGACTTGCGAGATGGGTGAGAAATCATCGGGAATCATCACCGGATTAGGATCGTCCCAAGACAATTTCATGCGCGTTGAGCAGATCTCTTTCTTGCCTTCTTCCTTTGGACCCTTTGAGACAGCGTTGAAGCAGCTCAGATTTCCGCTTCGTATCATTTCAGGCGTGATAGAGAATTTCTCTTGTCCAAACATCAATCCTAAGCTCTCTGTGCCTGGATTTCCGTCAAACTGCATCCAGCCTTCTGCGGGAATGGAGTAGTCTTTTCCTGGCTTCAGGTAGTTTTCTGTTCCGTAAATCTGATTTGGGAACAGCAAATCGCTCTTGCCCGTGGTGCTCGCTTTCATCACAAGGTAAGCATAACCAGCACTTTCCGGAATCAAGTGAAAGCGAATCGCATCTCCTGATTTGAACTCCATCTGATTATTGCAGCGGAAGATTTTTCCCTGGCGATTTAGTTCTATCCAGTAGCTGATTTTGGGTCTTGTGTTTGTTGTAATGCGATTCTTGAAGTCTCCCGAAGTGAGAGTGGGGAGTGCCGCCGGGGCTGGTGCTGCCGTCGGAGCGTCCTTGTCGTTATTCGCAGAACTGCTAGCAGATGAGGCAGAAGTTGATGAAGAGCCGGTGCCGGAGTATTCTTCTTTTGATGCCACTACCGGCAGTTTCTCTTTGATGCCGGTAATTGAAGAGTCGAGAGAACCGACGTTTTTATCAATCCACATCAATACAAATTTGATATCTTCCGGATTGAACTGTCCTTCTTCGAAAATCAGGTGTTCAGAGTTTTTGCTCAACACCATCTGTCGATTGGATGTGGACAATCTCTCGAAAAGTTTCCACGTGCCGGCGGGGCGGATAAGTTTGTCATTGCTCCCCTGGATGAACAGCACCGGTGTGTTTGTGACCATCTCTGCCGCATCGAGGTTGCGCGACATGAAAGTGTCGAGCTGCACGAACTCTTTGGGTGAGAAGTTGTTGCGCATCAGCGGATCTGTTTTCCATGTGTTGCGCAATTCTTCTTTCTCAGAAATCTTGCTGACGACCGAGGCAGCGGCATCCGTCATCTGTTTGTTGAAGCCGCCGAGCATAGTTTGCAACCCGGCTTTCATACCGACTTTGCCGCCTTCGTCTCCCAGGCTGAAACGATCTTTGGCAGGCACTGATGAAATCAAGCCCGCAACCAATTCAGGGTAAAGTGCGGCGGTTCTCAATGCGATAGCACCACCCATCGATTCGCCCAATATGATGACGGGCAAATCCGGATGATTCTTATGGATCTTCTCCAAAGAAGCCTTGATGTCCACCAGGCTTCCGTCAAAATCGAGTTCTGTTTTCCCGGCAATCTCCTTGCGCTCTCCAAAACCACGCATGTCGATAGCGTAAGTCGCTATGCCGTTTTTCGCCATCGCTTTGCCGAAGTCTGCGTAGCAGCCCTTGTGCATGCTGAAACCATGAATGCACAACATTGCGATGCGCGGTTTGATGCCTGCCGGAGGCAGCCATGAAGCCATCGGTGCACTGATAGGCGCGTCGGTCGGAGTTTTAATTCTTTTGAAGGTTGTGTCACTTTCTTCCATTGGCGCAAACGATTTGCTGCCGTTGCCTGCATTAGCCGCAGGTAAGAAAGAAAGTGGGCTGAGTGCCAAAATGCCGGACAGTGCCAGGGTTAGAGTGCTTTTGCGAATACGCATAGTGCGTCTCCTGCCAAGTGAGCCTGAAAACCAGAATTGCCTCTTAAAAACCAGTCCGGAAGCCGCCTGCAACTGGTGTGGAAGGCGTGCCAGCATAACATATTGGCTGCTTTACTTCCCGTGCAAAAGCTGAATGTTTGCGGCTATCATTCCGCCGCCGGTAGAAGTCAGTCGCACCAGACTGCTCTCGGTAGCGCGTGCCACCTGGGACAGGGGTTTGAAATCATCCGGCAGCATTACAGGCATCGGGTCGTCCCAGGACAATTTCAGGCGTGTCGGACATAAATCTTTGGAGCCATCCTCAGACGAGGATACCCATGCAGTCAATTGACCGTTCTTGAGCGTTTCGGGCGTTACGGCAATTTGCTCCTTGCCGAATACAAGTCCTAATTGTTCTGTGCCGGGGTTTGCGTCAAAAGCCATCCAACCCTCAGAGGGAATTGGATAGTCTTGTCCTTTGCGCAAGAAGTTTTTGGAACCATATGTTTTGTTGGGAAACAGAACATCGCTTTTTCCGGTCGAACTCTCTTTCATCACGAGATACGCATAGCCGTCGCTTTCTGGAATCAAGTGAAAGCGAATGGCATCGCCGGTTTTGAACTCCATCTTGTTGTTGCAGCGGAAAACTTTTCCGCCTCTATAGAGTTCGATCCAGTAGCTGATCTTCGGGCGGTCGTTAGTTTGAATTCGGTTTTTGAATTCTCTATCTTGAGCCGCGCGCGGCAGCTCAGCCGGTGCCGCGGAAGCAAGTCTTTCTGCCTCTGACGCTGCTGCGTTTGCTGATGCAGATCGGACTGTTGACCCACCGTTCTTTACGGCAGCTACGAGTTCCGGATCATCGTCCGAATTGGCTCCGCCGGCTGAATACTCTGCTTTCGATGCCACCACAGGCAGTTTCTCGTTGGTATCTGCCATCACATCCAGCCGAGAAACATTGTTGTTGATCCACGACAGGACAAACTTCAAGTCATCCTGCCTGTACTGCCCTTCTTCGAAGATCAGGTGCTCGGAATTCTTGCTCAAAACCAATTGCCGATGCGGCGTTCCCAGGCGTTCGAACAGCTTCCATGTACCGGCTGGACGAATGAGTTTGTCATTGGTGCCTTGAATAAACAACACTGGGGTGTTCTTCACCATCGCTGCGGCTTCAAGGTTTTTCGACATAAAACCATCGAGTTGAACAAACTCTTTTGGCGAGAAATTCGTTCGCATTAGAGGGTCGTTGGTCCAGGTGGCGCGAACTTCTTCCTTCTGCGAAATCTTCTTTACCGCAGCCAATGCTGCATTGTTGATTGTGCGGCTATAACCGCCAAAAATTGTTTGAAGACCGGCTTTCTCTGCGAATTCCCTCTCCTCCTCACTCATGCCGAAGCGGTCACGCGCCGGTACTGAGGCAATGAGACCCGAGACGAGTTCCGGATAAAGAGCCGCCGCGCGAAGCGCAATCGCGCCGCCCATCGATTCGCCCAGAACAATCACCGGCAGGCCAGGATGCGTTTTTCTAATTTGCTGCAAGATGGCTTTGATGTCTGCCATGCTGCCGTCGAAATCCAATTCAGTATGAATTGCCTTACTCTTGGATTCGCCGAATCCGCGCAAGTCCAGCGCGTATGTCGCCACGCCGTCCTTCGCCATTACCTTGCCGAAAGCTGTGAAGCTGCCCTTGTGCAAGCTGAATCCGTGGATGCAGAGCATTGCTACCTGAGGTTTTACGCCCTCCGGAGGAAGCCATGAGATGAGGGGCGCTGATTTAGCCTCGGCGCTTGGAATGCGCAATGTTTTTGAGCCATTCTCCTGGCTTGCCGTTGCCAGCGACGGGGTTGCCGGGCTTAATCCCAGCAGTCCACCCATGCTGAGCGCAGTTAGTGCCGCCAGTGTGGGCTTTGTAAGTTTTCTAGTAATGCTCACAAAAGGCACCTTCTGGCGACGGGTCTTCGAATGCCTCGAAGTTGGCAAGGTATTCATCTTATTACAGAAAAGTATATATGCCAAATGCCGCGCCGCCGAAGTCCCGCATTGTCGACAACAATCGAGCCGCTTTTCCGGGCGAGCTCGGCTGAACGAGTAATTCTTTGCACCCGACAAGATTAAGGTAAACCGTATGAGAAATTTGTGGACTGAATTGCATCTGCTCGCTACTCTCAGGGATGTTCTTTCACTCGAGAGGGTTTGAATAAAGTGGATAAGTTCGAGCGGCATCCTGTCATCAAATGCTTTGTTTTGTCGAGCGTGTCCTCGATGATCTTGTTTACTGGTAGTTCACAATGCTTCGGCGCTGCGCCCCCTGCTGAGTCGGGTCCTTTGCACGATTTCTATAAGACTACAAACCCTTGGTCGGGCAGTGCAAAAGCGACTGAAGAGGCAAAGAAGACAATTGCCGATTCTGAGCAATACATTGCGCGCGCTCCGAAGGACCCTTCAAATTACATTAACCGTGCCGATTCTTATGTGACATTGCAGCAGCCCAAGGAAGCGCTAAAGAATGCGGATATTGCACTTTCACTAAAGCCGAAGAACAAAGATTTGCTTGTCAATGCGCATTGCGCTCGGGGGCAAGCACTGATTCAGCTGAAGCAGTACAAAGCGGCGATTGACGACTTAAGCACTGCAAGCAAGCTTGATCCCACTTCAGGCGAGGCTTTGTTTTTCCGAGGTATGGCTAAAGAGAGGCTTGGTCTCTTGACTGATGCTGTAAAGGATTACAAATTGGCTGATGACCATGGCTTTGTTCCAAACGTGTTAGAGGTTGATTTTGGGCCCTATATGGAGGCGCTCGGGAGCAAGATTAAGCGGCATTGGCATCCGCCGAAAAGCTCGGAGACCAAAAAAGTTGTAATGTTCTTCAAAGTTTCTCGCGATGGAATCGTGTCTAACTCCCGGGTTCAAAAGTCATCAGGGGTTCCGTCCGTTGATGCTGCAGCAGTTGCCGCTCTAAAAGAAGCGCAGCCATTTGCGCCTCTTCCGCATGGGGCTCCGAAGAATGTCGACGTTGATTTCTCTTTTGATTACAACGTTCATGGAGGAAGCATCGGGGTTGCTTGGGAAAATGAAGAAAGCAATGCAAAGAAGCGGCTCGCTGCTGCCGAAAGCAAGAAAGATGAAGCCGCGTTGTGTGATGCACAAATGAAACTGGTCGAGATTTTAAAACGCAGGGGCAAGTATCCAGAAGCGATTGATATGTGCAAGAAAGTGATGGTGGCGCTTGAGGGCAAAGCTGATAAACAGGAAAAGTATGCAATGGCTTGCGGGCAGTTAGCCATGGTTTACTCGCTCCAAAGCAAGAACGATGAAGCTGAGGCTGAGTTTAAAAAGTCTCTCGATATTCTAGACAAGGGTTCCGAATGCCCAAGCAATTTGGAAGTTGTAGAAATCCTGAAAGAGTATGCAAAGGTTTTGTACAAAGGGAAAAAGACTGAGGAAGCGAACAAAATCTACGAGCGCTTGAAGAAAAAAAGTGCTACGTGAGTAGTTTGTTTCTTCTAACGGCCTACAACTGACTTGTGCCAGCGAATGGTAGAGTTTTTGACATTGGGCGCCAGCTCATGAGCCTTTTCGCGCAGTGGTTTTGCTTCGGATTCTCGGCCAGCTCTTTCCAGCAATTTTGCATAGCGGATGTATACGGCGGCGGTGTTGTCGTCTTTCTTCTTCGCTTCAACCAGCGCTACGCTTTTCTTCATCGCTTCGATCGCTTGATCGAATTTCCCCTGTTCTGTAAGCGCCATGCAATAACGCTCCCAATTCCAATTTGTTTCCTTGCAGAGGGGGAGCTGTTCTGAATACTTCTCAGCTAAATCATATCGATTCTTGAGTTCGTAAAACGACGCGAGTTTTTCCAGTGGTTCTTCGAGTTCAGGTGAGTTTTTCGGCAGTGTTGCTTGTTTGTCAGCCAAGTTTTTGAGCAGCATTTCTTCGCTCTCGACCTTGGCGGCTTTGGTGTCAGCAGCTTTATCTGTCGAGCTTTCGAGTGGAGTATGGCTGCATGAATTCAATGATACAGCGATGCAGATAAGCGCTGCGCACCCAGCCGTTTTTCGAGCAAAACTCATCTAGAAACTCCAGTTAGTCCAAGGTGCATTCTATTATGCCTGTTTGACCGATCGAACGCAAAACCGAATTGGCCGGAACTACACAGGCTCCGCGATCTCGGGTGGCAACATTGCGGCAACATTGCACGTATATATTGTGCGGACAACTTCTCAATGTGAGACCAAGCCGTGCCACACGATACTATATTTGAACAGCCGGTTAGCCGGCAGCAGTCGGGAAGAACGCCTCCTCTGGAATCAGATCAAGAAGGAGACAAAGCCGAGGTATCCAGCCCGTGGAATCCTTCTAGCCTTCTTTCCGTGCCTGGCGATTTGTTCTCGAAAGCTGCGAAAGCAATTCCAAGCCAATTTCCGAATATCGAGGTTTCCGGCGGTGATCGCCCTGGCAGTGGTATTCAGGACAGTCCGCTTGTGGAGAAGACGATTCGGCAGATAAAGGACTCTCCAGATCCTGTACTGGAGGTGGTCGATTTGCTTGCCGGTGGTTTGGACAATGTACGTGGTGCAAAAATCTATCAAACCGTATATGGTGACTACCAGCTGCAGATGTCTCTTAACCGCTCAACATGCGAGACGATGGTCGACAAGTCTGTTGGACCTTTTAGTTCCGGACCGGTCAGAATGGACACAGAAGTTATGATGCGCGCAGGGCTCAAGCCTGATGGAAGTGGCGGAGCGATGCTGCAATTGCATAGTTTTAGCGGAGTGCATCCTAGTATTGATGGACCGTTGAAGAGCAGAAGCGTGTTAGCTGGTGGTGCCACGTTATTCAAGGGTAACGATGGCGATTACCATATGGCGGTGAGTGGACAAGCCTCATGGGGTCTGCGTCGAACACATTGGGGCAAGTCGCGAAGTATAAACATAGATCCTGAAAACGTGCGCGATCCGTTTTTGCGCGGAATGATGCAAGAGGCGACTGACATCGATCGCACACTGACAGATTTGTTGAAGATTCAGCAGTCTCAGGACATTCTAAGCATCGGAATTCAACGAGTAGCATCTTCAGCGCCTGGTGCAGAACAGTTTGATATGAGCGTTCGCTCACGGCGTGAAAAGCATGTATCTCTCGATAAAGAGGCTTCCGCTGGTTTGCCTGTCAAAGTTGACAGCGTTGACCTCGCCACGGACGTCGCGGCATCACTTTCATACAGTCGCGAAGGTGGAATTGCATTGCACAACATCAAAGGTGTGAAAATCAACCTGGAGATGCTTGGTGGCATCAAACAAGTGGTATCACCGACGCAACTAACCTTTGGCAGAGACACCGCAGGCAAGGCTTCGGTTGGCTTGCAATTCGTTATGCATGATGCAGAAGGTAAGCCGTCTGCTCCAATGAATATTGCCATTCCGTTTTCGAGAATTATTCAAGAGATAAGCAAGCGGAAGCAGCAGCCTACTCGCTAGAGCAGCGAGTGATCTCCGTAAAACAATGACTAAGTGTGGTGCGCCCTATTTGCTGCCAAGTATGCGGGTAGCCATTTCTTTCCAGACAGCGAGGTCTTGCTCTCTTTCATCGAGCACTGCTGCCGCTATCTTTGCTTGACCGCGTGGTTCGTAGGACTTGCTGCGGAGTGCATCGGTTTGGTGTCCGTGATGCGCCGCTTTTGCTGTCTTTGGTTTATTCCTGTTAAAGCCTTGATTCTCAGGTCTCGATTGATGTCCGCGCGAGTTGTTGGACTCTCTGCGTGCTTTATGAGCTGAAGCATCATTTGATTGCGAACCCTGCTTGCGCTTCCATGGATTTGCACTCGATTGAGACTTGTGGCCTTTCGATTCTTTCCCTTTGGAGCGAACTGAATTGAAAGGGCTATCCGGATCAAGTGAACGCCCGGTGACTTTCTCGATGTC
Organism: Candidatus Obscuribacterales bacterium; assembly: GCA_019745505.1. Taxonomy (GTDB): domain Bacteria; phylum Cyanobacteriota; class Vampirovibrionia; order Obscuribacterales; family Obscuribacteraceae; genus QKMZ01. The sequence goes on along the minus strand of JAIETE010000033.1, from coordinate 42,422 downwards.
GCGTATCAAATAACGCTGCTCATCACTGACGAAAGAAAGCGCGATACCAGAGCGTCCTGCGCGACCGGTGCGTCCGATGCGGTGAACATAATCGGCAGCGCCAAGGGGCAGGTCAAAGTTGATTACATGGCTGATTGCCGGAACATCGAGACCGCGTGCAGCGACGTCTGTCGCCACCAATACGGATATTTCTCCAGAGCGAAATTTCTTCAAAGTCGACTCTCGCTTGTTCTGCGAAATGTCGCTGTGAATTTCACCGGCGCTGATATTTGCATCGTTCAGTTTCTTGCAAATCTTCGATGCGCGGTGGCGTGTTTTTGTAAAAACCAGAACGGTATTTTGAGCCGCATCGGTAAGTTGCTTGCTGAGAAGCTCGATAAGCAGCGGCGTTTTGCCCTCTTCCGAGACCAGGTGAATCTTCTGATCAATGGTTGCCGGTTCGACGCGGTTCGTGTTGACGAATATGTTTACCGGGTTGGTCAGGAATTCTTCGCCGGTTTTTTCAACTGCCTTGTTGATGGTGGCAGAGAACATAACGGTTTGACGTGGTCCTTCGACCTTCGCGACGATTCTGCGTACTTGAGGGGTGAAACCCATATCGAGCATGCGGTCAGCTTCATCCAGCACCAGTGTTTGCACTTTACTGAGGTTGACGTTGCCTTGTTCGATGTGGTCGAACAATCTTCCCGGAGTCGCGACAATTACATCAACGCCTTTCTTTATGAGGCGTATCTGATTGAACATGCTGACGCCACCATAAATAGTGACGGTACGAATGCCGCACTTGTTGGCGAATCGAACAATTTCATCATTTACTTGCACTGCCAATTCTCTTGTCGGAACAAGAATCAATGCGCGAGGCAACGGCTTCGAGCCGTTGCGCATTCCATTAATGATCGGCAGAGCGTAAGCCGCAGTTTTGCCGGAGCCGGTTTCTGCGGAAGCCATAATGTCGTGCCCGGCGAGAATTGCAGGAATGGTCTTTTCCTGAATTTCGGTCGGTTCTACAAATCCAATTTTTTCCAGGTCGTTGGAAAGACGCTCGGCTAAGCCAAGTTCAATAAATCTCATCTCAGTTTCCTTATAGCGCAAACCGGTTGGCAGTTTGCTGACGTTGCAGGCCATCGGTCCTTATCCACCGCAGAAAAACGTCTGCAAACGGATTGACCGAGAAGCCTGCTGAGCGGCAGATGTAGCCTCTCAAGAAAGAACTGGAGAGCCTTTGTGGCGTTTTAGCCACGAACATGATGCCTTAAGCAGTTGTCAGAATACCACGTATCCGTATGTCGACCGGCAATTCGGGGTATCTTCGTGACATCACGACATAAAACCCGAATTGTGATGCGCCTCTCATTATCTTTGTGGGCGCGGCGAGCAGATGTCTAATGTGCGTTCTCCCGCCTATCATGCACATTCCAGGTCAGTGCAAGTAATGCTATCGATAGAACAGCCGCAGTAATGATGCTGATAAATCCTACGTTCCAGCCAAAATGCTGCACGATCAGTCCGATACCCAACTCCGCAACTGTAGCCCCGAGATAGCCAAATAGTCCGGTTAGTCCGGCTGCCGTGCCTACCGCTTTTTTCGGCACGAGGTCGCAAGCCGCGACGCCTATGAGCATAACCGGACCATATATAAGGAACCCGATGAGCAGCAAGGCTATTGTGTCCACGGCCATATTGCCTTTGGGATTGAGCCAATAAAGCAGTATGGCACCGGCAATCAAACTCATGGAGAAGACCATAACAGGCGATCGTCGTCCGTGGAAAAGCTTATCGCTAGCCCATCCGCAGAAGAGCATTCCTGGAATTCCGGCCAATTCGTATAGGCTTGATTGCCAGGCTGAATCAGTGATGCTGTAGCCTTTTACTTCTGTGAGATATGTAGGAGCCCAGTTGAGCACGCCGTATCGCACGATGTACACCAGCACATTTGCTGCGGAAAAAATCCACAAGAACTTGTTATTGAGCACATACTTGAAGAGGATCTCAGAGCCGCTCAGCTCTCTTTCTCTATCTTCGACTGCGGTTACAGGATAATCGTTCTTATACTCTTCGATTGGCGGCAACCCTACGGATTGCGGCGTATCGCGCATGAAAATCAGGACGAGCAGGCCGATGATTATCGAGAGCACACCGGGGACGAAGAACGCGTTTTTCCACGAGCCGAACATGGTGATCGCGTAGCTTGCGATGACGGGTGCGAGCATGCCACCGACATTGTGCGCAAGATTCCAAATCGCCATTTTTGTGCCGCGCTCTCGATCGGAAAACCAGTGCACCATCGTTCGCCCGCACGGCGGCCAGCCCATTCCCTGGAACCAGCCATTCATTGCCCAGAATGCGACCATCAAATACAAACTGGGCAAGAATCCGAAAAGCGAATTTACGATGCCCGAGAGAATCAGACCGGTCGCCAAAAAGTATCTTGGATTGGAGCGGTCGGAGACATTGCCCATCAAGAATTTGCTCAGTCCATAAGCAATGGTGAGTGCTGATGCCAGCAATCCGACATCGCCTTTGGTCAGACCGAGTTCGCTGATTAGCAGCGGCTTTGCCACGTTGATGTTTGAGCGAACCAGGTAATAACCAGCGTATCCCACGAAAATCGTGCTCATTATCTGAGCTCGGTAGCGCTTGTACTCTCCATCGACTTTGTCGTCCGGAAGTCTTTCGATGAATGGCGCCGGCTTGTATAAGTTTGCGATGAGGCTCAATGACATTGCACTTTAATCGTCGAATCAGGCATCGAGGGTAGAATTTATTTCAAAGACGATAGAAACCGTTTCGCTCATAATCCTGGTTTCTAAATCCAGAGATATGATACCTTGAATGCAATGTTCGGACAGGTTCGGAATTGTTTGAACACGAATGAATCGTCATCACCGGAGAGACATGCTTTATGAAACGAGAAGCATACAAATACGCACCATACTATTGCGAAGAAAACATCTGGCATCTGTGTCAGGAAAAGGATTTCCGTCCGTTTGAAAAGAACGTGGTCTTGATCTCGAATGAGGCACGATCGTGCTCTCTGTGGCATCAGCGCGCCGGGATTGTCCCTGACCAACCAGTAGTTTGGGACTATCATGTAATTCTGCTCTTCAAAAGCAATGGATGGAAGGTGTACGACCTCGATACCCTTCTTGCTACTCCGACGCCGATTGCTGATTACTTGAGTGCGACCTTTCGAGAAGGTGCGGTGCAGGAAAAGTATCGAGCGCAGTTTCGAGTCATAGATGCGGACGAATTTGCGAAAGTCTTTTCATCCGACCGATCTCACATGCTTACTGCTGATGGTCGATGGCAAGTAGAACCACCACCTTGGCCGGCAATTGTTCGCAATGACAAATCCAATCTGATGGAATTGATTGACATGCGAAAACAGACTATTGGACAAGTAATGGATCTTTTTCAGTTTGAAGTTGCTTTTACTTTCGAATAAACAACCCTTGTCCATTGTTGTTTAAGTTATCGAACAGCACGCTCTTAGCCTTTCCGTCTGGGCCTACTGTAAAAGTAATTGCACTGACTCCGGTCAAATCTTCTGTGTCCATTTCCCACGTAAAAGTATCTCGGTCGTAGTGCTTGATCGGTTTTGTCAGGCTTGGTCCCAGCGTAATCGTCAAACCTCCACCTGTATCAGTGACTTTGCAGTCGCCGTAAAAGTCGTTTTCGTATATTCCGACATACGCATCACTCTTCAGGGCCGGCGATGGTGTCTTCGGCGGATTTTTCAAATTGCCGACTGTTAATCCGAGTTCGGCTGGATCGGCGAAGACTTGTTTGAAAAGAGCCATCCAATCTTGGGATTGTTTTCCATACAAAGCTTGGTCTGTGAATGTCGCTGCAATACCCTCTGCCATGCCAATCGGAAAACCATTGGTGAGCACGCATACGCCGAGTTTTTCGGAAGGCACCATTTTTACATTCGTGGCCGCGCCCAACTCAAAGCCGCCTGAATGCGAAAGTACAAGGCGACCATGTTTGTCATAGCTGACATTGAAACCCAGACCGTAAAATTCCGGCAACCCTGTGATTGGACTATGACCGGATTTCATCTGCGGTGAATGCGTTTCTTCAATTGCATCCTGATCAACAATCTGCTTGCCCTCGAACTTTCCACCTTCAATTTGTAAGCGCATCCACTTTGCCATGTCATTTACTGACGAGCTTACTCCACCTGCGGGCGATTGCGGGTCGGGTGTGCGTTGGTGCTTATGAACCCACTTACCGTCAACCAACATATGCCCCACTGCTTTGTTTTGACGGCTCCAGAAATCTGCAAAGCGTGAGCTTGTGGATGCCATGCCGAGTGGCTTATAGAGCTTGTCTTCGCTGAGCTGCTCCCAGGTCGTTTTGGCGGCAGATGCTGCAGCAATTGCTGCTTCGGTCAGTCCGAAATTTGTGTACGCATAAGCTGCTCGCATACTGCTGGCTGGCTTTTGGTATCGCAAGCGGTGCAAAATTTGCGCGCGATCATAGCCCAGGTCTTCCAGGATGTCTCCTGCGTGTGCAGGCAAGCCACTGCGATGAGAGTACAGATCGCGAATCGTCAAATTGGAGGTTACCCACGGCTCTGAAAGTGCGAAGGCCGGATCTAAATCACTAATTTTTGAGTCCCATGAGACGATCTTTTCGCCAACCGCCGCTGCTACAACTGTCGAACCCACCGATTTTGAAACTGACGCAAGTTGGAAAACTGTGTCAGCATCGATTTTTTCGCTTTTCCCTACTTCTCGAATTCCATAGCCTTTGGCAAAAACAAGTTTGTCGTTGAAGACAACCGAGATTGCCATTCCCGGCACTGCATTTGTATCAATCTGTTTTTGCGCCAATTTGTCGATTTCTGCAATTGCACTTTGAACCTGCGCTTCAGTTATCGTTTGTTTCGCCACATCAAGATTGAATTTGAGATTGGGCGGTCCCTCAGCACTTGCCGGCAATGGCAGCACGCCCGACTGCGCAATTGTCAATGACAACGCCAAGAGCGATGCGGAGAGTTTTGGAAATTTCATGGGAAGCCTCTTGTTTTCCGTCGAACTAAGATAACGTGATGATCTTAGAGCACTGTCGAGGAGACTTCAGTTTTCATTGCAGACTTTCAGGCTTCCGGCCCATCCGGAATTTCTGCTTCAACCAGCTTCGCAAGCAAGACGAGTGACTCTTGCCAGCCCAGGTAGCAGCCGTCGGGCGGAATCATTTCAGGAATGCCCTCCTGTGTGATTTCCACATCTGTTCCGACAGAGACCTTTTTCAGAACAATCGTGGTCATCATCTCGCCGGGTAGGCTAGCTGCTTCAAACTTGTCGGTGTAGCGCAGGCGCTCGAACTCCTTCATCTCAACGAATGTTCCGCCGAATTTGTGAGAGCTTCCCGTGCTGAAATTGGTGAAAGACATAGAGTATGAACCCCCTACGCGGGCATCCATGTCATGAACTTTGCCGGTAAATCCATTGGGCGGCAGCCACTTCGCCATTGCATCCGGATCGATGAATGCTTTATAGATGCGCTCTGCCGGTGCGCGAAGCACACGATGCAGTCGGACAGTATTTCCTGCAGCCATGGGTCGTTCCTTTCGCTGGTAATTGGGCCGTGAATTGTACCAGGCTCGCAAAGTCCCGTCAGGTGGACTCCCGCGGTACCTGGGGCTCAGTAGCGACTTAGTAACAGCGGCTCTGTAGGATGCGTGTGGGATAGCACTTACCAGGCATTCACAATGGAATATCCAGATTCTGGAGTCGGTCTTTCCAGTGACCGTATCCTTTCCGCACATGCTGTTTTTCTTGATGAGAGTCTTGAGCAAGCTCGAGAAGACTCGAAATTCCGGCGATCTGCCAGCTCGCAATCCGCTGAGTTTGACACTATTCTTGACCTGCCCGACCCGTACAAGACTGAGTTTATCCAGGCACGAGATCGCTCCGGTACGACGGCTCCTGAGCAGTGCCTTGCGCAGGAAGAGCAGGCGCTCCGCGAAAAGAATGCCGAACGCAAAAGAGCGCGAGAAGAACGTCGCGAGCGGCAGCGCGAGAGCAAGCATAAGGAATGGTGGGAGGTTGCTGGTGACTGGATCGGCGGCGCTGCCGACGTTGCAACTCAGGTTGTTCTCGGTGCTGCCGAAGAAGTCGTCGAAGCTGTTACAGAGCGCCCGCTAGAGACTCTTGCTATGGTTGGCGGGTGCATTGCTATCGGTACGTGCATTACGCTGGCTGCACCGGCTGCGGCCGCGGCATTCGGCGCCGGCTCCTTGATTGCCGGTAGTGTAACTCTGGCGACTGATGCCGCAGTAATCGGACTGACTACTTATGGCGCGATTCATGCGAGTACCGGCGTTGTGAAAGCCGTTGGCGAATCCGCTGAGTCCGCCGACATTTTGATGAATAAGTCGCAGTACAGTATCGCCGAAATCCAGGCAGCAAGGGAGAATTTACAAGATAAAACAGGAGCTGTAGCCATAGAGGCTGGATTCACGCTCGTCACCGCGCCTTTTGGCGTAGGAAACGCTGTTCGACTATCCAAAGGATCCGGCAGTTACTATTTTAAGTCGGCAGCTGCTGAAGAAGCTGCTGCGAATTCGACTCAAAGCGCCCTTGGAGCAGGGGATAATGCTGTTAGGTCGAGCCAGAGTACGGCAGGGAACAGTGACAACGCGGTTCAAACAACCCGGAGCGCGACGGGAACAGCAGACAAGAGAGTCAAAGGTGGAATGAGATTTGCAGAGCCTCAGACCGTCTTGCCCGAAATGGCGGATGCCATGCTCGCAGCTCCGAAAAGAGAAGCACCATGGAAAACCAGCGCTGGAAGCGAATCTGATCTGAAGATGCCCGAACTTCCCTCAAACGCCGGCATTGAATTCTTGCGCCGAATTGATGGTGTAATTTCAGACCGTCAGGCGATATTCGACCTCGAGCAAAAGATGTCCAGACTCGAATCTCTAAAGTCCCAGGGCAGACCTGACATTCTGATTGCTGACGGCAATGGCGGCGTCAGACCGATGACTGATGCTGAGTTTTCCAATGTTCGCCAGGTCATGGACTTGGTGGAAGGAACGCCTCAGGAAGCTGTCTATAACAAATATTTTGATGACTTGAAAGAAGAGAATATCTTGAGGGGGTTGATTCCGAAGGAACTTGAAATGCGGCGCCAACTCATTGAGCAAACAGTTAATGAGCACGCGCAGTCACTGTACCCAGCCCGAATTGTTCCGAACATTGGAGTGAAACGCCTTGATAGCACTGCTCTTGAATCGGCAGCATATGGACGAGGCGATATCTATCTGAAAGATGAGGTGCTCTATAAAACGTCGGACAGATACGATGAAGGCTTTGCCGGTGATACCGTTGATTCATATGTTCACGAGATTCTTCATGGTGAGCAGGATGCGACAATACTGCGAAATTTGATAGACATTGTCACCGGCCGCGATACCACAGGTCGGCCGCTTACTAGTGATGAGATTGATTCAGTAGTTCAACTTGGTCAGAATAATGTACAGAGAAAATTTCCACGTGAGTTGGTGGAAGATGTCAATTCCAAACGCGCCGGTCGCGTGCTGAGTCCGGAAGAAGTTGCTCGTGCGGAAAAGTTGGCTGCAGCAAAACGCGATGGAACGCTCGCTAAGCCCAGGCATGAATTGGATGCAGAATATCTCAAGAGTGTTGAAGCGACAATCGACGGTCTTATCTCTCGCGATGTACCTGCAGATTTTTTCTCCGCCAAAACAGAAGCCAGACTTTTCGGTAAAGATCAGGCTCCGGATTGGTATCGAGCAATGGAGTCAATGTTTGAGAGGCACTTCAAATCTTACGATGGAGATTATCCTGCTGAAGTGCAATATTTTGCAGACGACTTCAAGCGCATCCTTCTGCGAGAGCTCTTAGATGTCCGAGACGCAGCCAAGACACAGGTCGGCAAGAACTATAAAGAATACAGAAATTGGCACCATGAGAAGGAAGCATTTTCTATTGGCAGACAAGCTGGAAAGCAGGTGGATGATCTTGAGATTATGTTCGGTGAGCGATTGCAATCTCAAGTAAACCGCTGGGCGAGCAATCCGATTCAATATGATGATGTCTTAGCCTATTAGTGCGGACTCTTTTAGCGCTTCGATTTGTCTTGGGTTGTATCTTCTTCTGTCGATATTGCTAAAATTGGACGTCTCCATATTTTGAGCAGGTTTTGGGTTTATTGAATGAATCCCGACAGTATTCGCAGAAACAACGTAATCGATTTAATTATGCGCGCCGCTTTTGCCGGTGTGCCCTGGCAAAGTGAGTTCAGCTTGCTGATGACTGAATTCAACATCAGCGAGCAAGACGTCGAGCGTGTTATAGCCAAGACAGGCGCTGTAGGAATGGCGGGAGTTACTCCAGAGGAAGTCGAAGGGCTAGAAGCTTATATCGGCAAATGGATTGAAGCCGTGAGCACAGCACTAACCGGATCCAACAAAGCAACAGATATCGAGCGATTATCCAGTCAGCTGAGACCCCTGGTCGATTCGCTGTACAGAGATTTATTCAAAATCACTACACCACCCAAAATTGTTCTTTGTGAGAGTCCGGCTAAATTAGCGATTTATTTGAAATTGTTTTCAGAGCTCAGAGGTGATTCCGCCGATTTCTCTGCAGAACAATTTCGCACTCTGGCTCAAGAAGTCGTTAAAGATTACACGCCGGAAGAGAAGGATGAATTCTCCGGGCCACACGAACGCGAATTTGTTCTATTGGCTGAAACAGATGGCGCTTTGGTTGCTGGAAAGTCATTAACGTATCAATTGCTTGAGCATGTGCTGCAAGAGTTTGCTGCGGAACTCATAACTGAAACCTCATCGATTCTTGGCTGCGATGCAGGAGAGTTCTTTTCAGACAGCATTTATTTCAGATTCGAGCCTATTCGCCGGCGCTTAAGCAGTTTTTTTGATATCGACTTACACTTCGCGCTAAGCGATGCCGATTTATGGGAGCTTGGTTTTGAGCGCATGAGTGCACACTATAATGCCTTCAATAAGGATACCTGGGGGCTGTGGCAAGTGGGGCATTTCCTTATGGGCGGGGGCTTCATGATGGATTGTCTGAGCGCACGCGGAAAATATTCGGAGTCAGTTCAAAAGGAGCTGCGTCTGTGGCTCGAGATGTTTAGGCTAGCGCCATGGTTTTCCTTTTTCGAAGGCGTCTGCTTGGTCGGCATGTATCCAGCCGAGATATTTCTGGATGGGCAGTTGCGGTTGAATAACAGAAGTGGCGCCGCAGTAACGTTTGCCGACAATTGGAAGATTTGGGCGATGGAAGGCAGTCGAGTACCTCGGCGCTTAATTGAAGACCCTCAATCACTTACAGTTGAGGACATCAGAGAGGCGGCTAATGTCAATATTAGACGAATCATGATTGACATGTACGGACCGTCCAGATTTCTGAAAGATAGTGGTTCCGAAATGATTCACAAGGATGAATATGGTGAACTCTACCAGCAAGACATCCCCGGCGACGAGCCGCTAACAATGGTGTGCGTTACTAATTCGACGATGGAATCCGATGGAACATTTCGTCGCTATTTTTTGCGTGTGCCACCACATATGAGGACAGCCCAGGAAGCTGTTGCATGGACGTTCGGCATGGACCAGCGCGAGTATCACCCTGAGATAGAGACTTAATTGATGGTGCTTATGCCCGCTTTCTTCGCCAGATGGGCGGTAGTATGCGGCCTTGTTGTTTCCAGCGCACGGGCAAGCGCAGCTGATGGATGTATGGCATAGTCTGCCCGATTGTAGTTAACGACACCGGCTACTGCTCCGACGCAGAGTCCCGTAACAAGAAGGTAAGGCAGCATGCCCCAGGACAGAAGACTGGGGTATCGATATTCGCTCATGGCACTTTTACCGTTAGTATTTCCGTACTCGTGAAGCTTCTAAAAGTCTTTCAGCCTTCACTCGTGTGGAAAGATAGGTAAAACGGACAAAAGTTCCCTGAAATTCTTAGATTTTTAACCCATTCCGCAACCGTGACATACATGTTTTTTGTATGGTTTGCCGTCATTGAGAGATTTGATGATGTTCCCTTGCTCTTCACTCTTTTGCTTCATGCCGAAGCTTTGGTACCACTCCTGTAGTTGAGCGTGAGCCAATAAACGCTTGTCCTTAGAGAGTTTGTCGTATTGTGCGATGGCACGGATTTGGTACGCTTCTGCTTTTTTGAAATCGCCAGTGTTGCGATTTGATGGCAAACAATAAAGACCAGACATCTGCCGGAGCATATAAGCCACCGATGCAATGATGCTGTCGTCTAGTCCTTTCGCTTGTTCAAGTGCCCGCAATTGATCGTCTACATCGGCAATCTGCTTGTCTGCCTCAATGTTTTCCCCGATTTGTTTGTAAAGTTGAATTCTGTTGAACAAAAAGCCTAGTCGATTACCCGAACCAAATGGCAGATTGTTTGCCGATGCTACTCCCCTATCCATCGCCTCTATTGCCTTAACTTTATCCTTCAATGCCATGCCGAAGGCCCAATTACTCATGATGTCGGGAATCACGAGATCGGGATTTCTCAGTTTTCTTGCGGCTGCTAGAGATCTTTCAAGTGTTTTTTCTGCTTGAATCATTTGGTTGTTTCGCAGATAGACATTTGCAAGATTTGCTAGTTGAACTGAGTAGTCGATGTTAGTCGCTCCATGCTGTCGCTCAAAGTCATGGAGATCCTTCTCGGCTAATTGGATCTGAAGCTTTTGATCCGCATTCAGTTCTTTCGACGCATTCAATATTGATTTGAAGGATTCCGACTTTGGCGTGGGTTTGTTCGCCACTGCCGGAATTCCTGATAGAAGCAGCCCTGCGTTCAAGAGGCACAGCGCCCGCGCAGCTTTCGCCTTCATAACAAACCTCGATGAAACGATGATGATAGTTTGCCTGAAAGAGGTGAGCTGTGCAAGTGTGCGGTGAATCATCTCTATTTAAGTGCGTTGGCGGCATAAAACCGCATCGGCATCGTGCTTATTTCGCGAATTGCATGGCGCGAGGTGCAAGAGCCGGGCCTAATACGCTTATTGCGCGAGCTGCGGCGGGCAGAAGTGCGGGATTCGATACGCAAACTCCAACAATGCCCACAACAATTGCAATCGCCAGTGCTGTTTTCAAAGCCTCCTTTGCTTCATCGGAAAGGTCGAGGATGTCCTCCGGATCAGGTAGCCAGTCTCCTCCGGGATTTCCGGGCGTGTCACCACCTGGGTGTTTGTCGCCTCCTTTTCCACCAGGAAGAATTGGCTTTATCGGATTGATCTTTCCGAGAAAATGCTGAGAATCTGTCTGCTTCAAATGAAGGTTGTCCAGCAAATCGTTGGCATCGGCAAAGCCAAGGTCACGAAGTTGCTGAGTCGGCAACTGTTTTACGCTCTCTATGTCTGCTTTGGTTAATGTGAATTCGAGCGGTTTCGACTCAAATTGCAGTTGCCCGCGCCCACCCTCGAAAAGTTCCAACTTTGCGCCCATTTCTCGATCCTCGCTTGCCTGTGCCTGGTGTTGACACTCTATGGCGGCGGTGGGGCAAACCCAGGACGAATTCGGGTCAATGTTGGGTCATTTGCTTAATAGTCGTAAAATAGATACTGGAATTGACCGAGCGTGTTGCAAGTCTTGATAGAGGGGCGCCTTCAAAATGATGAACTGCCAAATCCGGAAAACCAAAAGTTCTTTTCTCATTGCGATTCTGACTTGTGCAGCGTCCGCTTCATATGCCGCAGAGGATCAGATGTCGCTTCTGCAGCAATCAAAGCCGCTTGTAACAAGAGCTGGTGCATGGCACACGTGGAACGACCACATTCACCTCAAGCCCGGTCAGGAAGAGTTGCCTTTGAGGATCACGTTTATGAACGGCGCTGATGGACGACCAAAGGCGACCGATATGAAGGTATTACTCGATAGAAAACCACTTGCAGACTTCAAGGACTTCAACGGCGGCAGTAGTTTTTCCCTCGATTTGAGCGGGAAGCTTCAACCGGGAAACACTTCTCTAGCAGTGCAAGGTTTCGGACCTACGGGTGCGTGGATTCGCTGGCAATTGCATATTCCTAGACCTGTGATTACTTCGGTAGAGCCGAGCCTTTTAGGAGTATCGGACACAGTTACGGTGCGAGGCACCAACTTTTCCACCCGCCCAGAGAGATTGAACGTCTCAGTGGGAGGCAAGCATGTAAAACTGATTAGCAGCAGCAAACAAGAGATCAAGTTTAAGATGCCCGGCAATGCCGGCTCCGGAAAGCGACAATTAGTGGTTTCATTCCAGTCCGTGCCGAGTGCGCCATTTATGGTTTCCGTGAAGGCGTCCGCTCCGCATATATCTAATATCGATATGCTATCGTCGCCGCCGCAACATCCGGTGACAATTTTTGGAAGTGGTTTTTCTCCCGTGGCTGCAGAGAATGTCGTCACTTTCGGTGGGCATAAGGCTGTTGTGACTGCTGCCACCGAATCCAGTATCACGTGCATAATCCCGGAAATGCACTTTCCTCAATGGCATGTCCCTATAAAGGTGACGACCAACGGCGCTGCATCCAAAGAAGACTTCTCAATTAATGTAGATGTGCGCGTTATCGAGAATGCCGGAGTGCCGATACCGTAAACAGAATTAGTTCGCGGATAGCCGACTCCTGATTCTATACATATTTGCCAACGACTGGAATCGAACCAGTTTTTTGCCGTCTTCAGCGGCTCGTGTTGACCACAATCACCACATTGGCGTGGCGCGCCGACCTCGATTCGAACGAGGACGAGCAGTTTTGGAGACTGCGCGGCTAGCCGTTACCTCATCGACGCATGGAGCACACGAGCCGATTTGCACGGCTGCATGGCGGGGTTGCAATCCGCCGGCTTACTATCTTGCCTACGTGTGCATGGAGCCGTCAGCAGGAATTGAACCCGCAACCGATCGCTTACAAGGCGATTGCTCTACCAATTGAGCTATAACGGCAGGAAAATGGAGGCAGTAGGAATCGAACCTACCTCGCTCTGATTAAAAGTCAGATACATAGCCGATCTGCCATGCCTCCAAAAGCCCCTGCCAGGATTTGAACCTGGACCCTTCTGGTTCGTAGCCAGATGCTCAATCCTTTGAGCTACAGGGACAAGGCCGGACCGACAAGCACAGCTGTGGTCCGGGTTTCTCGGCGGCCGCCGTAGAAATGAGAGCCCACCATCGGATTCGAACCGATATCTCCGCCGTGGCGCGACGGGGTTCTGCCATTGAACCAGGCAGGCGAATTGCCGCAGCAGGAATCGCACCCACACCACTCGCTTATCAGGCGAGCGCTCTACTGTTGAGCTATGCAGCAGTAATGCCCGATGAAGGACTTGAACCTCCAACCATCTCCTTGTAGGGGAGTAGCTCTTCCTTTGAGCTAATCGGGCGAATGGAGACTATCGGAGTCGAACCGATGACCTTCTCGTTGCAGGCGAGTTGCTCCTCCAGTTGAGCTAAGTCCCCAAGATGTTTTCAATTTTCAGAGTGCGATTGATTTCCGAGCGTGCAACATCATCTCGAAAAGTATTCGACCGCGTCGCGCGAATCCGCATCAATCAGTCGATGTTCTGATCGAAAAAATGTGGAGCTATTTTTGCCGTGAAAGAGCCTTAAAGACAAAAATGCCTGGGCTCTTTACCCAGGCTCTGCGAAGTTAGAAACAATTTTGTCTCATCGCATAACTGGGACCTTCACGCGCACCGTCGTGCCGCCGCAAAACGCTGTGCGCCCAAATACGGCGCGCCAGGTACGTTTAATTGATGTGAGATTAATTGTTGATTTGTTCATAACCACACTCCCAGATGGGAAAGTCGGCCCCAAGACCGACTAAAACCAACATACCACAACACCCCTGACGCCGCAACAACTATTTTTGTTTCGTTCTTTCTAATAACGCATCGTAGTCATTTTGCCATTCAGGTTTTTGCCTATTGTTTTGTTTGACGCGATTGTCCATTGCAATTTTGTAGATTCTCAATGCTTCGCTATCATCATGCTTTATCTCGCAAAAGCGAGCGAGCGTAATCAATAATCTTTCTCGCTCACCTGCCTGTTTTAGAATTTCGTCTTTCATTGCAGCGAATTCGTTGAGTTTTTCTTGTTTGAGAAGAGCATAAGCGAGTGCAATTTGAACGTCAGGCAAACCCGCAATTTCTTCATTCAATGCCTTTAGATGAGCGATTGATTGATTCGCATAAGTCTCCGCTAGTTGATACTGCTTCAGGCTGTTTGCGACTAGCGCCAATCCATATAGTCCTAGAGCCGAGCGAGCATCACCGACCGGCATTTGATGCGCTTCTGTTGCAAGCTCGTGAAGAGTATTTGCCAGCTTTTCTACGGCAGTTATGTTGACATCGATTGTGACGCCACCTGATTCCTGGCTGTTTCTTTCATTGCTGTCTTGCAGCGAGGTGAGTGGATCGCCGTACTTCAGTTGTTCTTCATCGGCTGTTGATTTGAATGCTTCGAGCTGTTTGAGGGCGGAGTCCATGCGCGCGCAGTATTTCTCGAGTTGTTTCGAATAGTCTTTCGGAACCGTATTATTGATTAGCGAATCGATGATCTCTTTGGTATCCGCGTTCGCGTTTTCCTTTTCGAGAGCTTTGTAGAAAAACTCTTTGAGCGTCTGTGGACTCTTCGCGTAAAGCTCGGCTGAATTTTTGGAAAAGGCCGGATCCATTGGTAAAGCGAGTTGCAGGTTTAGCAACATCACGCGAATTATTCGCGCACTCTCATCGGGATGCCCTGCATTCAGCTGGGAAATTGTCTCGGCCGCCATGGTGTTGGGTGAAACCCTTTCCGACTCGAGCGCATACGCCGGAACCTTGGAATATGCAATGCAGACCCACAATATCGCTAAGGCCGCCCGACTCTTGAATTTCATAACCTTCCTCCACGACATCAGAATATCGTAGTTCTAATGTCAAGGAAGCTTGGCTTAGAACTGAAATTGAGATTCGTCTGAGTTGGAACAAATTGGCTCGATAGAGATAGACCGGCGAAACACTTAGCGGCACGGCATTAGTCTTTCACTCTGCGCGCTAGTCTGCCAATTTCTCTTTCAAGAATTTCGAGAATTCCTCAAAAGTCTCTTTCAAATCTTTGTAGTGTTCTTCGAGTTCGCCCCATTCGGCAGCGGCGAGCATGTCATTCAGTTCTCTGCAAAACTTGCATATCGTTCGCGCGCCAACATCTGCGCTGGCGGAATTTAGCTCTTGTATGACACGAAAACATTGGAATTTATCGCGTTCGCTCAATAGCTTTTCCAGCATCTCTACGTAGTTTTCTGCGCTATTCAAGTAATTTCGCAGTAGGTTGTCGTAATTTTCGTCTCCAAAGTGCTCGAGAATGCGCTTCAAATCTTCAGGGTCTAGCCAGATGCCTTCATAATGCGCCAGGTCAAAATCAGTGTTGTCCGCTTTGGTTTCAACGCTCTTGTTGAGCCAGTGATTTACTTTCACATACAGAATGTCACGGTCGATCGGCTTGGCAATGTGATCGTCCATACCCGCGTTTAGGCACTTTTGCTTGTCGTCATCAGAAGACAGCGCCGTGACAGCAATGATCGGCACGTGCCCACCAGTTGCTTTTTCTTGTTGGCGGATAATTTGGGTCGCCTCAAGCCCGTCCATCTTGGGCATGTGCACGTCCATAAGAATCAGGTTGTAATGGGTTTTCTTCGCAGCCTCTACGGCTTCACGCCCATTTTCAACTGTGTCGCAATCAAATTTGTACTGTGCCAACAAAAGCAGCAGTACCTTGGTATTGACCTTATTGTCTTCGGCAATAAGTATCTTGGCTGGGACGTCTTTTCCTTCTGGCATCCTGGATTTCCGATAGAGTTTCAGACCCTTATACCAGATCTTGGAGATCTCTACCTTACTTCTCAAGCGGCTGCTAACGTATGTTGCATTCTGAACTTTAGGAGCGAGCGTCGAACCATCTAAGTGTTGTTGCTTGTCACATTAGATTGTTGCATCAGCAAAATGACAGTCATCAAAATTGAGCAAGTTGTCCACAGAATTGTGCGGAGCCAATTCGTCAAAACTAGCTTTCCGTGGACGGACTGGGAGAAGCCCTCCGCGCACATGGCGTTGAGACACGGCACTGATGCAAGTCCTGTCAGTGCCCATATGATTACGACCAGACCGAAATTGATCCAGAGTAGGGTGCTGTTTTCTGCTCTGCTCGATATGGCAAGATAGCCTGCAAGAAGTAACTGCACCACCATCGGTAGTATCACGACCATTCCAGTGAGATTGCAGTGGGTCTTTATGTAGTCTATGAATCGGTCTGAACCGACCCCGGCGAACAGGGGATAATGAACAATCTGTACGAACCAGATCAGTCCAGTCATAAACCAGGTCACGGCTGCAAGTAGGATGTAAGCTAGAGCCATTGATTTCACGAATGACGTTCGATAAGTATTCTAATTAATACTACAGAATACCCGTGAACGTGGGGTGAACACGCTTGCCAGGTATAACATCGGCGAGCCGCCGACGTCGCAGGGGGCAGCGAGCCGCCGACGTCACAGGGTTCGCGAGCTGCCGGCGTTCCGGAGGGGGCGGCTGTGCAAAGTAGAAGATATAAGCTGGAAGGATTTCCAGATTCTACTTATGTGCGAGGTCCTTTTCATACCAATTTTTACTGCTGTTGACTATGCGAACGACAGCAAGCATAACAGGCACTTCAATCAAGACACCAACGACGGTGGCTAGCGCGGCACCGGAATTGAAGCCGAAGAGACTTATTGCAGTTGCAACAGCAAGCTCGAAAAAATTGCTCGCGCCGATTAAGGCAGAGGGACATGCTACAGAGTGTGCCACTCCAAGTCTCCTGTTCAACAGATAGGCGATTGAAGAATTGAAGAATACCTGGATCAGAATTGGAACAGCAAGCATGGCGATAACGAGCGGCTGTTTAAGGATCGCCTCGCCCTGAAATGCAAACAGAAGAACAAGGGTAGTAAGCAATGCTGAGAGTGAGACGGGATGGAGGAGCGCGAGAGTTTTATCAAATGCTACTTGCCCTTGCTTAAGCAGCGCTCCGCGCCATGCTTGTGCAATGATGACTGGTATTACAATGTACAGTCCCACAGAGATAAGCAGTGTGTCCCATGGCACAGTTATCGATGAGAGTCCTAGCAGCAGCCCGACGATTGGTGCAAACGCAAAGATCATGATGACGTCGTTGACGGCTACTTGCGAAAGAGTGAAATACGGATCTCCCTTTGTGAGCTGGCTCCACACAAAAACCATGGCCGTGCAAGGTGCGGCGGCTAGAAGAATCAGTCCGGCGACGTAACTATCGAGTTGGTCGGCAGGCAGGTATGGTGCGAAAACTACACGAATAAATACATATGCAAGAAGAGCCATGGAAAAAGGCTTGACTGCCCAATTAATGAACAGTGTCACGGCTATCCCTTTCCAGTGTTCCTTCACTTGCCCAAGAGCACCGAAGTCGATTTTCAAAAGCATCGGTACGATCATCAGCCAAATCAACACGCCTACCGGAATGTTCACTCTGGCAACTTCAAGAGAGCCGATGAACTTGACCGGTTCCGGTAGGAGTTGACCAAGACAGATTCCCGCAGCGATGCAGAGAAAAACCCAGAGCGTCAACCAGCGCTCAAAGAAGCCGATTGCGGACTCTGAGTGTTTGTTTTCTTCCAGCACGCGATGTTTTATTTCCATATTTCCAATATTATCGAAATATGCGCGAGGTGTCAAGCCGCCCCGACGACTTTCCTGTAATCGCAGGCGGCTCTAATGTTTAGCGGCGTTGTTTACCCTTCTACGCGCGGACAATCAATTGTTTGGGGCCGCGCAGAGCGAAGGGGAATTTGAAGTCTACTTGTTGCTCTACCAATTTTAGATTCGGAAAGTTAGTGAACAAACTATTCAAAGCAATTTCGCATTCTGCCTCCGCAAGCGAGGCGCCGATGCAGCGGTGAATCCCTTCGCTGAAGCTGATGTGCCGATTTTGCGTGCGCGTGATATCGAAGACTTCCGCATTCTCGAATTGTTTGCTGTCGCGATTGGCACTTCCAAGAAGTAGCCAGACCATGTCGCCTTCTTTGATTGTCTTGCCTGCAACGACCACATCTTTGTTTGCTAGTCTAGGTGCCGCTTGCGCGGGACTCTCGTAACGCAGTATCTCGTTAGTTGCGGAGGCTATCGAATCTGGCTTTTCCAGCAACAACGAAAGTTGTGCTGGATTTCGCATGAGACACAAAACCCCATTCGAAATCAAATTGACTGTGGTTTCCTGTCCAGCAACAAGAAACAAGATCAAATTAGCGAGCAGCTCCGCAGTGTTCAGGCGCGTTTTTGCATTATGTTCTTCCTCTTCCGCTGTGATGAGCATGCTCAGCATGTCATCTCTAAGATCTTTTCTTCTCTCCTCAATAAGAGGTGTGAGGTATTTTCGCAGCTCGATTATCGCATTGCCGCTTGTCCAAATAGACCCGAGAGTGCGATTTCCTCCAGCGATGGAGACCAACATGTTCGACCATTTCTTGAGCAAATTCCGGTCTGATACGGGAATGCCCATAATGAGCGCGATAATAGCAAGCGGTAAGGGAAACGCAAAGTCGGAGACGAGATCGAATTGTCCCTTTTCCCTGGCTATGTGAATCAGTTCTGCTGCAGTCTTTTCGATTTCCGGCTTTAGAAGGTTAATCGTTGACGGAGCAAATGTGCGTCCGACCAATGCGCGAACGCGGGTATGATCCGGCGGATTGAGATTGAGCAGCCAACTGCTGGAGGTTTCGCGCAGAGCTTTGAATGGCGGAAAAAACATAGTCAACTTAGGATTCGGCATATGCTTCCATCGTTGAATCTGCTTTTCGAAGTCGGCGCTGCGCAGGATATATTGCGCTTCTGCGTATGTGCTCACAATCCAGGCTTTCGCGTCTGGGCACCACCACACTGGTTCATTCGATCTCAGTGCGCTGAGAAGTGGATAAGGATCGTTCAATGCGGCTTGATCGCGCATTGTAAGTGGGTTGACTAGTTTGGTGGCAGTCATTTGTGGTGATAACGTCGCTGAAGGCAAAAGTTCGCAACCAGTTTACTCTATTTCAAAAGACTTAGTTCGGTGCTTTGTGCTTTGACGGGAATAGGTCGCTTTCCACTGTGCGCGTGAGTTTTTGGCTGGTCTGTCTGTCTCGACTTGCGTTTTCCTTGTCATTGACTGCTTCGTGCATGTCCGCGCGCTCTTGATAAAGTACTGGCAAGTCGGGATGTCTCGAGATTGCAAAAGTGAGGTCTGCAATTCCTTCTTTGTAATTGCGCAGATGCTTGTTTGCTTTCGCTCTTGTGCAATGCGCAGTGAAATCATCTTTCCATCTCAGAAGAACTTTGCATGCCAATTCTCTCGCCTTGGGGTAGTTCTTTAGCTCCAATTCGCATCGTGCTTGAAGGTTGTATGCTGCCAGCAAATTTCTGCTTTGGGGATCTATTCTCTCTAATCCTTGTATTGCTTTAGAGAGCGCCGCCGCTGCTTTGTCGTATTGTTTTAATGCCAGGTGGCAGCGAGCGATATTCACGAACAATACAGGATTCTTGTACTGCGTTGAGGCTTTTAAAAATAGATTCAATGCCTTTTCGTGCTCTTCCATTCGTTCGTAGCTTTCAGCTGCGGCGATTAATGTAGTGGTGTCCGGTTGTTTTATGGCTGCTGCTTTTTCGAACTGTGTTATGGTGTCTTCCGAACGCCCTAGTCTCCGGTAGCAGTTTGCCAGCATCTCCCTCAGGTCTGGATTCGAAGGGTGTTTTGCAATCTCTGCCTCGACTAAAGATGCTGCTGCCTGGAATTTTTTATCAGCCATCATTGCACCAACCACCACTTTGATCGGTTCGAGATCATTTGGTTTTTGCGTGAGCAGTTTTTTTCGGACGACTTCTGCGCCGGAATAATCACCCGCGTCAAGCATGTATCTCATCATTGTAAATTGGATCGGATAATCATTAGGTCGCAGGGAGTTCGCTTTCTGAACGTCTTTGACTGCCGCTTTGTGATTGCCGTTTCTTGATTGCCAGTCCGCTGCGAGCATCCAAGCGTCGAAGTCTTCAGGTGCTTTTGCGAGTAGTAGATCAAGATACTTCTTTTCCAGTTTTGAGTTGCCGAACTCAAAGGAAAGTCTCTTCGATTTTTTGAGAATTTCAGGAGACATTCCGCCCAATTCGACTGCGCGTTGATAATCTGCAAAAGCTTCTCTTTTCTTTCCTTGTCGCAGAAAAATCTCTCCACGTATGTGGAAAACTTCGCTGTATGTCGGCGATATGGCTCGTGCGCGCTCGATGTCTTGCATGGCTTCTTTGTAATTTTCGAGTTTGCAGTTTGCGAATGCCTTTACTACATAGGCTGGAGTGACTAACTCAATTCCCTTGCCACCATCAGTAATTGCTAGTGCCTTGGCAAGATGCTCTCTGCAACTTTTGAAATCAGCCGACCCGTTATCACTGAGTCCTAGCTCTACCAATGCATTTGGACAATTCGGGTGTTCACTCAAATACTTAGAAAGAAATGCCCGAGATTTTTTTGTTTTGCCTTCCTTGGCCAGCTTTCTTGCTTTTGCGACTGCATAGGTGTCTGCCTGTCCGTCAATCTTCGCTGAAAGCGCCGGTTGTGCATTGCAGATGGTGGCGGCTAAGAGAATTGAGAGGGGGCTGAGTGTTCTCAATCTAGTGTAGCCCCGAGATTGTTCTAGGTGGTTTAGACGGGCAAGTTCGTCAACAATAAGCGCCAAGCTCATAGTTATTATGGCTTGTCGCCTGGCGGAATATCGGTGGCGGTTTTTTCAAGTGCGTTTGCTTTTTTCAGCATTTCTTGTGATTCTTTCTTATGGTTGGTTTGATTCAAAACATCCGACCAACTGCGCATCACCAAAACTAACAGCTCTTTGTTCACTTTCTTTTCGGTGCCCAATTCCAACGCTTTTTTCAACTCCGGCTCAGCTAGTTTTAGTTCGCTTTGATCCAGGTCGAATTGACCGAGCCTCGTGAGTGCGCGAACATAGCCTTCCGGCTTCGCATCGGCATCCTTTTCGCTTACTGCACAAATATGTTGAAGGAGTGGTCTGACGGCTGGTAAATTGTGCATTCCCAAATATGCATCAATGAGTGAATTCTCGATGCGGCAGACTGACGGTGCGTCAGGACCAAGAAGTTTTCGCATAACAGCTAGGGTTCGTTCTAGAAACTTGGCTTGCTCCAAATGGAGTTTTGTCACATTTAACTTTCCAGCTGTTACCAAAATGCTTGGCACCTGAGCTTCTGCTTTGAGTTTGGCGTTCGTCAGCGCAACCGTTGAGTCCGTAGGAGTTTTGTCGAGCTTGTCCAAGGATTCGTATTGCATTTTCATTTCATCAAGGGCTCTATTCGTCAAAAGTCCGATGATTTGATTGTTCGTTTTTTCCAGAAGTTCTGCGTGACCTTCCCATTTTCCATAAAGGTCTGCTTTCTGCTTAAGAACTGCTTCAAGGCGCGCATTATTACCGCCTGTGAGCATTTTGGCGTGGCTTTCTGCAGCGTTCAAAGCATTTAGTGCATCTCTGTAGTTGCCTTTTGAAGTTTGGTCGGATGCCTCCGACAGTTTTAGCGCGAAGAGCATTTTTGTTAACGGTGTGCCGCGGTCCTCTGGTGGACCAGGCCATAGACAAAAGAAACCGCCAAAGCCAACCAACGCAGCAAGTGATACCACCAATGCAGCAAGAAGAATTTTATTTACTTTCGCTGGCTCGTTAGGGCAGGGCACACTGGTCATAGGTCCGCTCACTGCGGCACGATTTAGTCCAGTATTAGACAAGGTCAAGGTGATTGTCGAAAGTAAATCTCGAATTTCTTCAGTGCTTTGCGGGCGATCATTAGGGTTTTTCGCCATGCACTTAAAGATTACTTGCTCGAGCACGGTAGGAATTTTCGCGTCAGGCACGACCTCGGAAAATGATTGAGGCGTGGCGCTGACATGCATGTTCAGCGTCTCTAAAAATGTGGTGCCGACCAGGGGCGGTTCGCCTGTGAGTGTTTCGTACATGAGACAGCCGAGCGCGTAAATGTCGGAACGCTTATCGAGTTCTAGACCCTGGCACTGTTCAGGGCTCATGTAAATCGGACTGCCAAAAACCTCTCCGGTGCGAGTAAGCGACAGCTGCTGTTTGCCGGATGCTGGAAGTAACTTTGCGATACCAAAGTCGACGAGCTTCACAAGCTCGGTTCCATCATCTTCTTTTAGAAGGACAACATTCGCGGGCTTCAAATCCCGATGCACAATCGATTTCTTGTGTGCAGCACCGAGCCCATCGCAGATTTGTTTGAAAATATGCAGCGCGCGCTCATAAGGAATTCTGCCCTTGCGCTCGATCATATCGCCGAGATTCTCGCCGTCCAGGTAGTCCATGACGAAGAAGGCATCGCCGTTATCCGTTACACCAAAGTCATAGACTGCGATGATGTTCTGGTGGCTCAATGAGCTCGCTGCTTGCGCTTCCATGCGAAAACGTTCGAGGGACGTATGATCGTTTTTGATATTGCTGTGCAGCATTTTAATCGCGACAATACGATCCATGAGCTTATGCTGTGCTTTGTAGACGATGCTCATGCCGCCCAGTCCGATGACGGACTGAATTACGTAACGCTCGGCAAAGACTTTGCCGATTAGCGGGTCGTTGTCCTGCCCGTGCAAAGTCGTGCCGTCCTCCGGGCACGTCTCTAACTGTTCGAACTGCGCGTAGCACTTCGGACAATACTTCCGCTCAAATTTAACCCGTTGCGTATTACCGTTATTCATTAAAACTGCACTTTCCCCTGTTTGATTATATATACTTTTGCGACGCCGGGAGCGACCCTATGGAGAAGCCGCAATGTCATCAAAATTTCGGGATATGTGGATGTCGGGCAAATTCGCAATTGACCGCAAGAACAAAGGCACAATCAGCGAGCGCGAAGAAAAAGAGGCTGTCTCCGCCCTGCGTGAGCTGATTCCACAGAAGTCCCAAGAGGTTTACTCTGACCTGCAGAAGCGTCGTGGTCAAGAGACCGGTCGCTGGCTCAAAGAGCTTTCCAGCGAAGTCCCGCATGACAAGGCTTCCGAACCCTGGCAGCAGGCACAGAGCACGGCTTCTGACAACTTTGAGTCGGTCAGAATCTGGATGGACGCGCTGTTCCAGGAGTTTGCCGGTCTGGCCTATGGGTTTAACGAGAATGCCGTCGGCGGCGACCTGTTTGTCTCCACCGAGCGCCCGTCGGTCTCGGAGACCCGGGATGACACCGTCTGGTACAAACCTGTCAACAAGAACTATCAAGGTCGGCTCACAACGCGTTTCTGGTCTTTGGCAGTGAGGGGGGATGAAAAGCGGATTGCCCTCTATCTCTTCCCCAATGAGATGACATTGCAATTCAAGACCGGTGATTTTTCCGATTTAGAGTTGCCGCCGATTCTTGTGGCAGAACCTGCAAAATTGAATGGTCTCAGCACTTGGACAATCCAGGGAGAGGAAGCATCGATTGCGATGATGGGACCTTTTGCTAAGGAATTGTTCGGCGATTTGATCCGAGTCGCGTCCGGCAAAATGGAACAGTCCGAGTTGTTCAATGCGCACAAAATCGGTGCGCCGAGGCTCGGCGAAAACATTGCAGTCGGTTATGAGGGTGGTCCAAACCAGGTTGCCGAAGAAACAGCTCATCCTGCGCATAACATCAATATCGATGGACTCAGTCTTTCGGATGCATGCGACATTCTCGATAAAGTTATCGACCGCGAGTTGAAGCGTTTCTACACGGAAGCCTCTGCCACTCAACCCGGCACACCGCAAGCGGCAAATGCTCGCAAACAGATTTCAGCTGTTGAAGCGTTTCGCATGAAGGTCGTCGATGCTTTCGGCCATTACTCTCACGAGAGTCACGCGATTCTCGCTGATGGTGCGGTTCTCACTAAGTAAGCCGACTTCTCTACCTGGCTGAAACTGCCGCCGAGTCGCAAACTAACTTATATTCGTCGTCTGCGTCGAAGTATTGATCGATTTCGCGAAGCTTCACTTCGATCTCCATTTCTTCTTTGTGGCGTTGGAGTTGATGCAAGCAGAATCGCTGACCCGCCAGTCCGTCGACGAGATTCAGATGTTTGCTTCCGAGAAATTCTTCTTGGGCTGACACTAGTCTGGCAAAAATGCGTTCGGCTTCTTCGAAACTCTCCTCGACGCTGAGCAAAGAACCATAAATCACGAGGCACTCGCATAGGTAGAAGTAATCCAACTTCGTCGTGCCAATTTTGGTCGCATCATCGTAGAAGTCGATGGCTTTTCTGGCGCAGTGCTTCGCCTGCTTGATCATGCCTAGTTCGTATAAAGTTTTTGCAAAATGCGAATAGCTGGTGAAAAGACTTTCGCTGTCGTTGCTCTCTTGTTTGTCTAGCCACGCAATTTTTTTGTCGAAGCTTTCCTTCAGGTCATCGAGTGAATTGCCGTTTTCCAACAAAACAGCGCCGAGCATTTTCGCTGTGAGCAGGAACATATCACCGCCGTCATTCAAACTATCTGCCTCACGCAAAGCCATTTTGAATGAGCGCTTGATTGATTTCATATCTTCTCGGCGAATGTGCGCTTCTGCAACTTCCATCTCGCGCTGCCACTTTTTGTAGCGTACTTCGTCCTGTACATCTTCTGCGCCGAACAATGAATGTTTGGTGTCGAAAACTTTGGAAAGCCACTCCATTGCACCAGTGGTTTCTTGCCACGCCGGCAGCGTGATTAGAGAGTAGTAGTACTCCCAATCGGTCAGCAAATCTTCCTCGTCAATATCTTCCTCATCAG
Organism: Candidatus Obscuribacterales bacterium; assembly: GCA_019745505.1. GTDB lineage: Bacteria > Cyanobacteriota > Vampirovibrionia > Obscuribacterales > Obscuribacteraceae > QKMZ01. Next base: position 17,606 of record JAIETE010000033.1, on the reverse strand, counting down.
AGGTGAGATTGACGGCAATCATTACACTGTCATTGAGCGCAATCGAAAGCGCGCTGCGAGACTGGATGCAGTCGCCGAGCGCCATAAACTTCCAGAGCGCGTTCAAGTAATACCAATGAGACATAGGCATCCGATCGATCTCCAGAAGCGCGCGAACCTCGGCGCTTTTCTTTGTGCATATCAGATATGCTCCCAGTGCGCTGAATAAGCAGTCGCGAATATCTTGACCCATGCTCAGAGCCTCGGCATTTTCCTGGATCTTTTGGAGCATGTCGCACGCTGCATCTCTCTTCGAGTTGCTAAACAGTACATATGCAAATTCCAGCGATATAGCCGTGTTAAGGGAGTCAGCACAGGAGAGGCTGCCGCTCGTGCTATTTGCTTTGAAATTCTGGCTCTCTGAGCTCTTTTGAGCTTTTCTGTAGAACTCTTCCTTCTCTTTTAAGTCAGAACAAGCACGAGCTAAGACTATGTGCGCGATGCCTAAGTCTTCTTTTCCTTCCTTCAAAATGCGTTTTGCGATTTCTATGCGCTTTTCCTCGACGGACTCGCCCATTAACTCGCGCAAGTCCTTCCCTGCTGATGCAACGAGGTTGCCGCCGGCGCCTTTTTCCTCTAACTGGTCGAACAACTTGAACATCTCTGTCTCGGTCTGACCACGCCAAAAGTCTTCCACGGGGGGAATCGTGTTTGCCATCGCTGCACTCCACTGGGCGAGGGAACATTTCAGCCGTAATTGTACGATGTTTGCTGGCCAAGAGGCTAAACTTATGCTGCTTGAGTGTTTTGGAATCTTTGCCAATGAAAGCTGCTGTTATCAATCGCTTCGGCGGACCCGAAGTTTTTTCAGTCGAAGAAGTGCCGACGCCGGTCGCCGGTCCCGGGCAGGTGTTGGTGAAAGTGCATGGGGTTCTGGTCAATCGATTGGACCACTACATCCGTAACGGCGATATAACCCAGGACCTGAAGTTTCCGCATGTGCTCGGACTGGATGCGGTAGGTGAGATAGCCGTCGTCGGCGAGGGCGTTAGGAAATTTCGCCTTGGCGAGCGCGTCATCACGATGCCGGGCTATCCGTCTGATCCTGGCGACTATGCTTTTCGCCCAACCACTCTTGCGCCAAGTTATTCGATGCGCGGACTGCAACTTCCCGGAACTTATGCACAGTATGTCGCAGTGCCTCAGGAATTTGTTCTGCACGACAAAACCGGTCTGCCTCCCGAGTCTGCTGCTGCGCTGCCTGTTCCTCTCATGACGGCAATCAATGCGGTGCAGAAAGTGGGCGAGGTGAAGAAGGGCGATTTTGTGCTCATTCACGCCGGCGGATCTGCGACCGGATATTTTGGCATCCAAGTTGCACGAGCCTTGGACGCGCGTGTGGCTGCCACCGCGCGTAGTGTCGAGGCGAGAGAGATGGCTTCTGAGGCGGGCGCGGAGTTGGTCATCAACGTCAGCGATGATGAGTTCAATGATTGGATTGCAAAATGGACTGATGGCCGCGGCGTCGACGTGGCGATTGATAGTTTGGGCGGCGACACGTTTGAGAAAACAATCAACGCTGTGAAAACAGGCGGCATCATCGTTGCGATGGGTTTTATGTCTGGCGCTGAGGTGAAGTTCGACATCAGGAATTTGTTCTTCAGGGAGAAACAAATTCGCGGCTCGCTTACCGCTGATATCGAGGATTTTGCCAAGTGGCTCGAACCTGTTCGCAAAGGCATCATCAAGCCGAAAATCGATTGTGCGCTGCCGCTCAGTCAGGCTCGAAAGGCACATGAGCTTGTTTCTCAAAACAAAGCGAGAGGCGCGGTTATTCTGTTGCCCTGGGAATGATTTTCCGAGTTTGCAATTCTGACAAAGTAAATTGACTGCTCATTTCTGCAAACCGCGCGATTGGAATTTATCGTGCGGAAAACTCTTTCATTACCTGTCCATATCGCTTGCCGACCGAACCGCAGACAATGTCGCAGAGTTCGTAAATGGTGCTGTCGCCGATGCTGTAATAGACAAATAGTCCTTCGCGGCGCCTTTGAACTATTCCCTGCTCAGCGAGTATAGAAAGATGTTTGCTGACGTTTGCCTGGCTCATGGCGGTCAGCTCGCACAATTCTTGTACCGAGCGTTCGCCATTAAATAGATTCTGCAGGATTTGCAGTCTCGAAGCGTCGGAAAGTGCTCTAAAACGCGCTGCGACGATTTCGAGCGCGGGTCTTGTCAACAGAGTTTTCTTGCCTTTCATGGCTCTAAACCCACCAGGATGATGGTTTTAGTGTACAGCCCCTTGACTAATTCTGCAATCATTCTTATGGTGGATTCGTTATATAACCAATTGGTGATATGGTTGTTTTGTAACGGATGAGGGTTCTTCAAATGTCTGCACAAACAAATTCCACAGTTTGCCCGCAAGTGCCAGCCGCTGAGGTCGCGTCTCAAGCAGGGCTTGTCCTGGTCGATGTCCGCAGTCCTATAGAGTATGAGACTGAGCATATTGCAGGCGCCATCAATTTGCCGCTGGAAACCCTCGAATCGCGCTGCGAAGAGGTACCCAGAAATGGTCAGCTGGTGGTCATTTGCCGCAGCGGTAAGCGTGCCGAGCGCGGTGCCTATGCCCTTATGGGGCGGGGTTTTCAGCCGAAAGTCATGGAAGGCGGCATGATCGCCTGGCGCAAGGCTGGACTGCCTATAAAGGAAGGCAAGAGAAGACTTCCAATTGAGCGCCAGATTCAATTAATAGTAGGTTCGGGCGTTCTGACCGGGGTCTTGCTGGGTGTGTTCGTCAACCCCTGGTTCCTGGTTATCCCTGGATTTTTCGGCGCTGGGCTGACTTTTGCCGGACTGTCCGGGACATGCGCGCTGGGCATTTTGCTAAGCAAAGCACCGTGGAACAAGCTGGAAATTCCCTCCTCGCCGTCGAAGGGCGGTGATTCCGGCTGTTGCTCCTGATGGGCTAATGGGTGCTGAGTTTTACTGTGAGACTTTTACACCGTGAGTTTTCGATAGTGAGTCTTACATAGTGACTTTTAAACAGTGACTTTTATACCTTGATTTTTGGCATAGAGACTTTTGACACAGAGGCAACCGATATGAAAGCTAATGGTACTGACGCTAAAGCAAAGAAAATCGTCATCGTTGGTGGTGTCGCTGGTGGTATGAGCGCAGCAGCCAGAGCGCGGCGAATTTCCGAGGATTCGCAGATCATCATTTTTGAGAGAAGCGGCTATGTTTCTTACGCGAACTGCGGGCTGCCTTATTACCTGGGCGGCGAGATTGAGTCGCAAGATGATTTGATTGTGGTCACGCCTGAGGCGTTGAAGAACAAATTGAATTTGGACATTCGCACCAGCAGCGAAGTGGTGAGTATCGATCCACAATCGAAAGTCGTCTCTGTCAAAGAACTCAATACAAATAAGATATACGATGAAAGTTACGATGAGCTGATCCTTTCTGTCGGCGCCGCAGCTATCCGACCGAAGGTTCCTGGTATCGACCTTCCTGGGCTTTTCTCCCTGCGTAGTATTGAAGATGTAGAGACGATACAGTCGTGGGTTGAAAGCCAAAACCCTCGCACCGTTGTCATCGCGGGCGGTGGCTTCATAGGACTCGAGATGGCCGAGCAGTTTGTTCGCCGGGGACTTGATGTCACGCTGATTGATGGCAAGGATCAAGTGCTGGCACCGATAGACCCGGAAATGGCTCAGCTTGTACACAAAGAACTTCGCGAGCATGGTGTGAAATTGGTGCTCGGTCAATCTATCAAAGGTTTCCTCCCGCCTGAGGGCGTCGGCGAAGAAATTCCGAAGAGTTGTTGGGTGCTAGCCGGCGATCACCAGCCGATTTCTGCCGATCTTGTAATTCTCGGTCTCGGTGTGCGACCCGAAGTTGCGCTTGCGCGCGAAGCTGGTTTGACCATAGGAGAGCGTGGTGGCATCCGCGTCAACGAGTATCTCGAAACCAGCGCCGCGCATATTTGGGCGGTGGGAGACACAATCGAGGTGCGCAATCCAATAAGCAACACGTGGACTCTCATTGCGCTGGGCGGACCAGCGAATAGGCAGGGACGCATTGTTGCAGACAATATCTTCGGCGCTAAGAAATCTTATGGTGGCACCTTAGGTACGGCGATCTTGCGAGTGTTCGATTTGACTGTCGCTTGTGTCGGGCTCAACGAAGGGCTGTTGCAGGCGAGCAAAACTCCATATGAAACCATCTACCTCCACCCCAGTCATCACGCCAGTTATTACCCTGGCGCCGAGCGTCTGGACATGAAGGTGCTTTTCCACAAAGAGTCGGGAGCGTTGCTTGGCGCGCAGGTTGTCGGCAAAGAAGGCGCCGATAAGCGAATAGATGTTTTAGCCACAGCAATTAAAGCGGGCATGACTATTCGCGACCTGTCGGAGCTGGAATTGGCTTATGCGCCGCCGTTTGGCTCCGCAAAAGACCCAATAAATCTAGCGGGAATGGCCGGCACAAATGTGCTTGATGGACTGGTTGAGCAAGTGCAGTGGCATCAAATTGGTGCGCTGGACAGCGGTAAGACCTGCCTGGTCGATGTGCGCACGAAGGGTGAGCGCGAAAGAGGTTTCATTCCTGGCAGCATTCACATTCCGCTGCCTGAGCTGAGAAATCGGCTGTCTGAAATTCCGAAAGGAAAGGAAATCGTCACCTACTGTCAGAGTGGTCAGCGCTCGTATAATGCCTCGCGACTTCTCAGGCAGAATGGCTATAGCGTCCGCAACCTGTCGGGTGGTTACCTCACATGGAACACAATGCAGCCCGCAAATGCGAGAATGGAAGTATTGCCTCAGCCGGTGCAAGTGCGGGCTAAGTAATCGATGAAAAAGGACGAGTGTTCTTATGCTGAATGAAACGACTGAAATTGTGAAGCGAAAAGGAGAGAAGTCCGTTATGGAAACTGTGATATGGTTCGTCGGCGCTATCTCGCTGTATTTCGCGCTGCAACTATGGATATTGCCGAAACTCGGCATCTCTACTTGAATGTCCCGAAGCTGCTCGGTCGGGCAGAAATCAGGACACGCGAGTGAAGTGCAAGAAGTTAAACAGGGACAACCAGTACAGCAAGTACAGCCAACACAGCAAGTACAGCCAACACAGCCAGTACAGCCAGTGCAGCCAGCAAAACAAGCAAACAAGTGAAGCGGGAAGAGCTCAACAATGGGGCACAAAGGACCAGCGAATAAGTTTATCCGTGCAATGCTCGTTGTTGCATTGCTTGCGGTCAACTTTACCGAAATGTTCGCGGGTGGCTTTGCAGTATTGCTCGCGGGTAGCATTGCCGTGATGCTCGCTGGCAACATCGCCGCCCCGGCGCTGGCGGACGAATGCACTGCAAAAGCTAGTTCTGGCGCTAATGCTATCGGCACTCGCTGCACGGAGGATCCTTCCTGCGTCATAGTCGGTGAGACCCATATGCTTGAGTGGAAGAGTCCCTCGCCAGCCAAAATCGTCGTCGTATGCATTCATGGGCTCGGTCTGTGCGCCAGGGCCTATAAGCCCCTTGGTAAAGAACTTTCGGCTAACGGAATTGATGGTTTTGGTGTCAATGTGCGCGGTTTTGGACCTGACAGGGGCATCCCTGAGCGGGCGAAACTCGATTGCGTTAAGACGGTAAATGATGTTGCAGAGCTGCTTCGCAATATCCACAAGGAGCAGCCAGACTACAAGGTTTTTCTCGTGGGCGAATCGATGGGCGGCGCTCTGGCGATACGAATCGCCGCTGAGAATCCGACTTTAGTCGATGGTGTTGTTTGCTCCGCACCGGCATGGAAGTTGCTGAAGAAGCGCCAGACAGCCGTAAAAGGTGTCTTCGAGCTGTTTTTGTATTCGGGCAATCAGCCGGGTCCGGCCGGGCGCGCCATCATACACCAGGCGACGAAAGATCCTGATCTTGCCGAGCACTGGCTGACAGATCCTTCTCACAAGTTGAAACTATCTTGGAAAGAAGCGACCTCATTTTTGAACTTCATTGCCAAGACAGATGCCTATGCAAAGCAGCTCGAGAAGCCGGTATTGGTTGTGCAAGGGCTTGGCGACAATCTGGTGTCGCCGCGTGCTGTTGCAAAACTCTTCAGCGATGTTCCTTCCACCAACAAGACATTTCTCATTGATGGAAAGGGCGAACATCTTGTTCTCGAAGAGGGCAGATCCACTCCTCCGCTGGTCGAGAAATTACTAGACTGGATGAAGACCGGCTACAGCGCAAAGTCCCCTCAAGCAGTCGTTGAGGTTGTAAACGATCAAGATCTGTCACCAAAAGAGAAGCGACGACTTTCAAAGTTGCGCCGATTGGCTAACAAGAGTGCTCGATAGCACGCTTGTCAGATGGTGTGCAGGTCACTTAGAAAGACTTTGATAGAGATCAATCATCGGTTGTTGGTTTAGATGAATGAAGCCTTTGCCAGGGGAGTCTAAATCATAGATAAGTTGGACTACCAACGCGAAGGTAAGCACCAGTGCGAGTTGCGATGGGAAGCTGCGTTTGCCGGTGATACCGAATTGAAAGCCCATCGTGAACATCGAAATGCATGAAGCCAAAACTAAAATTATCCAAACAAATGTAGGAATGCGGAAGTTAGCACCGAACGCTACACGTTTATTTTGGTATTCGACCATATCCGTGATGCCTTCAGAAAAGAGAGCATAAATATCATTGGTGTCCTTTGCCGACAATTCCTCCGCCTGCGCCCATAGCATACTCGTAAGCGCAGCCGTACGAGTCCGCAGCACTCTCAGCTGCTCAGCATCTCCGTATACATCGCCAATATTCATACGGACTTCAACATAGTCGCGCAGAAGCGATCTTGTCAGCGTCTTGTGTGGATCTGGAACGAGTCCAGCACGCATGTAGGTAGTCTGAATAGCGTTCACATCACCAAGAAGCGCATCTCTGCGCAGGTCATACCGGCTTGCTGCGGCACCAAATGTGAGGGCAAGCACGAAGGCAAGAAGTGCAAGCACCGCCCCCGAGACTGCGCTGACGGCAGCTTCTGATTCGCGCTGATTCTCCGGCAGAAGAGCTCGACGAACACCAAGCCATTGTCCCGCTTCAATCGACGCTAGTGTGACGATGACCTGCAGTACGAAGATTCCCCACAAAGGTACAGAACCAAGGAAATCCCCACTCTCATCCTTTAGCGAGACTTCGCGAGTCGAGGGCAATATAACCTGGGGTTTTTCGTGATGTCCGGCGACAAGCGCTTTCTTGGCAGCAGCGAGCAATGACTGATCGATAGATTCACAAATCGGCACTTCAATCTGCGTGTATCCGCGTTCCTGTGACCACTTGGCCCCGACTTTCAGTACTTTTATTGCTTCGTCGTTCAGTTCAAGGTCTATTTCTGCTAGCGACTTGGCTCCGAAATTTGGGTCTTCTTTGGCCGCTGAATTGAGAGCTTCAGAGGTAAATCCGAACTGCGAATCATCGATGTACCACTGATTGACTCTCTCTCGAAAAGTGTTGAAAAACTCCCAAGATTGGACAATTGCTTCTAAAAAATGAATCGCAGACTCTCTATTGTTAGCAACAAATTTTTCGGATACCGATACTAGCCAGACACCGCGGTGCGAGCTCAACAGTCGTGCCGATCCTTCATTCTTGAAGAGAGATATATCCGGTTCGTACACTGCCACTGCGTCGAAATTTCCCCACTTCTCTCGGCCGCCCGCCCCGACCAATTTTTGGATTTGCAGTATGTCCATGTTGACATTGCGGACGTCCTTGTCCGGAACGAGTCCTGCCGCCTTTTCCTTTAATGTGGCTTCTCGATGACCGATGGTTCCGAACGTGCAGGCTACGGTCTTGCCTTTGAGGTCTTTTATATCCTTGATCGGAGAGTTGGGTGGAACCATGAGAGCCGCTGGAATAAAGTGGAGGCGTCCCATTACCTTCCACTTGCCGCCGCGGGCGAGCAAGTTGTTGACCGATTGACCGCTCGATAACATAACGTCGAGGTCACCTCGGAGGGCTGCTGCGACTTCAGGCTCTCCAGAGCTGTAAGGAACGAAAGTCGGGTCCAAGCCGAGCCGGTCCAGAAGGTTGGTCCGCTTCAGAACCTCGACAAGCTGTCCTTGAGTCGAGGTTGCCAATTGCCAGCCAATGCGAATTGGTATGCGCTGCTGGTGCGATTTTGCGCTCTGCATCGATGTTGAGATGTAGATGCCGAGTATCAGCAGCGCGACTGCTGCAAGGATGGCGGTAAAGACTTTATCTTTCATGGGGTGCACGCGGATGAGATGGCTTCGAATCACGGATTTCCCGGTGCTCCGCTATTGCAGGCACCGCGTTTTTCAACTTGGAAGGAAACGTGCATATTATGACAGTAAAGTCACCAAGTAGTACTAGGGATGCTTGATAATCAATTCGAAGGCATTTTGAGGTCTGGTTAGTGTCTGCAGATTCCCTTTCCACGTCTGAAACATTCCCGGTCGAGCGGCTACTAGCCGCGCCGGATCAAAGTCATCTAATGCGTCTGTTGCAGCCATACTTGAAAGAAGAAGAGTATGTACTCTGGCAGGGGCAACCGAATCCCAAAATTGAGAGTGGTCGATACCAAATGTCCCGGTCGACAAAGAGAATTCTTTTTATCGTCTCATTAGTGCTTGTTTCTTTGTCCGTGTACACATTTCTTTCGCCTGCTGCCGCTGGTGCAGGTGTCGGGATAAAACTTGCGCTTGTGTTCTTGTTTGGTGTTCCGGGTCTATTTTCGTTCGCCTGTTTACTATCTTCTTTTGATAATTTGGATCGCCTGGTACCGCAAAATACGTTCTATGTGATTACAAACAAACGGGCCATCAGGCTCTACCCTCAGAGACCTCAGTTGGAGGAAAGATTTCAGTGGAATGTCGAGAGCTTCTATCCGCAAGAGATAAATATTGCAGTCTCCTACCAAAGTTTTGATACAGGCAAGTACTACAACATTAGTTTCGTCCGTGTTCCGCAATTGGATGGACCAGACAAATGGATAGGCTTCAATAGTGTAAGCGATCCTGCAGCTGTAATTGAAGCTCTTAGAGAACTGCGGAAGCTCAATTCCGATGCGCCGCTCCCCCGTTATGATGATAGTGTTCCTCGCTTGGGACTAGAGGCGCGTTAAATCACCAATTTGATTTATTTTCGAGCTGAACAGATTTATCATTTGGCACGTGACATTGCCTGAATGAGCCGCCCGAGCCGTGTCATTTTCCTGTTGTACCTCGAGGGTTGCGTATTTCATATAGCTCGTTGAGAGCGACTCCGAGAATCTCCTTTTCGCCATCGCGAAAGACATCGGACTCAATAACTCTGTATCCTGCGACGACTTCTATCCCGTTGGTTTCTTTGTAGACTAGCTCGAGGTATAGACCTGGATCTGAAGGAATACAGCATCCCGTTCCTTTCAATGCGTACCAGTCAAACTTCGTGTAGGGTTTGTGTTGCGCAAAGCGCATTTTCAATTCCTTACCATTGAACTCTGGTGGATGAGTGCTTTCTGTAATCTGTGGCTGTCCAAAATGCTCCCGAATTTCGGACCTTGTCTTGCTAATTAGTTTGTAGTTGCGACCGAGATCGAACAGCATGAAATCTCGATTCCAGCAGTTATCCCATCGAGACTTGTCGAATTTCATCAAAGGTTTGTTGAAGATATGCATTAAGTCGTCATGGCGCAAATAAACAGCCATAGAAGTTGCGTAGCTTCCATCAACGGTGCGCAAATCATCAGTTTCCCAATCAGTTGTGTCCGTGATTGCATGATGATCCGGAGTCATTCTGAAGCGCTTTACCTTTTGATTATCCGGTGTATATTCGAGCTCAATTGAGCCACACTTCCAGATAGCCCCTTCTTTCTGGGGGTGACCCATAATCTGACAAAGATGCTTAACCGGGCATCCAACCACAAGGAACGAACGATTGAAATCTTTCGCCGCGTCTTTCATGTCTGGATCTTTCCAATGCCAATCGGTGGCTTTGAAGTGCAAAAATCCAGGCTCACAATGCTGGCAGATGTACAGACTGGACGGTTTTTCTTGGTAATAGTGAATTTGAAGAGCGATCTTTCGTCCCTCAAATTCTCCGAGTTCGTAAATGTCTACTTCTCCGGCCCCGTTACGGGTTGCGCTTGGTTCACCAAGTAGGATACGTACTTCGTTTCGATTTTTGCTAAACAGGTTCATGCGCAGCAAACTCAAAACCATCTTCTGTCTGGCGAATTCAGAAGCCTGCCAGATCGCGCTGTTGAATTTCTTCTGATCTGTTGAGTCCAGAAGCTTTGTTTCAAGTGCTGAGGGATTTATTGCAACGCGAAGCTGTCGATCGGCAACATCTGCAAATTGCGCGTATGCCAATGGGTTTAAGTCTAATGTCAAAAGCACAGCCAGCCAAACTAAAAAAATAGGGTGTCTCTGTTGCATTGATGCCTCGAGGATGAGATGCGTCTCTCAGACATTCTACGTTTTTTCGAGCATGTCCCGGGTTGGAGTCAGATTGTTCAGCAGATAAACTCCGTTATCTCGGCCATCCTTGTGGTGGATTAGTTCGGCTGATTGGTGCGCGGGTGAGGCTTGCGGGGGCGGTGGGGCGAAAGTTTTGCCTCGCCGGGTGCAACAGGATTCGAAGAATTTCCTGAAGCGTTCACGAATTTCTGTGGTGGCGGGTTTGCGAAACCTTTGTTACGCCGCGGTCAAGCAATCATTGACGACCGACCCAGGCTTGAGGTATTATTTTATAACAAACGTTCGGTATAAAATAATGCCCAAGATAGTAGACCACGAAGAATACCGCAAAGAGCTTCTAGGCAAGGCTTTCGAGTGTTTTGCCGCGCGCGGTTACGGACAGGTAACTATGCGCGGGCTATCCGAGCACCTGGAAGTCTCGACCGGCACTCTCTACCACTACTTCTCCAGCAAGGAGCAGATTTTCGAAGACCTCGTGACCTTCCAGGCTGACCACGACTTGCGCATTGTTGCCGAGCTGCCGACGCCACCAAGCTTGGACAAACGCATGACCATCCTCATAAATAAGGTTGTCGAATACAGAACTTACCTTGCGAAACAGTGCATGGTCTGGCTGGATTTTGCACGCCAGCACGGGGACGAGCGACTTTTTTCTATGCCCGGTGTGCAGAGAGCTTACAGCCAGTACATGCAGCTTTTGAAAGACTATCTGGCTCTGGAAGACGATGAAGCGGCGATGTTTGTTTATAGCTATCTATGCGGCTTTTCGACAGATCCTTATGTTCAGCAACAGAGCCCCGATATTGGAAGGCAGTGCCAACTTATCTCAGATGCCGTCCGCCGCTACTCGAAACTAAAGTGACAATCGTTCTTGCACAGTCGTTTTTGCATTAGTTGAAGAAATAAAGTGAGACTCCCATGTTTAGCTGTTTGGACAAAACTAAAGACCAAAATCGGAACCTGAGTCAAAGCGAAGGTGAGAACCAGGGTGACCATGGTCAAAACCAAGGCCAAAGCCAAAGCCAAAGCCAAGGCAAAAGCCAAGGCCAAAACCAGAGCGCGCAATTAGTGACCGGCCTAAAGCCTAACCGCAAGACATTGATCGCATGCATAGTTGTTTCTCTTGCTATGGCAATTCTTTCTGCTGGCGTGTTTCTATATCGGCCCGCCGAAAATGCATTCGGCATTGCCTCTCTGCTAAACACTAACCTCTTAGGAAATCCGGTTGAAGTGACACCAGCCAGCAGGAATTTGGCAGCCGCAGCGTCAAACTCAACTTCGACCTCAACCTCAACCTCAACTTCAACCTCAACCTCAACCTCAACCTCAACCTCAACTTCAACTTCAACTTCAACGTCACATTCAGGCGCAGGCATAGCACCGGCAAGCGTAGCGGCAATCGGACGGCTTGAGCCGCTCAGTCAGGTTTCGCGCGTGTCGGTTCCGGCGTTTCTCAAAGACGAGCGCATTTTGAAATTACTCGTCAACGAAGGCGATTGGCTGAAAGCCGGGCAAGTCATCTGCGTGATGGACGCGGAGCCGAGGCTGTCCAAAGAGCTTCAGCAAGCGCAAGAAGCGGTAGCCCTGGCGAAGACTCAGCTGAAGAAAGTTTTGGCTGGTGCAAAACTTGGCGAAATCGGGGCGGCGAAAGCAAACCTTGATTCGCTCAAGCGCGAGAGAAACAATCGAATTAGAAACCAGGAAGCAATTATCACAAAGGCGAGCGCCGATCTGGCGTTCAGCAAAAACGAATTCGAGCGCTATAAACAACTGGTGGCAGATGGTGCTGTCAGCCACTCGCAGTACGATGCGAAATTGACGACAATGAAGACCAATCAAGCGGCTCTTGCAGAAGTCTTGTCGGAGAAGCAGCGTGTTGACGAGACTCTTAGTTCTCGAATCGAGGAAGCAGAAGCCAACTTGAATCGCGTAGCGGAAGTGCGTCCGGTTGATGTCGCTGTTGCCGAAGCCGAACTCAAGCAAGCGGAAGCCCGACGTGATCGGGTCGCCCTCGATCTGTCGCTGTGCAAAGTTGTATCACCCAGAAGCGGAAGGGTTTTGAAAATCAACGCGCGACCGGGTGAAACAATCGGTGCCAAAGGTATCATCGATCTCGGCAATACACAACAAATGGTGGCAGTGGCCGAGGTGTACCAGAGCGATTTGCCGCGTCTGAGAGTCGGACAGCCTGCCATCATCGAAGGTGACGGAATGTCCGGTCAGGCAAGAGGCAAGGTGCTGAACATCGGCTGGGAAGTGGCCAGGCAAAGTGTTTTTTCACAAGAACCAAGCGCGGGAAGCGATGCGCGTGTAGTCGAGGTGAAAATAGCAGTCGACCCAAAAGACAATGCTCTGGTCGAGAAACTTACAAACATGCAAGTGGAGTGTCGCTTCATCGGCGACAGCGCTGAGAATCATGATTCGAGTAAGAGATAAACTGGCATGGCTGCTTCTTACCAGGCAGAAGATGCGACTTTTGGTAGCCGTCGCGGGCATTGCCTTTGCGTGCATTTTGATCTTTATGCAATTGGGCTTTCTCGAATCGCTGTTTTTAGGTGCGACGCGCCCGCACGACTTGTTGCTTGCTGACATAGTTTTGGCGCACCCGAAACAGCAGACTTTCTTCTCTCCCAAAAGTTTTCCAAAGAGCAGAGTCTTTCAAGCTAGAGCGCTGCCGGAAGTAGAGTCTGTCAGCAGCGTGCGTCTGTCATCTTTGCCCTGGCGCAATCCAGAAAATGGACAGCATCGAATGATCCTGGTTTTTGGCGTCGACCCTGCCAAACCCAGCTTCGCGCTGCCGGCTGTCAATGAGAATCTCGACAAGCTAAAACTCTTCAGGAATGTATTGTTCGACGAGGCCGCTCGACTTGACTATGGAAACATTAAAGAGCTGCTCAAGAAGGGCAACGTGGACGTGGAACTCAACAAAAAATCTGTGAGAGTTGCCGGACTTTTCAAAATCGGAGCTTCGTTTGCAGCCGACGGAACTGTCATCACCAGTGATACCACGTTTCCATTTCTTGTTGATCGAACAGAACCAAATACAGTCGAGTTGGGTCTGGTGCGCTTGCGTCCGGGGACCGACGCCAAAGCAGTGAAGTCCATGCTGGAGCGGCAGTTCGGCTCGCAAGTCGCCGTTTATACAAAAGCCGAGTTTGCCGAAGTGGAAAAGAAATACTGGGCGGAAGGCACAGGCATCGGATTCATTTTCGGGCTTGGCGTGCTGGTCGGATTTCTCGTTGGTGTGGTCATCGTCTACCAGATATTGCATTCAGACGTCGCCGACCACCTGCCCGAATACGCCACTCTCAAAGCAATCGGTTACAACAACGAATATCTTCTTAGAGTCGTATTCCAGGAGTCGATAATTCTCTCAATCGCCGGCTTCCTGCCCGGCTACATCATTAGTCTGATTCTCTACCAGGTAGCTCAGGACGCCACATCCATGCCGGTGTATATGACGGCGGCGCGAGCCGGTCTGGTGTTCGTAATGGCACTGGTAATGTGCACTCTTTCTGCGAGCATAGCGCTGCGCAAACTCAGCCAGGCGGATCCGGCGGAGGTGTTCTAGATGGAAGCAACAATCACACGAGCTTTAAAAGATGTCGTACGGGTCCGGAATTTGAGCCACTATTTCGGCGCGGGCGAGTTGCGAAAGAAGATATTGGACAATGTCTCATTCGAAATTGCGCCAGGCGAAATCGTCATATTGATGGGACCGTCCGGCTCAGGAAAGACTACTTTCCTCACGCTTATCGGTGCACTCAGAACAGCCATGGAAGGCGAGATAAATGTGCTGGGCAAAAACCTTGTCGGTGTCGACGAAAAGACTTTGGTTGAGACGCGCAAGAATATTGGATACATCTTTCAGCAACACAACCTTCTGCGCTTTCTCACGGCTGAGCAGAATGTCTCTATGGGACTGGAGCTGCACAACATAGACCCGTCGGAGACCAGACGGCAAGCACGGCAATTCCTGGAAGAAGTCGGGCTGGCGGGGCATTTTGAAAAATATCCAGATCAGCTATCCGGCGGACAAAAGCAGCGAGTGGCTATCGCGCGGGCGCTGGCGCCGTCCCCCTTGCTGGTTCTAGCCGACGAACCGACCGCAGCTCTCGACAAAAAGACCGGTCGAGACGTGGTCGATCTGATGTTTAACCTTGCGAGAAAAAAGGGCTCGAGCATTATCCTGGTTACTCACGACAATCGCATCCTGGATATCGCCGACCGAATTGTCTACATGGAAGATGGGCGCATAGTGGAAAATTCGCAGAGAAATGCGGGTTAAGCCATTCGGCTTTACTCAAAACACTACCGCAACAACCGCGCTCAACGGCAAAACAGGGCAGTCCTGATTGCTGATGGTTGGATACTGCTCATTGCTCACTGCTCGTTACGCGCTACGTCAATTAGAGCTTCTGCCCTAGCCATTCAATCACTCCGTTGGCTGCCCAGCGTCCGCTGGCGAAGCAGGCAGTCAGCAGATAGCCGCCAGTTGGAGCTTCCCAATCGATCATCTCTCCTGCGACAAAAGTCCCAGGCAGTTTTTTCAACATCAGGTGCTCATCAAGAGAACTGAAACTGACGCCGCCGGCGCTGCTGATGGCTTCGACAATTGGACGGGGGCTCTTAAGCGTGAGCGGAAGCGCTTTGATAAACTTTGCCAGAGCCTGAGGCTCATCGAAAGTTTTTCTCTGGACCCTCTCATAAAGTAGCGCACGCTTCAAAGCATCATTACCGAGGCAATTCTGTAGATGGCGGGACAGAGATCTAGAGCCGCGCGGGCGCGAAAGGTCTTTCACCACGCGTTCCTTTGTGCGTCCCGGCAAAAGGTCAAGCATAACAGTAGCCTCTCCTTTTGCACTTATAAAGTCACGCAGTCGCTTTGAAAATGAATAGATTAAACCACCTTCGATACCATACTCTTTGATAAGCAATTCGCCTTGCCGGGTTTCTTTTCGTCCCTGCAAATCAGTGAAAGTAAGCGATACCGTTTTCAGTGGCATGCCGTCGAATTTCTCGCGGATATGCTCGCTCCAGGCGACATCAAATCCGCAATTAGCGCTTTGCCATGGCTCCGTTTCCACACCAATCTCATTGAGCCAAGAAAGCCAGGTGCCTGTAGAACCTAATTGAGGCCAACTGGCGCCACCAAGGGCAAGAATCACAGCGTCCGGGTTTATTGAAAACTCTTCGGTGGAGTTGGAAAATCTCAGATGTCCTTGTTCGTTAAAACCACGCCAGCTGTGATTCAGATGAAAGCGAACCCCCGCACTTCGCAAACGATGCACCCAGGCGCGCAATAATGGAGCCGCTTTCATCTCCTTAGGAAAAACGCGACCGGAAGTACCGACGAAAGTCTCGATACCAAGCCCGTGCACCCATTCGCAAAGTGAACCGGGAGTGAATGCATCAAGCATTTCTTGCATCTTTTGCTGTTTATCGCCGTACCTGGTGCAGAAAACCTCGAACGGCTCGCTATGAGTAATATTGAGACCGCCGAGACCGGCCCGGAGAAACTTGCGCCCCAATGTGGGCATCGACTCGTAAACATCGACGCCAAGCCCGGCGTTGATCAAGGTCTCGGCAGCCATTAGACCAGCCGGACCTCCTCCAATTATGGCTACGTTTTTACTCTCCATTCGTTCCAGCCGAGCAACCTGCTAAGAAACATTCCGACCACTCCGATGCATATGATAAAGCACTGGGCGGGAATAGTTTTGAGTTGCTCAGAAACCGGTGGCTATAGCTCGCGAGTCAGGCGTCAGAGTTCTCTTTTCAGTCCTCGGTGTCTTCTTCTTCCTCATCGGCGTCTTCACGTTCCTCGGCTAATTTTTCAGCCTGAAGGCGCTTCTTTTCTCTGGTCGCTGCATCGATCGTTTCAGTACAGAATTTCGTGGCGGTGATCACAGACTTAGAAATACGTCTTGCTTCCTCGGCTGTGCGCGCATGAGCACTGTCCATCGCCAGCACTTCCGGTAAGAGACAAGCTGTTTCCACAGTCTCAGCCAGCTCGCAGTTTTCGTTAGCTTCGGTGAACAAAACACCGACTCGATCGAACGGCCAGATAGTAACTCCTGCGGTGTAAGCTTTATCCGCGCATCTGATACCACCCTCGGTGTACATGCTCTCGTTGGGCACCATCTTGGAGAGATGACGGTAATTTGTCTCGGATTGCGGCAGATCGATCACATATCCTTCACTGTCGGTCATAATTGGCTTTTGACGTTTGGGCGCCTTCAAGCGGTCTTCGTAATCAGCCAGTTCATCGAGCTCACGAACAAGCCTGGAGCCGGATGGTCTCTCGTCGCCTTCCGTAACAACACTTTCAGCTTCTCTGTGAGTCGCGCCACTGTAAGGAGTCCGCTCGACGCTGTTCGGACTCTGTCCGTGAGAGTTTCTTCCAATGGCTCTACCGGTGTCTCGTCCGATGTCTAGTCCGATGTCTCGTCCGATGTCCGTAGCTGAAGGCTTGTCTGAATGAGCGGATTTCGCCTCAGATTCTCTCTTGCTTGCATCTTGCCTGGAGCGCTCTTCCAAAAAAGCCTGGCGGCTGCTTTTGTCCATGTGCGCCAGCGCCCAATCTCTCACGTGCGCATCACTGCTGTGAGCGGCAGCCGAAAGTCCGGCGGCTTTGTTTGGGTCGGAATCACTCAGCGCACGACCGCGCGTCTTCGGGTTGGCCATATCACGCGCCCAATCAACGGCTCTTGGATCGCTGCTCAAGAATGCCGCGGACATAGCGGATTGTGCCGTCGGCCATTCTTTCTTATTGAAGTGATACTCCTGGTAGTGCCCATTCTTCAAAACCGGCTTGGTGTAATTGGGCAATTTGCCGGCGTCAAACTCAAGATCTGCGGGCTGGGCGTCATTGGTCGAGTGAGACATCCGATTCCATGCCGCCCTCGTCTCCGTTCGTCCAGTCGAGTGCAAATCCCGGTGCAAAGCTTGAGTGTGAGAATCGGCATCCTGGCTATGCCCTCCCTTCGCTGTTTCGTAAGCTTCTCGTGTCATATACGTGGCTCCAAATGCTCAATCAAAAACCCCAGTCCGCGGCAAAAGTCTTGCCCCAGCGCTCTTACCGCAGACTTTAACTATGGACGCGCTCCAGGCGCCCCTAGCCGGTTATTGATCTATTTCTTGATGGTGTGATAGAAGGC